>CALEMP010000094.1 GCA_937910685.1 uncultured bacterium
GCAGGCCACCACGCGCTCAAGCACCCAAGCCATCAACAACAGCTGCAGGGATCCGGACAGAACCCGTCCGGGGGCATGAGCGCAGTCGGTGGTGAAGAGCACAAGGCCCGCAGCCAGGGCTGGGGCAAGCGCCCCTCCAAAAGCTCTCATGGCCGCACGCCCCACCAGGGCAGCAGACCCCATCAAGAACACAACTCCCAGAACTTGCCAAGCCAAGAGGCCTCCCCCCAAGGCGCGCAAGAGGCCGGCCACATAGGGAGCTAGCGGCGCCCCAAAGAAAGGCACGTCCCCAATCAACTCGCCCCCGGCGATGCGCGAAGCCCACTCCCAATTGTGAGCAGCATCCACCCGTGGCACATGACTCAGGGGGTTTTGGGCCCAGTCCTGAATCCGTATCAAGATCTGGACTAACCCGCCCGCAAACAGCACAAGCAATAACCGTTGGAGACCTGCGTGGGACTGGGCCGGTTGGGGCCTGCTAGCCGAGTTCTGGACCGATGCGCCCGACTTCGACCCATCCTCCTCCGACGCCATCCATTTTGTATCAGCCATCAGTGGTCCCTCGGCTCCGATTGAACCTGTCCCGTCGCTTGATCAATGCGATGGATTTGCCCCGCTTGCAAAGGACCAACATCTAGGCGGCTGCCGTTCGGCCAGAGGATCCGCAGTTGATCGAGTTGTTGCCCCTCGCCCAGGCCAAAGTGCAAGCGAGGATCACTACTGGAAAGAAACCCTGCCTGCGAGCCCACCCAACGTTTTTGAATCTTGGACCCAACCTGTCCTTCAACCGTCGCACCAATGGCCTCGCGGTTGCCACCCTCGCCGACCAGTTCCACCATGAGTGAATTACCCCCGCGCCCCGAGTTCTCTAGCACCACCGGCGAACCATCCAAGACGCCCATCACCATGTCCAAATCCCCGTCATGGTCCAGGTCCCCCACTGCGCCACCCCGGCCAGACCGAGGAGTCCCCATGCCGGGGCCACCACCGTGTTCGGGCACGGAAAAGCGTCCGCTCCCGTCGTTCTCAAACACCTGGGCCACTTGGGCATAGCTCGGGCCGTTGGGTACCGCGTCCATCTGTGGGTACACGTGACCGTTGAAAGCCCAGAGGTCCTGATCGCCATCGCTGTCCAAGTCCCCAAAACCACAAGCCCAACCCAGGGATTTCCAAGTGAGGGCATGCAGTCGTGAGCGAGTGGTGCGATCGCGCCAAAAACCATCTTCCCCGCGACGATACAGGGTGAAGTAGTCGTTCGAGAAATTAGTGATAAACAGTTCGGGCTGCAGGTCTCCGTCTGCGTCCCCAAGAGCAACACCCATGCCCGCCTGGGGGCCTCCCTCCATGGAGAGTGCACAACCAAGACGCGCGGCCTGGTCGCTCATTCCTGCGCCCCCATCATTACGCCAAAGCTGATTGGGAGTGGTGTCGTTGGCCACATACAAATCCAAGTCCCCGTCTTGATCCTCATCAAAGACGATGACCCCAAAGCCATAGTGAGGGTTGCTCCCCAATTCCGGCCCCACATCAGCCAACTCAAAGGTCCCATCCCCTTGACCAAGATACAAGTGATCCGCCTGCGCCGGCAAACCCGTGGGGCCGTAGTACACATTTTGGCCCAGATAGAGGCTCTTGCCCCGCTCGTTCACGGCGTCCAGATCGAATTCAATGTGGTTGACCACGAATAGATCCAGGATCCCGTCCCCGTTGAAATCAAGCCAAGCAGCGCCGGTGCTCCAGGCTGGATCCCCAAGACCGCTCACCTCGCTTTGATCTTCGAAGGTCCCATCCCCCTGGTTGCACAACGGGCGATTCGGCCCGCGGCGGGTGATGTAAAGGTCCACATCCCCATCCCCGTCAAAGTCCCGGGCGTTGACTCCATAGGCGCGACCGCCGGGAGTCGCCTCTAGGCTGAGTTCTCTTGGCGCGCGTTCAAAGCCACCTGTACCATCCCCAAAAAAGAGCGCATCCCCGTTCGCTTTGCCCTGCGCATCACCACCACCAATGGCGAAAATGTCCAAGTGCCCGTCTCCATTGAAATCCCGCAGGGCCACGCCGGCTCCAAAGGAGTCGCTCACAAAGTCTTTTTCTGCCGTACCGCTTACGTTGGCGAACTCCCCATCGCTCAGGGTCCGTGCCTCGAACCAAAGACTTGGATCCTGGGCACCAGGATCGCAAGCACCAAGGGGCAAGCTCGCTAAAAGAATCCAGCCCAAGCGCTTGTTCAATCGTCTTTCCCCGCCGGCTCATTGGCCTTTACCATCAGGTCCCAAATATGAGCGTGCAGCTGCAAGGTTTCCTCGCGCTTGGGGTCACGCATGAGGGCAGCTTCACAGGAAGCCAGAGCGTCGTCCAAGGCATCAAGGGCGATCAAGATGCGGGCCTGGGCCAAGAAGACCCGCGGGTCAGCCCCAGCCACATCCGTGGCCTGGTGGGCATAGTTGCGCGCAGCTTGGTGGTCACCCGCGGACAGGGCCATCTCGCTGCGTTCTATCCAGGGCCGGGGATCGTACTGGGATAGGGAAGTGACCAACTCGAAATGCACGAGTGCCGTGTCAGGATCCCCTTGTAAGCGTGCGATACGTCCGGCGACCATGTGCGCCTCGGGGATATTGTTGCGCATCGCGAACGCACGGTCCACCCACTCCTGGGCCTCCTCCACATAGCCCATCTCTAAGTGCGCGGAAGCCGTCGCCGCCGCGAGCATGGCATCCTCCGGTTGCGCCTCCGCCGCTTGCAAAGAAGTCATCAGGCTGCGCTCCGCTTGATCGATGCGTGCGAACTCCGCGAGAGATTCCGCAGCGGCAAACTCATTGCCTAGGCGGCGCTCGACTTGGGCCAAGCGGAACCAGGCTTCCTTGCGAAAGGGCTCCCGTTCAAGAGCCATGGCGAACTCTAACTTAGCCTGGGAATCCTGTTCCTCCGCCTCATAAGCTTCCCCCCGGGTTTGGTGAAAGCGCGCGCTGTCCAAGCCCATGGCCTCGGCACGATCAAGGGCCTCAAATACCCCATCGAGGCCCGAGAGCAAACGCATCTCCCCCAAACTGTGCCAGGCCCCCACATGATCCGGATCCAATGCCAAGGAACGTGCCAGCAATTCCGCAGCCTTGGGGGTGTTCCCCGTGGTGGCGACTTCCTGGGCTTCGATGATCAAATCCCGCGCACGATCCTGGGGAGATCGGGTCTCCTCGGTGTCGGAACCGCCGCTGCAAGCGACGAGTAAAATCGTCAGGAAAAATAGGGGCTGGATCAATCGCATGGTGGACAGAGTTTAGACGTCTACTCCTTACGGTCCAAACGTCCACGTGTGGGAGATCGCGGTCTAAATACGGTAGTCGGGCACTCCCGGCTCTCCGAGTGCCTCAATCGAGGAAAGCACGGAGAGAATCTCGGCTGCGGCGGCCAGGGCGATTGCGCCAGGTTCCTTGGATGGGCGTGCTCCACCAATGGGGCAATGAACACGCTCGAATTGCTGGGAGTCCATTCCCCGCTGGGTCAAGCGGCCCCGAAAGCGTTGCCATTTGCGCTCGGATCCGATCAAACCGATGTAGGGAAACGGTCGCTTGAGGGCTGCTTCCAATAGGGCCAGATCCAGGGCGTGGTCATGGGTCATGATCAGCACGCAGGCATCCGGGCTGAGTTCCTCCAGCTCAGCTTCGGGTGCAGCGCTGAAGAGCAGACGAAATGCTGGTTCGGCCGGGAGTTTGGGCTCAAGGGTCTCCTCGCTGCGAGAATCGATCAAGACAACGTCGGCCCCCATCCAGGGGGCCAGACCACCCAGGGCTTGGCCCACGTGACCCGCGCCAAATACCGCAACTTGACGGGCCTGCCAGACGAACACTTCGATCAGCAAGGAGACCTGTCCGCCGCAGCACTGCCCGGCTCGCTCCGCCAGGGGCAAGTCGAGGTTTTGGGTGCAAGGAATCGCTCCGTGCAAGAGTTCCCGGGCACGCTCCATGGCTAGGTGCTCCAGCCTGCCGCCGCCGATGGTTCCAAAGGCCAAACTCTCGGTCGTCACGATCATGCGCGCGCCCACATCACGCGGCGTGCTGCCGGTGATGCCAACGACGGTGACCAGAGCGCAGGGAGTCTGGGCCCGGCGCAAGAGAGCTAACTCCTCGATCCAGCGTTGTTGGTCGTGTGCCATGGGGTGTCTGGCATCAGTGTACTCAAACCGTGACCAAAGAGTTCGAGGTTGGCGTGCGGGCCAATGAGATCGAAGGCCCTGAGGTTCTCGAATTGCTTTCTGCGAGGGCAATCCACCATGGGAAACAGCATGGTGGTGGGCCGTAGTGGACTCGAACCACCAACTTCCACCGTGTGAGGATGGCACTCTAACCAATTGAGTTAACGGCCCTTTTAGGGGGCGGGATTTTACTCCCGAACCCGGGGTGGGGCGACAAGAATTTCGGCAGGTTGTGCGGAATAGGGACCAGCGCCCAAGCCTGTTACTCCCCCAGCTGCACCCGTTGCCGTTCGCTTGGCTTGAACCCGATGCGGTGGGCGACCACCTGAATGAAGCCAGTACGGGGCAGAACCGTGCTCGGCTGGTACACCCTCCAACTTTTCTCCCCGGGCTCGCGCCAGCCGATGGAGGCACCAGGGGTCGCGCAACGAAGACCTCGCCCGTTGGTCAGGGTCGGAGCCTCGGTGAGGGGCTGCTCCCCATGGGGAGGCCAAAGTTGCGTGCGCACCATTTCTCCCTCCCCCATCAGCCCCAAATCCCGGGTGGACTCCATCCAAGCCAGAAGGGTCTTTTCCAATGCTGCCGCGCGCTCGGAATGCGCAGGGTCCTCGATCAGATTCTGCACCTCATGGGGATCGCTTTGGGTGTCATACAATTCCCGCGCGGGCTTGGGATTCAAGAGCATCTGCCACTGGCGGGGAGTTCCCTCGCCGGACGCTTGCAACGCCTTGATGTCCCCCATCATGGGAATCGAATTGGCATAGGCCACCGGATAGAGATGCGGCCGCTCCGGCATCAGGTTCAATAAGAGACGCCAGCGCCCATCGCTGATCGCCCGGGTCCGGTCCGTCTCCGAGTCCATGCGATCCGCATGAAAGGTCACATGCTCCCGGCCGTCACGCTCGTGTTGACCCATGAATGCGCGCCCGCCCATCCAATCCGGAGCTTCAATTCCAGCGAGGGACAAGACCGTCGGGGCAAAGTCAATGAAACTCACCATACGCTCGACCGTCTCGGGCTGGCCGCCAGGCAAGCGAACGATCAAGGGCACGTGGGTACCCGAGGCGTAGAGACTGCGTTTCCCTCGGGGCAGCCCCACTCCGTGATCGGTGAAAAAGAAGACCACCGTTTCTTCCCCTAAGCCATCCTCATCGAGCTGCGCCAAGATCTTGCCCACGCGCTCGTCCATCGCCGCAATGTTGTCGTAGGTGCGGGCCAAATCCTGACGCACGAGAGGCGTGTCAGGATAGTAAGGCGGCACGGAGACCCTGGATGGATCGGTGACCTCGGGGGCCCGCCGGGCCTTGGGGAAGGTGCGACTCTCGTGGGTCATGGCCAGGTTGATCACACTGAAAAAGGGCTGGCTCGGGTCCGGCCGATTGCGCCAGTGGGCCTTGCCACCGCTCTCATCCCAAACCGTCACGGGAGCCCGGAATTGGTAGTCCTGCTTGGCGGCGTTGGTGCAGTAATACCCCGCTGCGCGCAGGATTTCGGGGAAGCAGCGCACTTCCGGGGAGGGCGTTGCCTCGTAACTCGGAATGGCCGCGTAAGCCTTTGGATTGCGTGCAACCGCTGCAGAACTGGGTTTTCCCGCGCGATGGTGCATGGAGCCAATCTCCGTGGCCCAGCAACCGGTGATTAATGTGGACCGAGCGCAGGAGCAAACCGGCGAGGTGGCGTGAGCTTGGGTGTACCGCAACCCTTCCGCGGCAAGCGCATCCAGGACCGGCGTCTGGGCGAGCTCGTCCCCATAACAACCTAGCCAAGGACTCATGTCCTCCACCGAGATCCAAAGAATATTCGGGCGGCGAATTTCGCCGAGCTTGGTCACGTCATCCTGCGTGGAGACGCAGGCCAGAACGCCAAGAACAAGGGAGAGCGTAAGAGTCAAGCGCACCTGCCTAGTCCTTGCCCTCGTTTCCGAGCACATTCTTGAGTCGTTCACCCAGCTTGCTCTCGGCTCGGCGCAACATCATGCGTACGGCGTCCTCGGACTTGCCGCCCATCTTTTCCCCGGCGGCTCGTAGGGTCAAGCCCTGGAAGAAAACCAGAGTGATCGCTTTGCGGTTTTCAGGGGAAAGTTCATCGAGCGCCTTGTGCAACAGGACAAAAGACTCGTCCCGGACCACAACCCGAGTGACTGAAAGGTCGTCCGTAGGAAAGTCCCGGGTAGGCATGTCAGGATCGTCGGAGCCCCCACCCATGGGCCGCTCACGCGCCGTGTCCCGCTTGCCCGCGCTGTAAAACTCTGCCCTGTCACGAATCTTGTTATGAAGGATTTGCACCAACCAGCGAAGGAGCGAACCCTCGCCCCGGTACTGATAGCGCGAAAAGTCCCGAGTCGCCTCGCGGAACGTAGTCTGCGCCAGGTCATCGGGATCTTCCTTGGCAAGCAGCCGCGCGCCGAGTTTCCGTCGCGCCACATTCACCATGGTCTGGTGGTAGCGCGTGAACAGATTGTTCAGGGCATCGGCGTCCCCGGCCTGGGCTTGATTCACAAGCTCCTCCACTTCCGAAGTCAGAAACTCCTCGGGAAGTTCGATAGCCGGAACCTCGGGGAGTTGGCCCCCCGAGGATTGAGGTTCCGAGGATTGAGGTTCAGAGGATGGCGATCCCGACGGCTGGGTCGGGGATGGCTGGGATTCGGGTTCGTCGGGTACAGACATGGGTCAGGGGTGTTCTCATGGTAGCCCCGAATCCGGTCAGGGGGCACTTCGGGTTCCTAGGGCGCCGATCCTGGCCCCAAGCGCCTCCCAGGACCTGCCACAGCCCCCTAGCCCTGGTCGTCTGCCAGCAAACCCTGAAAATCCTCTTCGAGCAGAACCCGCACCCCGTTTGCCTCGGCTTTCTTGGCCTTGCTGCCGGGCTTGCCCCCCTGCACGAGATAATCCGTCTTGGGGCTGACCGAGGACGAAACCCGTCCGCCCCGGTCCTCCACCAGTTTCTTGGCCTCAGCCCGACTGGTGTCCACGAGGGATCCGGTGAAGACCACTGTTTTCCCTTCAAAGGGCCCGCCACCCGAAATAGGGACGGGGTATTCAATGGTCAGGCCACCCTCGAAGAGACGTTCGAAGAGCGCATGGCTCTCAGCTCGACTGAACCACTCAACGATCCGCGCCCCATCAATGGGTCCAATGCCGTCGATCTGTTCAAGCTCTTCGAGATCCGCCCGCTGCAACCCATTCAAGTGGCTGAACGACCTTGCAAGCAGACGCCCGGTAGCTTCGCCAAGCCCCGGAATCGAAAGCCCGGTGAGCAAGCGCGCAAATGGCGCGCAGCGTCGCTCCTGCAGTTGCCCCATGAGCTTGGCTGCACTTTTCTCACCCCAACCATCGAGGGTCGCGAGCTCTTCCTCTTTCAGGTGAAACAGATCTGCGGGGCCTTTCAGCATGCCTTCTTCATAAAGCTGTTCGATCAGTTTTTCACCAATCGCATCGATCTCAAGTCCCTTACGCCCCGCGAGTAACGCAGTGCGGCCTACCAATTGCGGGCGACAGGCATAAGTGTTGGGGCAGGAATAATACTTACCGGCATGTTCCACTTCGGTCCCGCACACGGGGCAGTGGGTGGGCATGGACAAGACCTCGCCATAGCGCCAGGCGACTCCCGGCAGCACCTCTGGCTGGGGATCGCTGACGTCCTTCAAGGGAGCCGCCAACAAACTAGCGGGCACCTTCCCCTTCCAATCCCGGGGCGCATCCCCCTCTGCGGAGCGCTCGACGCCCATTATCTTGGGGATCACATCGCCTGCACGCTTGAGAGAAACCCGATCGCCGATTCGTAGCCCCAATTCAGTCACATGTTCCGCGGTGTGCAGGGTCGTGTGCCGAACCACGACCCCCATGACCGTTACCGGATCCAAGTGTGCCCGCGGGGTCAAGCGTCCACTGACGCCCACTTGCACCTCGATGGCCCGCAGGGTGGTGACCGCTACGACGGCCTTGAACTTTTGGGCATACTGCCAGCGGGTCGTACGCGCGGTGGTCCCAAGCCGCTCACGGAGGGCCAAGGAGTCGAGCTTGCAGACCACGCCGTCCACATCGAAAGCCAGCTCATCGCGTCGCGCCTCCATGTTTTGGTGATACTGCAAACAGGCAGCTAAACCCTGCACACGCTGCCCTAGGCCGGAATCGGGCAAACCCCAATCCCTGAGCGCCGCGACCATTTCAGTATGAGTCTCAAAGGGCTCGACGCCTTCGACCCGGGGTGCCGAATAAAGGTGGAACTCCAATGGATAGCGGGCCACCTCGCCGGGGTTATTGCGCCGAATCGCCCCGGCCGTGGCGTTGCGCGGATTCGCGAGTTGCGTTTCCCCACGTTCCGTACGCCCTGCGTTGAATTCGTCAAAAGCCGCCTTGGCGATCAACACCTCCCCGCGCACTTCGAGCAGTTTGGGAACCTCACGCTTGGATGAATCCAATACCAAGGGCAAGTTGCGCACGGTTCGTAGGTTCGCGGTCACGTCTTCGCCCTCCACCCCGTCCCCGCGGGTCAAGCCCCGTACCAACGCGCCCTCTTCGTAGACCAAGGCTGCGCTGACTCCGTCGAACTTGGGTTCACATGACCACTGGAGGGACTCGACCTCCTCCATTCCCAAGAAGCGTTGAATCTTCTCGACAAAGTCCTGCACTTCTTCGACCTTGAAGAGACTTGAGATCGAAAGCATAGGCACCTCATGGTGCAGCTTGGCAAATCCCTGGCCTTCGGGTAAAGCCGACCCAACACGCTGGGTCGGGCTGGTGGGTTCCACTAGATGCGGATGCGCCTCTTCCAATTCCTGCAACTCGCGAAAGAGCAAGTCATAGTCACGATCCGAAACCTCGGGGGTTCCATCCACATAATAAAGCCGGTCGTAGCGCAAGATGCGCCCACGCAGGTTCGCTACCTGCGCTACCGTCTCAGTGGGAGATTCTTCCTTTGAAGTCATGCTCCTTCGGTGTCCGGCTGTGCTCTCGCATCCAACAGCCCCCCGTGAAACGCACTGGGCAAAAGCTCACTCAAGGTCGCCCTGCCCACAATCCCCTCGGGTCCACCCCAAGCAATTTCCAATTCCGGCGCAAACTCCGCCATGAACTGGCGACAAGCCCCGCAGGGTGGAACCTTTGTCTCGCCGACAAAAGCGATCACCATGGACCGATACTCACGCGCCCCGCTTGCCACTGCACTGGACACCGCCACGCGCTCGGCGCAAATCGTCAAACCAAAGCTCGCGTTTTCCACATTGCAGCCCACATGAACCTTGCCCTCTGCGTCCAGCAACGCCGCCCCCACCCGGAATTCCGAATAGGGCGCATGGGCCTGATTGAGTACCTCGAGGGCCGCAGCCAGCAGTTCTTCTTCTTGGGGAACGGGGGATTGCACGGGGCCATTGTACTCCATTCACAGTCAGACCCCCATCGTCACTCTTGCAGACAAAAGGCACCTGGCCCAATAGGCTGGCCGAGTTGTATGGACTGCCATCCGCAGCCCCGCAGGGTATGCCTGGACACCGTCTGCCATCAGAATGGATCCGGCTCGGGTGCATCGGACGCACCCGGCGCAGAGAAGGCCCCGTCCTCTTCCTCCTCCCGGGGAGCCCAACCGTTGTACGGCACCACGAGTTGCTCACGCCGGCTACCAAGCATCGGGTCATCGTAAACCTCTTCAACCAATCGCACGCGGGCCCCCTTGCCCACCAAGTCCTTGGGATTGACTTCAAGCTCTCCTTCCACTTTAAAACCCAGAACCTGCAGCACCGAGCGCACGCGATAAATTCCGCGCTCGCTCCAAGTGATTGAATCCCAGGCCGCGTGGTGCCCCGCATGTTCCCCCGCGGCCACTTCGAGTTTCATACTCCAGCGCGGGCTTCCATCCTTTGAAATGCCCTCTCGCACCTCGCGAATTTCGCAAACATGGACCCCCGCGGGCACACTGCGCATACTGATTGGCTCCTGCACGTTGTCGAAATCAAATCTCATCTTATTCCTCGAGTATCTTTCCTTAGGTCAAGCCCCGAGCAAAACACCCAGGGGTTCAGACTAAGGACGCAGGAATCCTCCACAGGTTTCAGGCTTTCTGTTACGAGACCTCGTATCAGGCCGCAGGTATGGTCCGCTCGCCGCAACGGAGGGAACGCGAATCGGCTCTGCCCCTTCCTCAGGGCCTATTACAGGCGTTTGCCGCCTCCCCAAACCCGAGATTGTTCGCGGTCTGTTCAATCTCGAGCATTTAGAGTTGCTTGACCAGAGAGTCCAAGGAAAACCCCACCTCCACATCCTAAGATCCTCCCATGAAACACACCCTGATCATCATCGCCCTCGGCGCTCTGCCCGCAGTGGGCATCTGGTTGCGCATGACCGGCAACTGCTGAGGCTCGGCTCGCGGAGTGGCCAGTTCGGCCCTCATCTTTGGCGGATCTCTGGGTTTGTTTCAGTACCTAAAGTAGCGCGCCACCGGCTTCAACGCTTGCGCAGGGCGCGAAGCGTTATCTCGCGGGTGCGTCCACCCGGCAATTGCACCTGTACCACGCCGAGCTCACTTTCCAGCCACCCGTCGTTCCCCGCGAGATGATTGCGAATGGGGCTAAACCCCGGGCGCTGGCCTCCTTTCATGGTGATCGGAGAGCTGACGAGAATGAGGTCAAACGCCGCGGCCCACTCATCAATCTCGCCGGCGGTCATGGGGGGAGCAGCGGCGTCCGTGGTGATGATGCGACCTTCTGGGTTGTGGATGATGGCCCAAGCACGGGGGTCCTCGGCTTGCAATGACTTGAGGCCCATACCCCAGGCAAAAGGGGGAAACGCTTGGGAATGACCAAGCCAGCCCAGGCGATCGCCCTCTTGCAATGCACCATCAATCAATCCAAGCAAGGCATCATGGCTCTCACGATCTAGCCCATTGGTTGGCAAGCTACGCCCCGGATTCAGGTCCCGCATGGCCGCCAGGGTTTGCTCTTGCTCTGCTCGCTTTTCAGGATTAGCGATGCCCACAGCGTGCAAGACGGCCATTGAGTCCGCCTCGGGCAAGACTAAACCGAAGGCCAGCAACGCGACTCCGATCCAGGCACCGGGAGATCCGAGTCTTGCCAAGAAACCAGAAACGCCAATGGCAGCGAGGGCAAAGAGAAACGGTGCGCCGGGTAACAAAAAGCGATCCAGGTGAAAGTTGTGGGTCCACACGGGCAGACCCGCAAGCACAAGTACGCAGACCAAGACTCGAATCGCACGGGTCCGTAACCGGAAGAACATCAAGAATGCGGCAATCACCACCCACAACAGAACCCGCGGGCTGGGAACCAACGACGAGGTCCAATGCACCCACCGCACGGCTGCGGGAGTTTCCTGCAAGGCGGTATTCCCCCCCAGGAAAGCGACGAATGCTGCCCGGTGCGAGGCTGCAGTTTCTGCTCCAGCAGGTAAAGGCAAGAGGAACCACCACAGGCAGACCAAGAAGGTCGGCAAGCCAAGGCGCAGTACGGAAGACAAATAGGGTCGCAGTTGATCGCGACGGGTCACGCCCTCCAGGATTAAGTCCACGGCAAGCGCACCACCCAGGAGCAAACCGTAGTTCCACTTCGTGAAGAGGCTGGCGGCGAGCAACACGCCCGCAATGAAATCCCAACGGGCAGAGTCCGTTCGGCATCGAACAATCCAGGCGGCCACGGCCAGGGTCCCAAACGCGGAAAAGATAGGCTCAAGGAAAAGAGTGCCACCAAAGGCCAATGCCAGGGGACTCATGGCGAGCAAGGCAAGAGCCATCCAGGGAGCGCCCCTGGCACCAGGGCTGGGCTCATCGTCCTCATCAGGCTGGGTCGCGGAGCGAGCCAACAGAAAAATCCCGAGCAGCCCAAGGGCCCAGAACCAACGCTGGGTTTGGCGCATCAGCAATTCATCGCTGCCAAAGACCCAACCGATAACCCCGTGAATCGCGGGGCCCATGGGTGGATAACGCTCGCAGGAAAGAACCACGTTGACCGCCTCGCGAAGCTCCCCATCGCCTAGGGCCTGACTGATCTGGGCAGCGGGAGCGCCCAGGTGCATGGCCTCGTCCCAGCCCATGCTGTCGCGCAGGGAAACGCTGCATGAACCGATGATTCCTAGTAGGATCACCACCACCACGCCAGCGACGGGATGATTGATCATTCGGGATAGCATGCAAAGAGTGTAGCACGGACCGAGTAGTCGCCAAAGAACAAGAGCCATCCGCCGAGGGCGCAGGGATGGGACCCAGGACGGGTCGAACCTCCAAAAAATCGCTCACCGGGGCAAGGGCAGAACCCATCCCCCTCGGTAGCGCAGTACACTCCGAACATGCCTGTCACACGCCTCCAAAACTACATCGATGGCGCGTGGGTGGATTCCGCCGCAAGCTCCACCTACCCCGTCACCAATCCGGCCACTGGCGCAGTGATTGGTGAATGCCCACTCTCCGGCGCCGACGAATTGGATGCGGCGGTTCGCTCCGCCCGCAAAGCCTTTGAATCCTGGCGCCGAGTTCCGGTCCAGGAGCGTGTCCAATACCTCTTCCGCTTCAAGACATTGATGGAGGAGCACGCCGAGGAACTCGCCGCCATCGTCACCCGTGAAAACGGAAAGACCCTGTCCGAGGCCATGGGCAGTGTGCGCCGCGGCATCCAAATGATCGACACGGCCACGGGCGCCCCGAGCCTGATGATGGGCCAAGCCCTTGAGGATATTTCCTCGGGCATCGATTGCGAATCCATCCGCCAACCCATGGGCGTCTTTGCCTGCATCGCGCCGTTCAATTTCCCCGCCATGGTGCCCCTTTGGTTTTTCCCGTTCGCGGTGGCCTGCGGCAACACCTTTGTATGCAAGCCCTCGGAACAGGTGCCCTTCAGCCAAAAGCTAGTTTGGGAGTTGATCCACGAAGCGGGCTTCCCGGCGGGAGTCTTGAACCTGGTCAACGGTGGCCGCGAAGTAGTAGAGAGCATGTGCTCGCACCCTGACATCGCTGGGGTTTCCTTTGTGGGCTCAAGCCCAGTGGCAGAAAAAGTCTATGCGGCTGCTGCGACAAACCGCAAGCGTGTACAAGCCCTCGGTGGCGCAAAGAACTTCATCATCGTCATGCCCGACGCGGACATGGTCCTCACCACCGACAACCTTTGCGAGTCAGCCTTTGGTTGCGCAGGGGAACGCTGTTTGGCCGCATCGGTGATCCTGACGGTGGGTGAAGCTCACGGTCCGGTGCGCGCCGGCCTGATTGAACACATGAACAAGGTCGTGGTAGGCGACGGCTCCAAACCCGGAGTAACGATGGGTCCGGTGATCAACGCCGGGGCCAAGCAACGGATTTTGGATTTCATCGCCAGTGGCGTCGCCGACGGGGCAGAGCTAGTTGTCGATGGACGGGAAGCAAACGTGCCCGATGAGGGCTATTTCCTGGGGCCGACCCTCTTCGATGGAGTCACCCAAGACATGAAGATCGCAACCGAAGAGATCTTTGGGCCCGTGCTCTGCATCCAAAAGGTCGCCAGCCTCGACGAGGCCCTCGCGATCACCAAAGCCCAACCCCTGGCCAATGCAAACTCGATTTTCACCCAGTCCGGCAAGTCTGCGCGCCAGTTCCGTTACGAAGTGGACGCCAGCATGGCCGGGGTCAACATTGGCGTTGCAGCGCCCATGTCCTTTTTCTCCTTTGGTGGGGCCAAGGGCTCGTTCCTTGGGGACCTCAAAGCCCATGGCCGAGAAGCCTTCGACTTTTTCACCGACCGCAAGGTCTTCATCTCTCGCTGGTAGACTCTAGCCCATGTCAAGAATCCTTAAAGGCGGCCTGATCCAGTGCTCCAATCCTCTCAACGACGAAAGTCTTCCCGTAGCCGAAATTCAGGCTGCTGCGTTTGAAAAGCACATTCCTCTGATTGAGGAAGCCGGAGCCAAGGGCGTGCAGGTTTTGTGTCTGCAAGAGATCTTCAATGGTCCCTACTTTTGCCCCGGTCAAGACAAGCGCTGGTATGACGCAGCGGAAACCGTGCCGGGGCCCACCACCGAAGCCCTGACTCCTTTTGCGGTCAAGTACAACATGGTGATCGTTGTCCCCGTCTATGAACAAGACGGCGCGGGGATTTTCTACAACACCGCAGCGGTGATCGACGCGGATGGAACCTATCTGGGTAAGTACCGCAAGAATCACATTCCCCAGACCTCTGGTTTTTGGGAGAAGTACTTCTTCAAGCCGGGCAACCTGGGCTACCCCGTATTCCAAACCGCCTATGGAAAAATCGGCGTCTACATCTGCTATGACCGGCACTTTCCCGAAGGGGCGCGCGCTCTCGGCCTGGCCGGAGCCGAAGTGGTCTTCAACCCCTCCGCCACGGTCGCCGGACTTTCACAGTATCTGTGGAAACTGGAACAACCCGCACACGCGGTCGCCAATGGCTACTTCATGGGCTGCATCAACCGCGTTGGCGAAGAGCCCCCCTGGAATATTGGACGGTTTTACGGATCCAGTTACTTCGTGGACCCGCGCGGAGAATTCCTTGCCGAGGCCTCGGAAACAGAAGACGAACTGATCGTTGCGGACATGGACCTCGCCATCATCGACGAAGTCCGCCGCATCTGGCAGTTCTATCGCGACCGCCGCCCGGAAACCTACGACCCCCTAACCAACCTCTGATTGCCATGGGAATCCTGATCAAGAACGGCACGATTGTCACTGCCACGCGCACTTTTGTTGGGGACGTGTTGACCAGCGAAGGCACGATCGTCGCAGTCGGACCAGATCTCGAAGCGGCCGCCAGCGACACCACCATCGACGCCAGCGGTCAGTATGTGTTCCCCGGCGGCGTCGATCCCCACGTGCACATGGAGCTACCCTTCATGGGCACGGTTTCCGCCGACGACTTTGAGTCCGGCACCGCAGCAGGAGTCGCCGGGGGTACCACATCCATCATCGACTTCGTGATTCCCGCTCGGAATCAAGACATGATGGAGGGCTTGGCCGAATGGCACGCCAAAGCCAAGAAATCTGTGGCGGACTATGCCTTTCACATGGCGGTGACCTGGTGGGGCGACAAGAGCGCCGAGTGGATGCGTCGTTGCGTGGAAGAAGAGGGCATCCCCTCCTTCAAGACTTTCATGGCCTACCGCGGCGCCATTGGTGTGGACGACTTTGAGTTAATCAAGGTCATGCGCACTGCCAAGGAGTTAGGCGCGTTGACCACGGTCCACGCGGAACACGGCGACATGGTGGTGCACTTGCAGGACCAACTGTTCAACGAGGGGCACACCGGTCCCAAGTACCACGCACGCTCGCGTCCTGCACCGGTGGAGGCCGAAGCCACCTCCCGTGCAATCATGCTCGCGCGTATGACCAAAGAGCCCCTCTATATTGTCCATGTGACCACCGCCCAATCGGTGGAGGCCATCGCTGAAGCCCGCAGCCGTGGGCAGAATGTGATGGGCGAGACCTGCCCTCAATATCTGTTGCTGGACGATTCGGTTTACGACAAACCCGGTTTCGAAGGGGCTGCTGCGGTCATGTCGCCGCCTATCCGCCCCAAGGGGCACCAAGAACCCCTTTGGGCAGCCCTGCGTTCTGGCACTCTCGAAGTCGTGGCCACCGACCATTGCCCCTTCAACCAAAAAGGCCAAAAGGAAATGGGCAAGGACGACTTTCGCAAGATCCCCAATGGCGCGGCGGGCATCGAGCACCGCTTGGCGCTGATGTACACCTACGGAGTGTTGGAGGGCCGACTGGACCTGAACCAGTTTGTGGACGTGACTAGCACGCGCGCGGCTAAGATCTTTGGGCTCTACCCTCGCAAGGGCTCGATCACCGTGGGTGCCGATGCGGACCTAGTGATTTGGGATCCCGAAGCCACGGGCGAGATCTCCGTCAAAACCCACCACCACAAGGTAGACCGGAACATATTTGAGGGCTTTGCCACCAAAGGCGCACCGTCCACGGTTGTGGTCAACGGCCGAGTCCAATTCCAAGATGGCGACCTGCGCGTGACCCGCGGTGCGGGGCGTTACCTAAAGAGGAGCCTCTAGATGAGCAGCACCGATCCCACCACCGAAGAGACTCTGCTCAAGCACAAAGAGTTCCTGCTCGGCGCAGTCGCCAACTACTACGCCGACCCCTTGGTTCTGACCGATGGGGACGGCCTGCGGGTCACCGACCGTGAAGGCCGCACGTACCTCGATTTCTTTGGGGGCATTTTGACCGTGTCCCTTGGTCAATGCAACGAGCACGTGAACTCAGCCGTCAAGGCGCAGCTCGATCGCATCGGCCATGTGTCCACCCTTTACCCGACCCTGCCGATTGTAGAGCTCGCCGAACGCATGGCGCGCATCACCCCCGGGCGCTTGCAAAAGAGCATGTTCACCGCCAGCGGCACCGAGGCCGACGAAACCGCGGTGGCCTTGGCCCAGGTTTACACGGGATCCACCGAGCTGATCGCCTTGCGGCATGGATACTCCGGTCGTTCGCTCTTAGCCCAGTCCCTCACGGGCCATTCCCAGTGGCGTGCGATCCCTACCCAAGTGGCTGGCATCAAGCACGCCCACGCGCCCTATTGCTATCGCTGCCCCCTCAAGCTGACCTATCCATCCTGCGAGGTAGCCTGTGCCACGGACATCGAAGAACTGATCCAAACCACCACCACGGGCAATATTGCAGGCTTTTTGGCCGAGCCCATTTTGGGCGTGGGCGGTTTTGTGGTGCCTCCCCCCGAGTACTTCTCTATCGCCGTGGACATCGTCCGCAAGTACGGAGGAGTCTTTATCTGCGACGAAGTGCAAACCGGTTTCGGACGCACGGGAGAGAAAATGTTCGCCATTGAACATTGGGGCGTAGAGCCCGACGTGATGACCATGGCCAAGGGCGTGGCCAACGGCATGCCCCTGGGCGTGACCATCGCCACCCCCGAGATCGCCGATGCGTTCCAAGCCCTGTCGCTTTCGACCTTTGGGGGCAACCCCATATCCAGCGCCGCGGCCAATGCGACCGTGCAACTGATCGAGGAGAACAACCTCGCGGCCAACGCAGAGGTCCAGGGCCTACGCCTTCAAAACGGCCTCAGGGAGCTGCAAAAAAAACATCCCAAGCACCTCGGCGATGTCCGCGGTATGGGCCTGATGCAAGCGATCGAATTTGTCGCCGACGAGCCCAACGGTGACCGCACTCCCAATCCGGCCTGCACCGGCTTGGTTTTCGAAGCCGCCAAAGAAGCGGGCTTGCTCGTGGGCAAGGGCGGCCTGTACGGCAATGTTCTACGTATCGCCCCGGCACTGAATGTGACCTCGGACGAGATCGACGAAGCTCTCCTTATCCTGGGCAAAGCCTGCGCCCAAATTCCCGCCTAGACCACCATGGCCGACATCAGCATCACCGTCGATGGCATCCGTTTTGCCAACCCCTTCATCCTGGCCTCTGGCCCCCCGGGTACGAACGGCAAGGTTATCCAGCGCTCCTTCGAATTGGGCTGGGGCGGTATTGTCTGCAAGACCATCAGCCTCGATCACACCCAAGTGCACAACACCGTGCCGCGCTACGCGAAGTGGAGCGACCCCGACGATCGCAAGAAGGTGCTCGGGTTCCAGAACATCGAGCTGATCTCCGATCGCCCCTTTGACCTCTGGCTTGATGAACTCACCGCCGCCAAAGAAGCCTATCCCGACCGGATCCTGATCGCCTCGATCATGGAAGAACTGGAAGAGGACAAGTGGATCGAAATCACCGAGCGGATCCAAGCCACGGGTATCGATGCTCTGGAGCTTAATCTCTCCTGCCCGCACGGCTTGCCCGAGCGAAAGATGGGCGCCGCCATGGGGCAAGATCCACAAATCGTGGCCCAGGTCACCGGTTGGGTGAAGTCTGTTTCCAAAGTGCCCGTCTGGGCCAAGATGACCCCCAACATCACCGACATCACCCTGCCCGCCAAAGCCGCTACCGGCGCAGGAGCCGAAGGCATCAGCGCCATCAACACCATCCTCAGCGTAATCGGCGTCAACCTTGACACCATGCGCCCCATGCCCACCGTGGAAGGCTACACGGTCCCTGGTGGTTACTCGGGCCAAGCCGTGCGCCCCATCGCTCTGCGCCAAGTCATGGAGTGCGCGCGGGCCTGCCCCGAACAATCCATCAGCGGCATGGGTGGCATCGAAAACGCCCTCGACGCAGTGCAATTCATGGCGCTTGGTGCGTCCACCGTGCAGATCTGCACCGCAGCCATGTTGCAAGGCTATGAGATGATCGAGAAACTCCGCGATGACCTCTCGGACTTCCTCGATTCCAAGAACATGGCCTCCCTCCAAGACCTAATCGGAGTCTCCCTGCCCTACTTTTCAACGCACCACGATCTGGTGGAGCGCCAGCGCCAGGCCAAGCGCGAGAAGGCCGGTCAAACCGGCCGCGACAGCATGTGGAAAGGAGATATCAAGTCCGAGACGGAAGGTCTCATTACGGACTGAGTTGCTACTGTCCGGCAGTGCGAGAAGGAACGCGCCCGCAAAGCTGCATCCCTAGCCAGTAGACCGCAATAGAGATTGCGAAACCAACAAACCAAGCGTACTGGTAGAGGTCAGTCCAAAAAGACTGGCCTTCCAACCCTCTCGCCGCAGCGAGGAAGCCGGGCACATTGGGAGCCACGCCCAGCACCAGGGCGAGGATCGCGACCATGTTGACACCCCTCTCATAGGAATAGGGGCCGTCAGTTTGATACAGCCCCTCCAAATCGAGGTTGGTGCGCCGCACCAGAAAATAGTCCGCGATCACGATTCCTCCGATGGGGCCCAGCAACGCGGAATAACCAAGCAGCCAGGTGAAAATGTACCCCCCGGTGCTCTCGATCAAGTGCCAGGGCATGATCACCACGCCGATACCGGCGGTGACCATCGCCCCCATTCGGAAACCCGCACGTCGTGGGGCCAAGTTCATGATCGCATTGGCTGGTGCGACTACGTTGGCGGCGATGTTGGTGGAGAGGGTCGCGATGGTCAAGGCAAAGAGCGAGATGACCACGGCGAATCCGCCACCCATACGCCCGGCCAAGACCGTGGGGTCGGGAATCGCTTCGCCGAAGATCACCACGGTGGCCGATGTCACGGCGACTCCGATGAAAGCAAAGAGGGTCATGAACAGAGGCAAGCCAATCGCCTGACCAAGCATCTGGTCTTTCTGACTCTTGGCGTAGCGCGTGAAGTCGGGAATGTTCAACGACAGAGTTGCCCAAAAGCCAACCATGCCTGTGAGTCCGGGCCAAAAGGCGCTCATGAACTGACCTTCCTTTTCACCACCCTCATCAAAAGCTGATTTGGCAGAGAGCATCTCACCAAAACCGTCCGCCTTGATGTAGGCCCAAGCCAGAAGCGCCAACCCCAGCAAAATCAAAAACGGGGCAGCCCAGGTCTCCAACAGTCGGATCGAATCAATTCCGCGCAAGAGAACCGCCACCTGCAAACCCCAAAAGGCGAAGAAACAAATCAGCTCGCCCCCGTTGATTCCAAGCCAGCCGATGTCTTCCCCCACCAGCATGCCCCCGCCCAGGGCATTGACCAATTGATAGATCGCACTGCCCCCAATCCAGGTTTGGATGCCAAACCAGCCACAGGCGACCAGTCCCCGCAACACCGACG
>CALEMP010000095.1 GCA_937910685.1 uncultured bacterium
GCCCCTAGCGCTCCTCAATCGGAACCCAGGTCGCGTCGTGCGCCCCTGTGTAGATCTGCCCAGGACGGAAGAGCTTGTTGTCTCCCATTTGCTCGCGCCAGTGGGCAAGCCAACCGGCGGTGCGGGCGAGGGCAAAGATCGGCGTGAACACGTCGGTGGGAATGCCTAGCTTTTCGTAGACGATTCCGCTGAAGAAGTCCACGTTGGGCCAGACGCCGCGGGCGCCGAAGACTTCGGCGGCGTGCTTTTCAAGCTCAAGGGCTGTGGCGTAGAGGTCGGTGGTACCGCGGGCATCAAAGAGCTCGCGGGCCAGGTTCTGCAGGGCGTATGCCCGGGGATCTTTGGTCTTGTAGACCGAGTGGCCTATGCCCATGACCTTGGATTTCTTGGCCACTTGAGCATCAAGCCAGGACTTGACGTTGTCCACGCCGCCAATGGTTTCCAACTGATGCAGCACGCGCTCGTTGGCGCCCCCGTGCAAGGGACCATAGAGCGTCCCCACTGCACCGCTGACGGCGGTGTAGGCGTCGGTCTCGGTGGAGGCCACCACACGACAGGAAAAGGTCGAGGCGTTCATGGTGTGCTCGGCGTGCAACACCAGGGCGCAGTCCATAATGCGCTCTTCGATGGCATCGGGCTTCTCGCCGTTGAGGCACCAAAGGAAGTTGCCGGCCACGGATAGTTCCGGGTCCGGGGCGATGATTTCCTTGCCCGCACGCACCCGTTCAAAGGCCGCGATCAGGATCGGCATGGCACCCAACACCCGCAGGGAGGTTTGATGTCGAGCGGCGGAGTCCTTCAAGTCGCACTTGGGGCTGACCATTCCGAGCATGGCCACCATGGCCTGCAAAGCCGCCATGGGGTGGCCGCCCTTAGGCAATGCGCGCAGGGCCGTCAGCAGTTCTTCGGGCAAGGCGTAGCAGGCGGTGAGCTCCTTCTTAAAAGCATCCAACTCTGCCTGGTTCGGCAAGGCCGCGTTCCAAAGCAGATAGGTCGTCTCTTCAAAGGTCGAGTTCTCCGCGAGGACTTCGATCTTGTGGCCACGGTAGGCCAAAATACCCTCTTGGCCGTCAATGAAGCTGATGGATGACTCTGCAGCGGGAATGCCAGCAAGGCCGGGGGTAAGTTTCTGGGTAGACACTGTTTAAGTTTTGGTCAGGGGTGCTTGAGGAGTGGACATGGTATCAGGCCCGGGTTTGGAGATAGTCGAGGATCAGGCGAACGCCTACGCCCGAGCCGGTGGACCCGCCGACCCAGTCGCGCTGGGCCGTGTTCCAGGCGCTGCCGGCGATGTCCAGGTGGCACCAATCGATGCCGTCGGGGACAAACGAGGAGAGGAATGCGGCTCCCTGGCTCGAGCCAGCGCCCAGGGACGGGGGGCCGATGTTGGAAAGATCCCCAGACTTGCCTTTCATGCCGTCCTTGTGGACGTCCAGCAGGGGCAGGGGCCAGCATTGCTCGCCCACCCGCAGGCCACTGGCCACGAGCTCGTCCCGCAGGGTTTCGGTGCTGGGGAAAATGCCGGTCAACTCGTGACCAACGCCCACGATCACCGCGCCGGTCAAGGTAGCCAGATCGAGAATCGTGTCCGGGCGAACTTTTTGAGCCGCGTAGGTCAAGCAATCAGCCAGGACCAAACGGCCCTCGGCATCGGTGTTGTTGACCTCAACGGTCAGGCCGTTCATGGCCGTGAAAATATCACCGGGCTTGGTGGCGGCTCCGTCAATGGTGTTTTCGCTACAACCCAAAATCCCGTGGACCTCATAGGGCAAGTCCATGTGGGCAAGGGAATGGAAGGCTCCCAAAACCGCTGCGCCACCGGACATGTCGAAGCGCATTTCGTCCATTCCGGATGAGGGCTTGATTGAGAGACCGCCCGCATCAAACGTCAGGCCCTTACCCACCAGGGCGATGCGCCCCTTGGAGCGGCCCTTGGGCTTGTAGGTCAGGTGCACCATTTTGGCCGGTTGAGTCGATCCCTGGGAAACGGACAAGAGCAATCCCATGCCCAACTTCGCCATGGCGCTCTCGTCCAGAACTTTGCAGGTCAAACGGGTGGAGTCCTTGGCGATCTTGCGTGCACGCTTGGCGAACTCGGACGGAGTCAGCTTGTTGCCCGGTAGGTTTTGCAGGTCGCGAGCATAGGCGCAACCGCCCGCTGTGATGCGGCCCTGGGCCAGACCCTTCTTGAGGCCCCCATCGTCACTGCAGACCACCATGGCCTTGCACTTGGCGGCCACCGGCTTCGACTTGAGCTGACGGAAGGTATAAGCCCCCAAGATCGCACCCTCGGAAATGGCAACCCCCGCGGCGTTTGCGCCGCAATCAAAATCCTCAAGGCCCTCGGCCGAGAACGTAGCCTTGTCCACACCTAGGGCTTCGGCCTGACGGCTGGCAATGGCGGCGCAGCGACGCAGACCCTCAAGGTCCACCTTGTCGCGATCCCCAAGACCAATCAAGAGCACCTGATTGGCGGGTCCGCCCTGGGTAAAGGTGACCCGCGTGCTGCGGGCCTTGCCATCGAACTTAGCTGTGAATGCAGCCGGAGTTTTGACTCCGGTGGGCAGAATGGGTTTGTCCCCGGCGCAAACCGGAATGATCAAGAGAGGCGTCTTGGCAAGACGCGCGCTGGAAGCGGTGCTAATTTTCATCATGATAAATGGAAGCGAAACCGATTGGTTTCTTACATGTCTTGGTACTTAGGACCGCCCCCGCCTTCGGGCACGGTCCAGTTAATGTTCTCGTAGGGATCGGCGATGTCGCAGGTCTTGCAATGCACACAGTTGGAGGCATTGATCAGGACTTCGCTGGCCCCGGTGGGCCATTCGTAAACCGCCGCCGGACAAAAGTGCTGGCAGGGGTTGCCGTACTCGGCGGTGCAGCGATCCACACAGATGGTGGGATCGAGAACCAACAAGTGGCTGGGCTGGTCTTCCTCATGAACCGCGCCGGACAGATACACATCCGTCAGCTTGTCCATGGAGTTGCTGTCGTTGAAAGCGGGTTTTTGCAGACGGCTCTTGGCGGCGGGCTGCATGCAATCGTGATCCGAATGCCCGCCACGTTTTTCCACCAAGCCGCGGCCGCCGGTGATGCGCTGCACGGCGAAGTCGAACACGCCCTTCATGACTCCACCGGTCATGGCTTGACGATAGTTTCGCACGCCGGAGAGTTCTGCGTGGGCTGCGGACTTTTGAAAGAGGTCGTCGTAACGCACCAGGCCGCTCTCGGTGGTGTCCCCAGCCTTCAAGCAGTCGAAAATCGCCTCGGCCGCCAGCATGCCCGATTGGATTCCCAGGTGAATCCCCTTGAGGGTTGCTGCGTTGAGGAAACCGGCGCTGTCCCCCACCATCACAAAGCCGTTGCCAAAGAGCTTGGGCATAGAGAACAAGCCTCCCTCGGGAACGGTCTTGGCGCCATAGCGCACAACCTTGCCCCCCTCGATCAACTTTGCAATGCGTGGGTGCTGCTTCCACTGCACAAATAGCGCGTGGGCATCGAGCGCCGCATCCCCGTGATCCAAGCCCACCACAAACCCCAGGCTGAGGCGGTTGTTCGGCAGGCCATAGACCCAGGATCCTCCATAACTTTTCAGGTCGAGGGGATATCCCCCCGTGTGCATCACCTTGCCCTCGAACTCCGCGCCCACCTCGGGGGTGACTTCCCAGAGTTCCTTGATTCCCGTGCCATAGGTCTGGGGGTTCTTACCCTCCATCAAACCCAAGGTCGCATCGCTCAAGAGTTCCTTGGCAATCGATCCACGGGTGCCTTCGGCGAATACGGTGACATCGGCGGTGATGCGCATGCCCGGCTCATAGGTTGCTTTCTTGGAACCGTCCTTGGCGATGCCGCTATCCCGGGTAATCACCCCGCCGATGCGGTTGTTCTCTTCACGGATCAACTCCGCGGCGGGGAAGCCCCCATAGACCTCGATACCCGCTTCCTCGGCACGCTCACCTAGCCAGCGCACGATCTGGTTGAGTGAAACGATGAGGTTGCCGTGGTTTTGTAATTGGGGCGGGCAAAACATACCGCGCAGGGGCAGACTGCCGCCGCCGGGACGCAACATCTCGGCCCAGTCCTCTTGGATCTCGGCCAAGATCGGAAAGCCCTTCTCACGCCAATCAGGCATCAGAGCATCGATGCCCGCGGGATCCATCACCGCACCGGAGAGGGTGTGGTTGCCCAGCTCCTCGGCCTTGTCGATCACCAGGATGGTCTTTTCCGTGTCCCCATCCGCTGCGAAACGACGGGCCAAATCCAAAGCGCACGCGAGACCTGCGGGGCCCGCGCCCACCACCAACACGTCCACGGGTAATTCATCCCGTTCCACGTCGGCAAGATTCAGGCTGGTCGCAGATTGGGTCATGGTCGCTCGATCGTTTCGTCTCTGATTTGCATCCGCAGATCACTGCCAGAGGGTGGCAACCCGCTGAAGGATCTTTGGGCGAACAGGATAGCAGCGAGGCGGGGCCTATGGAGCCCTGGACTAGGCCCCGCTGGCACCTATTAGGAGCGATCGCCGACCCAGTGGGCGCCGCTCGTGAGCACTTCGCGCTTCCAGATCGGCAGGCGGTCCTTGAGGCCGTCGATCAGCAAACGGCAAAGGTCAAAGGCATAGGCCCGATGTGGCGCCGCAACCGAGATCAGGACGGAGGGCTCACCCACCCCCACCACTCCCGTGCGGTGCACGCAAAGCATGCGCGCAGGGCCGCCGGGGGACTCGCCCAACTGGGCCACGGAGTCCTTGAAAATACGCCCCATTTCGGGGCCTGTCATGGCTTCAAAAGCTTCGTATTCGAGGCGCTGGACCTGCTCGCCCTTGTGGCTGTCCCGGGTGGTTCCAAGGAAAGTCAGCACAGCTCCGCAGCGTGGACTCAAAATGCGCTGCTCAAGGGCTTGCACATCGAGGGGCTCCAATGAGAGCTCGAAAACCCCAGCACAAAAGCTAGCCTCCAAAGCCGCAGCATCCCCTTGGCCTCCGGACACGGGAGGCAAGAACGCCAGCTGGTCCGTGGCATTCACTGGGGTGCTGTCCGGCGCATAGGCATGGCCGATCACGCCGGCCACGCTACTCAGATCCCCCACCTCGGGGAACTGCTCAGCCACCAGTTGCTTGATCTGCCCAAGGGTGCTGCCCTCGGGCACATCCTTCAGGATCAGACGATCCGATCCAACGCGGTCCCGAAGGCCCGCGAAAAGGCGCACGCTTAGCTGCATGATTCAGAAGGCAACACGGTGGAGAAAAGGCTGGGGAAAAACCCGCGCGCAAAAAGCGCACAAGGCCTGACCGTGTGACCTAGAAGGGGGTGTCGTCGAAACTTCCCGACCCACCAGATGATTCTCCTCCGCTGGGAGCAGAGGTATAGCCGCCGTATCCATCGGCCGGGGACTCCTGCTGGGCGGGAGCCTCCGGTTGGGCGCGATTGCCGCCGCCGCCGGCATTGCCACCGCCGCCGCCGCCTTCGCCACGACCGCCCGCAAACTCCCAGTTCTCAGCAACCACATACAGCTTGCTGCGCTTTTGGCCGGAGTTCTTGTCCTCCCAGGAATC
>CALEMP010000096.1 GCA_937910685.1 uncultured bacterium
TGCGAATGTTAGCCCATCTTCGTCAGAAGAGATTATCCTCGTAGCGATTCCAGTTGCCGTGATCATGAGTGGCCTTCGTTGATGCCAGAGCGTGGATTGGCGAGGCCTTAAGCGTAGCACAACTCGACGAGTATCCTCACAGTCAGTTACGACAAGCTCGGTGGTCTGATCTACCCCGGTTTCGTGGACACAGGGTTTAGGTACTTGGTCAATAGACCGCGCCGCGTAATCGGGGTCAATGGGGAAGGGGTGGATGGCTTCAAGTTGGAAGCCACCCGTCGGGTTCTAGACCCGGGCTTGTTGAGCAGCCCCTCCAAGGGGTTGCTATTGTTCGGAGGGTGAGCCCGTCTCCGGGAGCTGCAAGCTCACTTCTCCCGGGTATTCGCTAACTTCCTTGAGAACTTGATCGGGAGTAACAAAGAAGAACTCTTTCCTTGAGTTCATCAAGTTAACCCTCTGCTTACTGAATCTGGCATGTAGGAACTTTTCCAATGCAGGCGCATCCTCCGAGTACATGAATGCGTGAACATCGAATAACTCAGGGACCGAAGCGTTTCCCAGTTCTTTTACGCGGTCGTTGGGGTCCACTCTGCGCGTCATTCCGATCTTGCAGATGCCCTCGCCGAATGACTTCCAATTGGAAACCACGTACACGTACCCGGCACGCGTTTGCTGGGCCATAGAGATCGCGCGCTTCTCCGTTTCTTGCAATCTAGTCAGCTCTGCTTGGTGCGCTTCGATTTGCTTTTGCATCGCTGAGTGGTTTTCACCGCTCAAGAGTCGCAGCTTCGCAAGCTCCTGCGCTACTAGGTCTTCGCAGTACTCCCTCTCAGAGATTGCCGCTTCTGCAGCCATCTTGATCCTCGCCTCCTCCCGTTCGGCCTCCCGTGCAATCTGTCGCTCCTCCCTCTCCCGCTCCTTGATCGAAGACTTCAATTCCCCTAGTTCGAAGTCGAGCTCAAGCTCACTGAGGCGGAGATTCAGATAGGTCGGCTGTAGGTAGACTCCCAGTGAGCTACCAGAGCTATTGATCTCATCGAAGGCCCCCTTGATGCGCTCTTTCAATCGGTTGATGTTGTTCCACTCCACCAACGAGAGCGAGAATCTACAAGCGTTATCAAAGCAGCGCAGCCTCAGCTTGATCTCGCGATTGATCAGCTTCCTGCCCTCCGCTCTGCGATTGTTGACTGACCAATCCTGCTTGCAAATGCAGGCCGTTTTGGCCTTCACCATAGCCTTGAATTGCTCGCGCACTTTCGAGAGGGAGGCTTCGATTTCATCAGGAGAATCTGTTTTCGTTCTGTTCTCGTACGGACGGACGTCAATAGAGCCAACTCCCAATTCGAACAGGCTCAGTTTTTGACTTGCCTTGGTGAACTCAATTCGAGAGCTGCCGTATGTTACTTGAAGGGACCTGTGTTGATCCCGGAGCCTCTTCAGTCGGTCCTCCTCGGCTGTTCGGGGACCGACTTGCTCGCGCAGGATTCTCCGTTCGCGCTTCGCGGCCAGATAGGTGATGAAGCTCCAGATGGCAAGCGCGGTCAGGGAGAGAGCCGCCGCACACCATCCAATCGTGAGTGATTCTTGAGGCCCCATCTAGATAGTCTTGGGGAATTCGGCCAATTCGGCTTGTTGCGCGGACAGCGCATCTGTTCGTTCTTGCGCCGCTTCACGTAAGAGCATGGACTCGCGGTACTCCCTCGCTTCTACCTCGTAGTACCAGTCACTCTCAACGTCTAGCCTCGCCATCTCAGCCTCGACCTCCCTTGGGGTGGCCCGGAAGAACTCCTTCCGGAGCATCTCCGGATTGAGCCGGGAACTATCAAAGGCCCTATGAAGCGCGGTCTCTAGTGAGGGCGCGTCTTCTGTGAAGGCCATCGTGTGTACGTCAAATCGGAACGCGACGCTTGCGCCGCTTAGTTCGACGATTCTCTCTAGTGGGTGTAGTCGCCTTGTCATTCCGATTTTTACGACGCCATCGCCGTAGCAGCCGAGATTGGAGATCACATAGACATATCCCGCGCGAGTGACCTGGGCTTGGGACAGGGCGCGTTGCTTCTTCTCCTTGAGCTTCTCGATTTCGATCATTAATTGCTCAATCTCCCTTGTCTTGGCATCGCCCTCCTCGCTGAACAGCAACTTGGCCCGTTCCTTGGCCCGCAGCAATGCGCGCTCCTTTTCATCGATGTTGTCCGCGATCTCATCTATCTCATCTTCACTCACTCCACGGGTCGTCTGGGCCTTCATCAGTGCACGGCGTTTCTTGAGTTCGAGTTTATGTCCCTCCTTCCTAACTAAGTCCCCATGCCAGGTACGGAGCTCGTTCTCTTTCTCGAATACGTATTCTCGCTCCAACTGCACGCCCAACGGGGCGCCCAGCTTGTCGATCTGATCATTCAGGCGGGAGAGCTTTCCCATCGCAGTGTCGAGGGTCGAGTGCCGCATGACCTTGCGAATGAACTCAAATTCGTCATTGAACGCCTTGAGAGCCAGATGCTGGTATGCAGTCGTCATCTTCCTGCCCTCGGTGCGGCTATCACTAACGGTCCAGCTCAGGGGGCAAGAGACGGCTTTGCCCGAGTCGATCGTGTGCAGTTGTTTCTTGCGGGCCGAGCCGATTCTCTCCTTCAAAACCTCGTCGTCTGTGAAGCTGAATGTGGGGGGCACAAGCCCAAGATCGATAGCTCTAAGCTGATCGCTCACCTTCGAGTAGAGGGCCTGAAGCCTCTCTAGGATTGGGCGCCCTTTGTCAATCCTGTCTTGCACCGACTCCGACTCACACTTGAGGCGACTAACCGCATCCTCCACCCGCTCTTCCTGTATTCCACTTCGCAGGTCACGGATTTCGCGGCGTGCGACGAATCTTGCCCAACTCGTCAAAAGGAGGGTGACTCCAGCGGACGCAGCGACGAGCGTGGCCGTTGTGATGAACAAGTCTTGGAAGGCGTCCATGTGTGCTCTGCGTCAAGGTTGGTTGATTCTGGCAGGGAATGGTGAGGCAAGCCTAAAGCAGATGCGCGCCCTTGGTGGGATTCTGCGGTCCTACAGTCACGCGGCTTAGAGATGGGGCACAACGGCTGTAGGCGGGGGGCCTGTGCACCAACGCCCTCCTAGGCGCCTATCCCCTCCGATGCCTAATCCTCACGTGCGAGTTCCGCCTCGATGTCTCCTATGGGGAAGCGAAGAGTCGGCAAGGCAGCCAAGAACTGGCTCCTCCCTTTGTCAGTCATCTCGCGAGCGAGCATCGTAATGGAGCGAGTTGAACTGGCTTTGCTGACGACAACCTCGACAAGGATTCTATCGGCTACCTCCCAAGTCGGGTC
>CALEMP010000097.1 GCA_937910685.1 uncultured bacterium
GTCCTGGGGGGCGCTTCCCAGCCCCTACGCACACCCGACCCTTTAGGGCCAGGGCGGTCTGTCTGCGGCTCTAGTAGAACAGTAAAGCGAGGGTGCCGCTCGTAGATGAATCCCCTTCTGATCACTTACGTGGTCACGCCCCGTTGTGGTTCGCGAGAAAGTGCGTTTTGCTGCATCCGGAAACGGGGACCGATCGAAGACGGCAGTAACAGACATACATTCTTGTCTCACAACCTTAAACAACGCAGATAACATGTTTACTTCGACTCTACTTACCACGACCCTCCTGTCCTCCTTCTTGTTACTCGGAGCTTCGGATGATTCCTGCTCCTCGAGCAAGGCTGCCCTCGCTTCACGTCCCCAGAACGACATCGTTCAAACGGCTCTCGCGGATAAGTCCTTCTCGACCCTCGTGACCGCACTCAAGGCCGCTGGCCTTGTGGACACCCTTCAAGGAGATGGCCCGTTCACCGTTTTCGCTCCGACCAACGCGGCATTTGCCAAGTTGCCCAAGGCTGAAATGAAGCGACTTTTGGATCCCAAAAACAAGGGCCTGCTGGCCTCGATCCTTACCTACCACGTTGCTCCTGGCAGTGTCCTTGCGAAGGATGTGGTGGGCATGAAGAAGTCCGAGCCGTTCTTGCTCCTTAACTCTGCTGCCACCGCGAATGGTCAGAGAATCAACTTCACATTAACCGGCGGCGCTCTCAAGATCGGTGGTTCCGCAATCGTCAAGACCGACATAGAGTGCTCAAACGGCGTGATTCATGTGATTGACACCGTTATGGTGCCCAGCATGTTGGACGTCATCGACACCGCGGTCGGAGCAGGCTCTTTCAAGACCCTGGCGGCAGCCCTCGACGCTGCGAAGCTTATCGAGACTCTTCGCGGAGCTGGCCCGTTCACCGTGTTTGCCCCTACCGATGCTGCTTTTGCGGCTCTACCCGCAGGAACTGTTCAGAATCTCCTGAAGCCTGAGAACCGCGAGAGCTTGGCGGCTGTCCTGACCTACCACGTGATTCCGGGGCGAGTCTATTCCGAAACCGTAGCGGAGGGTCATGACCTGACAACCTTACAGGGTCAGGTCTTGAACATCCGAGTGCAAGATAAGGCGGTCTTCGTGAATAAGGCACGCATCGTAACGCTCGACATCGACACCACGAACGGCGTGATTCACGTGATCGACGCGGTGCTGCTTCCCCAGCTTCCTCTGTAGTGATCGAGGTACGAGGATTCATCCTTGGAGGGCGTGGGTTTACCCACGCCCTTTTGGCGTGGAGCCGATGGATAGGATCTCGTACACGGCTCTAGGTTTTCTTGGAAAGCGAAAGCTGCACGTGGAAAGAAATGGGGGGTACCTTTATGGCGCACCGCCGTTATCCCAAGGGAAAAACGAAAAACGGGCTGGCGGCTTTGCCCGGATGAGAACTTTTTGTGTCCGCTGCTACCTTTTTCCCATTCACTTCCCCATAATTCTGAAGCCCGAGAAACGATCATGGCATCCACAAAGTTCCCTCTCACTGTCACTCTGCTCCGGACCAGCGCTCGAGGGTTTGCTGCCGTGGCAGCGTCGCGAGCCACCTTCGCTCCCTCTGATGGGGTCAAGGCCAGCGGCGACTATGCCATGTGGCATGCGCACTATGAGACCCTCATCTTGGAGCTTGCTGCAGCCATCGACGATGGGAATGAGGAGCAATTTGCCGATAAGGTGGAGTGGACTCGTGACGCGCTGAATGCACGCGGCCTGGACTCTGATGTACTCAAGACCGCCCTAGAAGAGCTCTGCGCGGTCTTGAAGGAATCCCTCCCGAGTCAAGCGTGGCCTCCGCTTGTGTCTTTCTTCGATGCCGCCAGCAAGAGGTTGGATCAGCAACCGGCCCCAAGCGAGGATGATCTGGTCGGCAAAGACGACCTGGATGTGTTGGCGCGCGACTTCCTAAGCACTCTCGAGGGAGGGCACAGCGCGAAGGCGGTTGCTCTCGTTGTTGATGCGATCCGCATGGACAGAATATCGACTAAGGACGTTCTAGTTGGCGTATTGCCGAGGGCGCTCGAGTACATCGGCAGGCAGTGGCACCTGGGCGCGGCAACGGTCGCTGAAGAACACATCGCGACTCAAGCCGCCGGCCGACTCATTGAGCAGATCATGCTGATGTCCCCTGAACCGGTAGCCAACGGGCGCACCGCCATAATGACCATGGTCGAGGGCGATAATCACGACATTGGCGTTAGGATTGTGGCCGCTTTCTTTGAACTGGATGGCTGGAAGACGATTTGTTTAGGTGCGAATTCTCCTGCCAACGACCTCGCTAACATCACCCAGCATTTTGAGGCGGACCTCGTTCTTATTGGAGCGACTCTCAATACTCAGCGTGAAGCCGTAAGGCGCTCCATCAAGGCCGTACGTGAGGTTTGCCCCAACCAGGCGATCATCGTTGGTGGCGCGGCATTTACCAATCTAGAAGGGTGCGCTGAGGACCTCGGCGCAAATGCCCAGGCGCTCAATCCTGAGCATGCGCTCCAACTTGGTCAGGAAATCGTCGCAGGCTAGCAGGGGCGCGCAGGGTTACCCTGCCCCCTCAAGCTTTTAGGCTGCACCTTCAGCTGTTCTGTTGCTCGAACCAACCATTGCGCCATCCCCGGGATGATTGTTTGAGTCCGACGGAATTCAGACCTGTCCCCTAGAGGACACAGGGGCCCAGCGAGAAGGCTACCTGCGCTGACTAGCCCGCGGATTCAATGGGGTGCAGTGGCAAACGGGGTCAAACCATGTGGTCATGACCGGAATCACTTTCTTCGTCCCTAGCCTTCAGGTACTCAAGTCCCGCACGCTTGAGGCGGCCAAGGGCTTTTGCTGGCGGTTGCTCTATGCGGGTGAGGGACCCAATGTGAATCGCCGCCAGAAGGAGCTCAAATTCTTCAAGGTCCTTGTCGGAGGCCAAGGCTTCGAGCTCTGCGTGATCAACCGGGCCAAGACCGATCGTGAACCTCTCCAGGGCCAAGTCAAACGCGCGACCGTTGCTAGAAAGGAGGTTAGACTTCACTTGAGCCCCCCTGTTTAGATCGCAAGTGATCAGCCGCCTTACTCAGTCCGCGCCTAATGTGGCTTTTGACCGTTCCAACTGGGAAACCCGTGGCTGTAGCAATATCAAAGTGCGTCAGGCCGTCCACCACCGACATCATGATGACTTGCCTTTGCTCAGGTTTTAGTTCCGCTAGGGCCTCGTGCACGATGGTTGAGTCATCTCCGATATCAACTTGTGAGAGCCCCTGGTCCTCCGCGCCAACGTCATGATCTTCGATAGGTTCCAGGGTTGGCCTGCGGCCCATTTGTCGTTGCCGATCGATCACGCGTCGCCGTGCAATCGTCCCAATAAAGGTGGCCTCAGAAGACTTCGCAGGATCAAAGCGTGACGCGCTTTTCCAAACGTCGATAAAAATCTCCTGCACAAGATCTTCAATGGTGGAGTAGTCCTTCCAGGCGCGGCTTACGATAGACCAGACAATCCCGGCGTGCCTTTCCAGGCATTCGGCCACGGCTTCAGCATCACCCCGGGCAATCCGTGTCAGCAGTGCTTCGCTTTCGGATTTGGCTTCAAGTGGTGACATCGAGGATTGCCGGAGCCTCCCGAGCGTAGCTCAAAGAGAGGCTGAGCGATCACTGTCAGCTGTGAACGTGCCGAATGCAAGCTGTTTGAACCAGGTAGGACCCCCAACGTCTTGAGTGGCGCGAAACCCTGAGCGCGTTACAGCCAATTTAATGCTATTAGGGATTGTCCCGATCGG
>CALEMP010000098.1 GCA_937910685.1 uncultured bacterium
AAGAGCGATTCCCCGAGGGGCTTCAGGGGAAAATACAGCTGCGTGTGAGCGCCGAGGCGGATGGGAACGGAGGGGTGAAGGTCCATGCCCTTGCGCAGAACGAAGGGGGTGTTCGGCTGGAGTTGACCTGTCACTTGCCGGTGGAATCGATGGACGGTTCCGTGGGACTCTTGAGCCATGGGGGCCCCGAGGGATCATCCAAAGGTCACGGCTTTGGCCCCTGGACCTTTTCAGGCGCGGCCTTATCCGAACACCCGGAACGGGCCATTGGGCCGGTTCATTGTGTGCAGTACACCGTGGATCGTGGCCTGCTGAAGGTCACAGCCCAGTTGCCTCCCCTGGGCGATCAGGATCAGGAACCCTGGGAACTGGTGGATTTGGCGATGTCAGGACCAGAGCGTGTCCTTGCCCGTTCAGCTTGGAAACAGGATTCGTACACCGCCCACTTTCGCGTTCCTGCCTGGGACATGACCCGTGCTCGGGACTTGGGGGTCGTGGGCACCATCGATGGAAAGACTTCGACCTACGCCCTGCATGTCACCGCCAACCCGGACCCCACTAAGCCCCTAATCCTGGGGGCCCTTTCCTGCGTCAAGTCCTACACGGGCGGTTTGGCATGGAATCAGTCCGGGCTTTGGTTCCCCCATGAGGATCTGGTGGCAGCGGTGCAAGCCGCCGAACCGGATTTGCTGTTCTTTGCGGGGGACCAGATTTATGAGGGAGATTTAACCCCGGCCATTTCGAGCCCAATGGAAGATGCGCTGCTGGACTACCATGGAAAATGGCTCCGTTGGTGCGTGTCTTTTGGCAGCCTGACCCGACGTCTGCCCACGGTGACCATTCCCGATGATCATGATGTTTACCACGGGAACGTTTGGGGTAATGGGGGCGTGGTTGAGGTTGCGCCCGAGGGCCGCAAATTAAGAGGCCAGGATTTGGGGGGCTATCGCATGGGGGTGCGCTTCGTGAATGCGGTGCATCAAACACAGGTGGCACACCTGCCCGATCCGGCTGACCCGACTCCCTTGCCCAACGGGATTTCCGTGTACACCACGTCCTTGGTGCATGGGGGAGTTTCGTTTGCAATCCTTGGGGATCGACAATGGAAGTCGAGTCCCTCTATCGCCTGTCCCGATGGGGAGATCGTCAACGGCTGGGCACGGGCGGAGAATTTCGATCCCTTGACCCAGGGGGATCCCAAAGGCGCGCAATTGCTAGGGGCTCGGCAGTTGGCGTTTTTGGAGGGCTGGGCGGCGGATTGGCCGGAAGAGGTGGGGCTCAAGGGAGTTCTTTCCCAGACGATTTTTTGCAACCTTGCGACCCTTCCCGCCAGTGCTAAGCACGACGGAGTGGTTTCCTCCCTCCGATTTGCGGATCCCGGGGAGTACATCCCAGGGGATTTGCGGGCTGCCGATGGGGATTCGAACGGTTGGCCGCGCACGCCCCGGGACCGGGCCCTGCGGGTGATTCGCCGGGGCTATGCTTTCCATGTGGCCGGTGATCAGCACCTGGCGAGCGTGGTGCAGTATGGGGTGGATGCGGACCGGGATGGCCCCTTTGCCTTTTGCGTTCCCGCGGTGGCAAACACGTTTCCCCGGCGTTGGTTTCCCGAGGTTGAGGGGCGGGATCGAGCTCCCGGTACGGAACCCTATTTAGGCTCCTTCACCGATGGCTGGGGGAACCTCGTGCGCGTGCATGCGGTGGCCAATCCGCGCAAACAGGGACGCGAGCCTGCGGGCTTGCACGATCGCATGCCCGGTTGGGGCTTACTGCGCTTGGATCCTATGAGCGGCAAGGTGACCTTTGAGGGGTGGCCTCGCTGGGCGAAACCCAATGCTCCTAAGAGCCATATGCTTCCCGGTTGGCCCGTGGAGTTTCAGGCTTTAGAGCAGGGCCCGGCGCCTTCCGCATGGCTCGATCCGGTGAAGCTCGAGGGCTGCCCGCGCCCGGTGCTCCAAGTGATTGACGAGGGCACGGGCCGAGTGCTCTACACCGTACGGGTTGGCACGAGTGAGGTGCTGCGCCCCTGGGTCTTTGGCCCGGGGAGCTACACGGTGCGCTTGGGTCACAGCAGTGGAGACCTGCGGACCGTAGCAGCAGGTTGCTTGGTGGAAGACTAGGGAGCGTCCCTACCGGCCGCCTCAGTCTTCGTCGGTAAACTTCTCGTGGGCCGGATCTTCTTGGGCCCGGAAGGACTTGAAATGCTCCTGGGCGGCATCGTGGTCGCCAGCCAGGACTGCCGCTTCCACCGCAAGGGCTGTGCTGAGAAACGTCACCATGTCCGCTCGGAAGGCCAGCACATAGGCGGCCTGTTCCGCTTCGGGGAGGTCCGTCGTGTTGCGCGGAATGCGGCCCTTGGCGGCTAGTACACGGGTCTCAAGGATCTGCAGGGACGCCAAAGATACGTCGTTCTTGGCCGGGTCCCGCAGGGAACGACGGAGAGTACGAACCTGGGCTTTGACTTCCAGCATGTCCTTGTCCATTTCGGTTTCCTCGTGCACGGCTTCATCCTGGGCAGGCGCGTAAGGGGCAACACGGGTGGATGCCAGGTTGAAAGAGATCAGGAAGCAGAATACGCCGAGGCCCAGGCTGGGCAGAAGGAAACGAGTCATGGTGGGAAAATGAGTGATCAAAGTGAGGGGAGAGAGTGAATCAGTAGGCGCTTGTGACGCCGGGAATCGCGTGGGGGTAGGTACCGTCTGCGTTGGGCATGACCTTGGGGTCCGCATCCCATGCAAAGGTATCGGGCAGGAGGTTCGTCTCGGAGGCGATCGCCTTATCCCATTCGACTTGCTGGCCGGAATAGGTGGCCATGCGTCCCATGATCGCGGTCATGGTCGAGTTGGCACCGTACTCCGCTTCGTTGTGTACTTTGCCAGATCGGATCGCGGCGAAGAGCACGTCGTGCTCCACCTGATAGGGGTTCTTGGCCTCGTCGCGATAGCGCCACTTGTCTTGGCCATCGGCTTCGATCATGTAGCGATTGAATTGGGCGGTGCCCTTGGTGCCATGGGCGTGCTCGGAGACGCTGCTATAGGTTCCACGCTGGTGGCGGCATTCGGACAGCATCTTGGTGCCGTCGGCGTAGGTGTACTCGATCATGTGGTGGTCAAAGATCTCGCCGGAATCCGGACCCGTGCGCACTTGTCGGCCGCCCACGCCCTGGGCTTTGACGGGCGGGCCGTCCTTAAGCCAGTTGCACACATCGAGGTTGTGGATGTGTTGCTCGGCAATGTGGTCGCCACAAATCCAAGTGAAGTAGTACCAGTTGCGCATTTGGTACTCCATCTCGGTCATGCCTTCCTTGCGCGGTCGGGTCCACACCCCGCCAGAGTTCCAATAGCAGCGCAGCAAGAGCACTTTACCGATCGCGCCCTCTTTCACCCGACGCATGGTTTCCTTGTAACCCGAGTCGTGATGGCGTTGGAGGCCTACGCCCACCTTGAGGTTCTTTTGCTGAGCCACTTTGGCGGCTGCTAAAACTTGACGGATACCGGGGGCATCGGTGGCCACGGGTTTTTCCATGAAAACATGCAGGTCCTTGGAGACCGCGTATTCAAAGTGCATGGGGCGAAATCCCGGGGGGGTCGCCAGAATGACCATGTCCACGTCGCAGTCCATGGCTTTTTGCGCCGCGTCGAAGCCGGTGAATTGACGTTCCTTGGGAACATCCACCCGGTCGGGGTGGCTTGCCTTGGTGGCCTGGAGGGCACTCTGCAAACGGTCATCAAAGGCATCGGCCATGGCCACCAATTTTACCGACCCATCGGTGGAGAGGGCTTGCCCAATCGCACCGGTTCCTCGACCGCCGCAGCCCACCAGGGCAACCCGCAGGGGCTCATCTTGGCGTGCTCGGCCCGGGGGCAACATCAGACCGGGAGCAGTGAGCCCCGGCGCTGACAAGCCAAGGCCCACGGCCGCGAGGCTGCTGGATTTGACGATGGAACGACGGGTTGTGACGGAGGGATTGGGGTGGTTCATGGGAGGATCGGGGGTGGGGTCACTGCAGGGCCTAACGCCCGCCGTCGCGCTGACGGAGTTCAATGGTACGAATGTTTTCGATGGTGGTTTCCCACCATCGTGTGGTTTCTTCAGGGGTGGGCTTGGCCAGGGGCCGCACCACCCGGAAGCCGAGGAAGGGAGCATCCGTGTGGAACCAAATGCTCTTGGGGATTTGTGGATCCTGGACCTTCCAGCCAACTTTGGAGGGGATCCGGCGGGCGCTGCGAAGGTCGACCGCGTCATGGTCCCAGGATCCTCCACGAGCGACCCTGGGGTAGAGTTCGGTGGGCCAATTGATTGGATCCAGGACGCCCTTCTTGAGGGTGCTGTAAAACTTGGGGTCAAAGGCATCGAGGCACCACTCGGCCACATTGCCGTGCATGTCATAGAGACCAAAAGCATTGGGCGGGAGTTCGCCACCCTTGTGATAGGTGTCGTCGCCATTGTCGAAGAACCAGGCCTTGTCCTCTAGGTCATCTATGTCATCCCCAAAGGAAAACGCAGTGGTGCTACCCGCTCGGCAGGCGTACTCCCATTCCGCTTCGGAAGGAATCCTGTAATAACGCCCGGTCTTCATGGAAAGCCACTTGGTGTACTGGCGCGCTGCGAATTGGGTCATGCAGATGGCTGGATAGCCATCCACGCCCATGTTGAAATCCATGGGCACATAGGGCGGGGTCGGGCGGCTGACCGCGTCGGCCCAAGGGTCCTGGGGCACGAGCTCTCCGAGTCCTGCTCGGCGACGGGCGATGTCGAGGGCGCTCATGAACTCGTGGTAGTCGGCCCAGGTGATTTCCTTGACGCCCATCCAAAAGGGCGAAAGCTGGACCTCTACCTGGGGTCCTTCGTCCCCTTTGCGATCCTCCTCATCGGCGGGACTCCCCAGCAGGAAACTGCCGCCGGGGATGGGCACCAAGTCGAAGGCTGACTTGGTTCCTGGGACGGTCTCCCGGTAGGGCTTCATCTCGTCGGCTTTGGCGGCGACTGAGTCCGGGATCTCGTGCAGGGGCGTAGGCCCGCTGGGCATATCCTGCACCGTGCGCGGGCCCTGGGCCTCTTGGAGGGAGGTCGGGAGGGCTTGGGCGGGCAGGGCCAAGAGGGCTCCTCCCAGAACGGGAGCGAAAAAGAAAAACGTGAGGGGCGGGTGAGTGATGGGGGCCATGGCTCCAAGCAGGGTAACCTCTCTATCGTAATGGGTTCTCTTGTGCTTTGGATTCCCCGCCCTCGGGCGGCCCTGTTTGCCTGGATGCTAGGGCTCCTGGGGGCTTGCGTCGCTCCAGATGTCCTCTTCGAGGGCGATTCTAGGGTGAGCCCATTGACGGCCACGGGTCCTGCCATGGGGACCGAGTTCAGCATGGTGGTTTGGGGACCCGAAGGATCGGGGCGTGCCGCCGCGCTCCAGCGGGCTTTTGCACGGGTGCGGGAATTGGAGCGTGTGCTCACGGATTATGACCCCAAGAGCGAAGCGCGCCGGGTCACCCTAGGTGCCGGGCCATGGCGTCCGATCTCACCGATTCTGGCGGAGGCCCTGGCCCATGGGCGGGCACTGGCCCAACAAACCAAAGGCCTGGTGGATCCCACGGTTGGACCCTTGACCCGTTTGTGGCGTCGCAGCGTGCGCCAGCAGTCACTGCCCGAACCCGCGCGTTTGGACCAGGCCCGTAGAGCCGTGGGTTTCGAGCACTTGGAGTTCATGGGGAGTCCGGATCGCATGCGCTGTTCCGTGGAGGGTATGCGTTTGGATTTCGGCGCCTTTGGCAAGGGGATGGCCATTGACCATGCTTTTGAGATTCTACGCGCTGCAGGCTTTAGGTCGGTTTTGGTGGACGGCGGGGGAGATCTACGGGTGGGTGCTGCGCCCCCTGGAAAGGCGGGTTGGTCCGTGGGCCTTGAGGCCCAGGAGGGGGACCAGACGGTTGTCCTGATTCATGACCGTGCCCTGGCGACCTCGGGCATCCGCTTTCAAAAGGTCGAGATCGAGGGTCGGGTCTATGGGCACATCATCGACCCGCGCACGGGGCTGGGAATCCGCACCCCGCGGGTGGCGACGGTGGCCGCAAGCACCGCTTGCAGGGCGGACGGCTGGGCCACGGCCCTCTGCATATTGGGCCAGGAGGGACTGCCCCTCTTACCAGAAGGGGCGGAAGCTCGAATCCTGGAGGTGGACGGCGGGGAGCACACTGAATATCCCCGGGGCACCGGCATTTGGGGCAAGGAACCCCCTAAATAGGGCGGGAATTGGCATCGGAGACGGCCGAGGCATTGCGGCTAGGGCCGACCTTGCTATAACAGGGCATGAACCCAACTTCATCCAACGGCTCCCGCCGACAATTTCTGCGCGCCGGAGGGGCCCTCGCGGCTGCTGGCTCGACCCTTTCCGTGGCTCTTGGTGGGCGTCTTGCCCCTGACGGCAAGGAGACGATCAAAGTCGGTCTGGTGGGCTGCGGAGGTCGCGGTAGCGGCGCTGCTGTCCAAGCTCTGAAAGCGGATCCCAATGTCAAGTTGGTGGCTTTGGGGGATGCGTTCTCTGGCCAGCTGACCCGCACACTCGAGTCCCTCAAGGTCACAAAAGACAAAGACATCGCCGACCGCATCGATGTGCCGTTAGATCGTCAGTATGTGGGCTTTGATGCCTACAAGTCGGTGATCGATCAGGTGGATGTGGTTCTGCTTGCCACTTCGCCCCACTTCCGTCCTTTGCATGTGGAGTACGCGGTGGAGATGAACACCCACGCTTTTGTGGAGAAGCCCATCGCCACGGATGCGCCTGGTGTGAGGCGTATGCGCGCGGCCTGTGACAAGGCTGCGGAGAAGGGCCTCTCGATCTCCTCAGGGCTCTGCTATCGCTACGAATTCAAGAAGCAGGCCACTCTTAAACGGGTGCACGACGGCATGGTGGGGGACATCACCGCCATGCAGTGCACCTACAACACGGGAGGCTTGTGGCATCGCGGCCGCAAACCCGAGTGGAGCGAGATGGAGTACCAGATGCGCAACTGGCTCTACTTCACTTGGCTCTCGGGCGACCACATCGCCGAGCAGCACATCCACTCACTGGATAAACTTGCTTGGGCCATGCAGGACGAGCCTCCGGTCAGAGCCACCGCATCCGGCGGCCGAATCGTGCGTACCGACGAGCAATGGGGCAACATTTTCGACCACTTCAACACAGTCTTCGAATGGAAGGATGGCATCAAAGGGTTTTCCTCTTGTCGTCAATGGGTGGGAGCCGACGGAGATGTCTCGGACTTCGTGTTTGGTACCAAGGGCACCGCTGCCCTGCAGACCGCCCGCATTCACACCGCTGACGAGAACTGGCGCTACCGGAGCGATGAACCCGACGACATGTACCAGAACGAGCACGATGTACTCTTCGCCGCCTTGCGCGCAGGGGACCGCATCGACAACTCGGACTACATGTGCAAGAGCACCATGATGGCGATTATGGCGCGGATGAGTGCCTACACCGGAAAAAGCGTCACTTGGGACATGGCTTGGAACTCGAAAGAGGACCTGTCTCCCCCGGCATATGACTGGACCGATATGGAAATGCGCCCGGTGGCGCAGCCCGGCGTGACGCCCTTTTCTTGAGGGACCATTAGCCGTTTCATTCAAGCGATAACCGCTTTGGCCTGGCTCACAGGAGCCGCATTGGGCCAAGTTGCGGAGGACACGAATCCGCCCACCAATGTCATCCTGATCGTAGTGGATGACATGGGTTGGCGTGATGCGGGCTTCATGGGTAGTGGGTTTTATCTGACCCCGCACATGGATGCCCTTGCCCGGGAAGGCGTTGTGTTTCGGGTGGCTTATAGTGCAGGCCCCAACTGCGCCCCGAGCCGAGCCAGCTTGCAAACCGGGCGTTACACCCCGCGCCACGGAATCTTGACCGTGGGCAATCAACGGAGAGGTAAAGCCGCCGACCGGACCTTGACTGTCCCCGACTCTTCCACGACCCTGGCAGAGGAAGAGATCACCCTGGGCGAGGTGTTTGGCCAGGCTGGTTATGCCACCGGGCACATTGGCAAATGGCATTTGGGAGAGGACCCTAAAACCCAGGGCTATGGCTTTCAATTTGCCGGTGGCAAATGGGGTCATCCCCCCGGTGGCTACCATCCGCCGCTCAAGTTGCCGGGGACTGAAGATGCGCCCGAGGACGCCTACTTGACCGAGTTGGAAGGGGACGCCGCTCTGCGGTTCATCAACGCCAACAAGGACGCGCCCTTTTTTCTTCACCTGGCGCACTACGCCGTGCACACGCCGATTCAACCGCCCAAGGGCGGCGCTCGAGCATTTCGTGACCGAGCCCCTGACCGAGGGCAGGACAATGGGCGCTATGGGGCCATGCTGTTCTCGGTGGACCAACAATTGGGTCGCATCCGCAGTGAGCTCAGCAAGCTGGGTCTGGGTCAACGCACCCTTGTGGTGCTCACCAGTGACAATGGTGGGCATATGGGGGTGACTTCCATGCTGCCCCTGGCGGGCTGGAAAGGGACCCTGCGGGAAGGTGGCATTCGCGTGCCCTTGGTCTTCAGTCAGCCCGGCCGCATTCAAGGGGACCTGACCCGCCTGGATCCGGTTCACCATGTGGACCTGATGCCGACCCTTGCGGCCTGGTGTGCAATCCCCTTGCCCCATGATCAGCCCGAGGGCCCCGAACTCGATGGTGTGGACCTGGGCGGCCTGCTGACGGGAAGCGCTCCCCTGGCCCCACGCGCCCTCTATTGGCACTTTCCCCGCTATTTGGATGGCAAGGGCCCGGACGACCCGGACTGGCGCACAACTCCCTGCTCTGCAGTGCGCGAGGGACGTTGGAAGTTGGTGGAGTTTTATGACGATGGCCGTCGCACCCTGCATGATTTGGACGCGGACTTAGGAGAGGCCCAGGACCTCGCCGCCGATCAGCCCGATCGAGTGCGGGAGATGGCCAAGCAACTGGATCGCTGGCGCGCAGGGATCCATGCGCCTGAGCCAGTTCCTGTGGATTCTTGACTCGTACCCCAAGGGGAACTGGTGCCTGAACCCGAGGAGGGGTATTCTGGTTGGGTGACTCCCAATGCCTGCTATGAGTGATTCCAGCGAACCAGAAAACAGCGCCCCCCGTACCTCGCGCAACTTCATTGAAGTGGAGATCGATCGTGATCTTGCCGAGGGCCGCACCCAACAGGTGCACACGCGCTTCCCCCCCGAGCCCAATGGCTACTTGCACCTGGGGCACGCTAAAGCGATCTGCGTCAGCTTTGGCTTTGCGGATCAGTACCAGGGCCTCTGTAACCTGCGCTTTGACGACACCAATCCCTCAAAGGAAGAGGACCGCTATGTGAAGGCGATTCAAGATGACGTGCGTTGGTTGGGCTTCGACTGGCAGGAGCGCTTGTACTTTGCCTCCGACTTCTTCGAGGAGTTGTATGGCTTTGCCCAGCATTTGATTGAAAGCGGTCATGCCTATGTGGATGACCTTGGGGTGGATGAAATGCGCGCCCAGCGTGGCGGCCCCAACGTTGCCGGCACCAACAGTCCGAACCGGGATCGCCCGACCCAAGTGAGTTCCGATCTGTTTGGGCGCATGCGCGCCGGGGAGTTCGAAGAGGGGAGTTGTGTCCTGCGGGCTAAGATCGACATGGCCCACGCGAATCTCTTGATGCGTGATCCTGTGCTCTACCGCATTCAAGATTCCGAACACCACCGTACGGGTCGAGATTGGTGCATCTATCCCACCTATGACATGGCCCATGGTCAGTGCGATGCCTTGGAAAAGGTCTCCCACTCCCTTTGCAGTTTGGAGTTCGAAAATCACCGGCCCCTTTACGAGTGGCTTGTCCAACGCCTGCCGATTGAGAGCCCGCCCCGCCAGATCGAGTTTTCACGATTGAACCTAACCCAAAGCGTGCTTTCCAAGCGCAAACTGGTGGAGTTGGTGGAGGGTGGCCATGTGGACGGTTGGGACGATCCGCGACTTCCCACCCTGCAGGGGTTGCGCCGTAGGGGCTACACCCCGGAGGCCGTACGGAGCTTCTGCGCGCGAGTCGGCGTGACCAAAGTCTCCAGTACCGCTGAGTTGTTTTGGTTGGAGGACGCCCTGCGCGAAGACCAGAACAAACGCGCTCCCCGGCGCATGGCGGTTTTAGATCCCCTGCGCATCACGATCCGCACCCTGGAAGAGGACCAAAGCGTGGTGTGTGCCGCGGTCAACAATCCTGAAGATCCCGACGGGGGCACGCGTGATGTGGAGCTCACCCGGCATGTGCTCATTGAACGCAGCGACTTCTTGGAGGATGCTCCCCGCAAGTTCTTCCGTCTGCGGCCCGAAGGTCGGGTTCGTTTGCGCTACGGTCCGATTTTGACCTGCGAGGAAGTGATCAAGGATGAGTCAGGGGAAATCACCGAGTTGATCTGTAGCCATGATGAGCGCACCTTTGCGGGTGCATCTGTCGAAGGCGAAAAACGCGTCAAGGGCATCATCCATTGGGTCAGCGCCAGCAAGTCCGTTGCCGCTGAAGTCCACCTGCTTGAGCCACTCTTCATGTCGGAAAATCCCGCTTCCCTCGACGATTGGATGGGGGACTTGAACCCCGATTCACGCCAAGTGTTGGACGGCGCGCGACTCGAGCCATGCCTGGGGGAAGCCCCAGTCGGGCAAACCGTTCAGTTTGAACGCCTGGGTTATTTCACCCGGGACTGTTCGGCTGGCGATGGGCCCCCGGTCTTCTTGCGAGCGGTGACCCTCAGGGATCGCTCGTCCAAGAAGGGCAAGTGATCCCAGCCCGGCTCACTGGAAGGTCACCGTCAGGCCGTCGCTGAAGTTACTGGTGGGGGTCGGATTGCCGTCCCGGAACCAGAGCTGAAAGTTCCACGTTTCGCCGGCCATGACTGCATGGGCAAAGGTCGGGGGCAGAGGCACCTGTGTCAGGTCCAGACTCAGGTTAACTTCTCCTGCGCTGACCACTAAGACATTGCTGTTGAAGCGTGCGGTGGGAGCGCCGAGGCAGAGCACCCCGCTGCTGCCCCCGGGGCCTGGAACATTGGCCTGGCTCTGGCTGGCCAAGAAATAGCTGAACTGCCCATTGGGCAAACCTTCCACTGTGAGGCTCAGGTCGTTATCCAAGGCGCTGGCGCTGCCGGAACCCGAAATACTGGCGCTAAGTCCGCTGGAATTAGGAACAGCCGGGCTGCAGTAAGTCGAACCAACACTCGTGCTGCAAACGATGGCTTGGATGGTCAAGTCATCGATGGCTCCTTCCACAACGGAGTTGTGGACCGAGTCGGTCACAAAGAACTTGAGCTGCATTTGGCTGGTCAAGGCCAGGTAGTCCGAGAGATAGAAGATAGACTCGATCCAGCCGCCGCTGGAATCAATCGTGGGCCCAATGGTTTCCAAAAAAGTCCAATTGCCTCCGCCGTTGTTGGAAACCCACACGTGCATGTAGTCTTGGTATGGATAGGCGCCCGTGTCATTGGAGAACCAATGCCAATAGGAAACCCGGGCCAGAGAGATGCCGCTCAAATCAAACATCGGTGAGAAAAGAGTCGTGGTTCCATCGTCCACATCATTTGCGTTCGCTGCTCCCCCCGGGACACCTTGACCGGTCACCCAACATTGGACGCCGAGCGGGGTGTGATCGTCCTCCGGTTGAGCAATCGTGCCCACGGGATCCACCAACTCCCAGATGCCCTCAGTCGCATCGTCCAATACATGGCCGACCGTCCAGCCGCTTGCGACCTCCAGGTCGTCTGTGAGGATCGTGGTCAGGCTGCCCACATCGGCGGTGTAGAAGTTCCCGGGAGCGCCCAGGGGCATATACACCGTGCCGCAATGGGGCTCGTCCAGGCTGTAGTAATACGCAGGGGTCGTGCCACAGGCGCTGGGGGGCAAATCAGCGCTCCAAGTATCCACCCCCGAAGCAACCATGGGGATCGCCTGGAACCCGCCGCTGGCCCCGCGAAAATGCAAGGTGGGGGGGGCGCTAGGCATGACCGACGTGGTGAGTGTCACGGGGGTGCTGACGCCAGGCGCCAAGAGCTGGGGAGAATCCCCAGTGATGCTCGCATAGGGTTGAAGGCACGCGGCGGCGCGCGATCGCATGGTCAGGGCCGTGTCCGTGTGGAAGTACGTGGTGATGTTGTTCGTGCCGCCGCTACAAAGGTGGCAGTAGGACATGATCGTGCCCTGATTGGTGCAGACCTGTTGGGTTTGGCAACCGCCGAAATAGCCTGAAGGGGCACATTCGTCCAGGGGCGGGCAGTAACTGTGGGTGTGCGGGCTGCCGAAATTGTGCCCTTGTTCATGGGCGCAGACCATGAAGTCCCAGTTCGAAGGGGCCTGAACCACGGGGAAATTCACGTTCCCATTGATGTTCCCTGAGACCGCAAAGTTGTAGTTGCCTCCACAGAGCACGTCGAGGTATGCAACTCCTCCGCCAAGTCCAGCACCCGATACCATGTGCGCGGTGGTGCAGCCGAGAGGGATGTTTCCGGCCCAAGCTGTTCGGAATTCATTCAATACATCCCCACTGCTGCCCCCGTTGTCCTGGGAGGTCCAAGGGTCGTTGCCTTGAGTTGGGATGTTGAAGTAGGGGTGGGTCAGAACCGTATCTACCTGGGTTGCATACCGATCGCCGATGAAGGTCCAAAGGCTGACACCGTAGGTGGTGGCCGCGTTCAGATTATTGAATCTGGAAAAGTACTGGTCATCACACTCAATCGCCACGCTGCAAGTGAGCAGGTAGCAGGTTCCGGCGGATTCCACCGTGGGCGGGGCATTGACTCCAGAGGGGATTGGGCTGGGGGGGGTAGACCCCGGGGGAATGATCGCGGAACAGCCACCTTGGGGGGAGAGCCCGCGGGAGTGAAGTGAGGTCTCTGTAGCGAGGATGCAATAGCCCGCTGCCCAATCTCCGGTGTTATCCGGTTGCGGCATTAAGTGGGTCAATTCTCCTGAGGCTTTGATCCAACCACGGCATCCATAGGGCGCGAAAGCCAGCATCACATCGCTATCCGGCTGCCCCACAACCATGCCCTTCCAGACGCTGATCCCCAGGCCTTCGATCACCCCGGGGGCGGGCACTCCATCCACATGCAGTCCGAACTTGTGGCGCTCGATGGAGAGCCGCTCCAGCTCCAAGCTGACGTAACTCCCATCGCTCAGGGGCACACGGTCCATGCGTACTGATTGGTGCCCTAGGAGGTCCGCAACACCCGCCAAATCTGGAGTCAGCAGTAAACCGTCGAAAACCGCTGCTCGTCCCGCAGGGTGCAGGGGGAAGGGCACTGTCTGGGCGGCTGAAGTCAGGCTCTGGAGCAGGAGGGTGGAGAGCAGCAGAATGAGGTGCTTCATGGGAGGGGGCCGGGCTGGTCTGGGGAAAAGGGCTCGTGTGTGCCTAGGATGCCAAAACATCGGGATTCCCGTGCACCTTCCCCATTAGAGATGCGCCTATAGCCGGCTTATAGAGGCCTTGGAGGGAAAGGCGATGCCACCAGTGAGCGATCCAGGCAAAGCCTACGGATTCCACCGGAGAGGTTTTGTTCCAGGGCTACTGGAAAGTCACCTGGAGGCCATCACTGAAGTTGCTGGTTGTGCCCGGGTTGCTGTCCCTAAACCACAGCTGGAAGTTCCAGGATTCTCCGGGCATCACCGAATGGGAGAAGCTCGGGGGCAAGGGCACTGCGGTCAGATCCACAGCCAAGTTCACCTGCCCGCCACTGACCACCAGGACGTTGGCATTGAAGCGGGCAATGGGCGCACCAAGGCACAACACCCCTTGGCTGCCACCCGGGTTGGGGGTGTTGCCCTGGGTTTGACTGGCAACGAAATAGCTGAACTGCCCATCGGGCAGGCCGCTTACGGTCAGAGTCAGGTTGTTGTTCAGGGCCACATCGCTCCCGGTGCCGCCGATGCTTGCCGGCATGCCGCTGGAGTTGGGTACCGCTGGAGTGCAGTAGTTTGAACCCACGGAGGAATTGCACGAGACATCCTTGATCCATAGATCATCGATAGCCGCCTCCACAATCGAACCGGTGCCCACGTCGCTGGCCATGAACCTGAGCTGTACCTGGGATGTGCTGTTCACGAAATCGGTCAGGGTGAAGGTTGCTTCGATCCAGCCGCCACTAGCGTCCTGGGTAGGTCCGACAACCTCCAAGGGCACCCAGGAGGCGCCCCCGTCATCGGAAATGTCCACGGTCATGGTGTCCGCATTAGGGCTGCCACCCGTGTCGTTGGAGTACCAACGCCAGTATGAAATGAGAGGGTTGCTACCGGAGCTCAGGTCAAAGATGGGGGTCAAGAGGGTGGTTGTCCCTCCGTCCACATCGTTGGCACCCTCGGAACCACCAGGGGCTCCTTGACCGGTTACCCAGCATTGGGTTCCGCTAGGACTGTGATCATCGCCGGGGGCGGCGGCAGTGCCTTCAGGATTTACCCGCTCCCAGATCCCAGTGGTAGCGTCGTCCGTGGCAACTCCAGCTGTCCAACCGCTTGGGGCTTCGCAATCATCAAAGGCCGAGGTGATGGAGTTTCCTACCAGGGCCGTGTAGACCGCAGCGGGGGCGCCCGCAGGAAGAAGGATGGGCCCGCAGGAGGGATCGTCCAGGCTGTAATAAAAGGCCGGGGTGTCGCCGCAGGCCGCGGCGGGAATGTCCGCGCTCCAAGTCCCTGGGGCACCAGGCGTCATGCTGATCGCCTGGAAGCCAGTGCCCGTAGCACTGTAGTGCAGGCTCGGGGGGCTGGTCGGAACTGCGGTTGTGGTCAGTGTCACCGGGGTGGGTACACCCGGAACCAGAATGCTGGGAGCATCCGCGCTGGCATCCACATAGGTGTCCAGGCAGGCGATCGCGTGCTGGGTCATGACCCCGGCCGCCGTGGGATGGAAGAAGGTGGTTATGTTTGCTGTGCCTCCGGAGCACAGATGGCAATAGGACATGATCGTGCCCGCGCTGGTGCATACCTGCTGGGTCTGGCAGGATCCAAAGTATCCTGACGGTGCGCACTCGTCCAAGGGAGGGCAGAAGTCATGGGTGTGGGGGCTATTGAAGTTGTGCCCCAATTCGTGGGCACAGACCATGAAATCCCAGTTGGACGGCTGCTGCACCACCGGGAAATTAACTCCCGCGCTGATGTTTCCGGAAACGGCGAAGTTGAAGGTGTCGTTGCAGAGCACTCCAAGCCAGGCAACGCCCCCGCCGAGTCCTGCGCCGGACATGAAGTGGGCGGTGACGCATCCATTGGGGATGTTGCCGACCCAGGCCGCTTGGAATTCATAAAGCAAGTCCACGCTATTGCCGCCCGTTTCCTGGGTAGTCCAGGGGTCATTTCCCAGGGTAGGGATATTGAGGTAGGGGTGGGTCAGAACCGTGTTGGCCTGGGTTTCATAGCGATCACCGATGAAACTCCAAAGGGTCGTTACATAGGTGGTGGCGGCGTTCAGGTCGTTAAATATGTTGTAGAGCTGGTCGTCGCATTCAATGGCCACCGGGCAGACTCGCATGCTGCAGGCGCCTACTGATTCGAGTGGCGGGTCATTGCCGCCGGAGTTTCCCAGAGAGATTTCCCCGGCGTTGGGCTGGATGGCCGTCGAGCAGTCTCCATCGAGTGCGAACCCGCGTGTGTTGAGGGATTCTTCGGTGAGTAACAAAACGTGACCCGCTGCCCAGTCACCGTTCGCATCGGGCTGGGGCATCAGGTGGGTGAGTTCATCGCCGATCTTGACCCAGCCGCGACAACCATGGGGGGCGAAGGCGAGCATCACATCGCTGTCTCTTGCGCCCACAACATTGCCCTTCCAGACCGAAAGGCCTAGGTTCTCGACCACACCTGGGGTCGGCACACCGTTCACATGCAGCCCAAACTCGTGGCGGGCCACAGAGATGCGCTCGAGTTCCACGCTCACGGTGGCGCCACTGGCTAGGGGAACCTCGATCATGCGCAAAGACTGGTAGGTCAGGAGGTCTTCGATCTGGGCCAGATCCGGTTGCAAGATCAGTCCGTCCAGGGCGGCCTCGCGGCCAACAGTTTCCAGTGGAAAGCGCACGTCCTGGGGCAGGGCGTTGAGGCTGGACACCAAGATCGAAATCGTCAAGAGAAAGAGAGGCTTCATGTGAGTCATTGGTTAGAGGGATGGGAGGCTTTTCTGGCGCTCCGGTATTCCTAGCATGCCAACTATTTGAAGGTACGTAGGAGGTAATCGTGTGCACCACCGCCTGGAGGCCCCATGACATTTCCTGGACAAGAGATTTGAGCCAAAAACGCCCCGAATGCCCC
>CALEMP010000099.1 GCA_937910685.1 uncultured bacterium
CGACCCTCGACCTCGCATCAGATTGGCTCGTCTCCCATGCCGCCGAACCTGCGGACCCGGTCTACATTTTTAGGCCCAATACACTCCCCCTTTTCAAGACCGAAGAATCCACAGAGCTGGATGAAGCGGACAAGAAGTTGAGCGATAACTGGCAACTCAATTGGACCGGCTACCAGCGGGATCACCTCCAGGGACGGCAGCAGGAACAAGCCTGGAATCTTCGTTTCAGCCCGGCGAGTCGCAAGCATAAGAGAATTGCCCAGATGGGCAGCGACCCGACGGGCTATCTCAAGAGCCTCGAAGACGGCAAGCTGCTTGTCCTGGAAGTCTATGAAAACCGCCGCGTCTTGCAGGAATTCAGCATCCTGACCGAGACCGCGCGCGGTGCGTACCTCAAGGTGGCAGAATTCAAACCGGGCCCCCCTATAGAAATCCCCTTGCGCTACCAAGACATCACCCGCCCCACGGCTCCCAGCTTCTTCCTCCAAGTCTTGCGCGCCCAGTCCTTTGGTCCACCTCTAGAAATTTTTGCTCTAGATCGCAAAATCCAATAACCTCCTCTGATCATGCTGAGGCTCTTCATCACATCCACCTGTCTGCTGCTGACGTGCTGCGGTGGGGATTCAGGACCGACCAACGTCAACCTTCTGATCATCACCGTGGACACTCTCAGGGTCGACCACCTGGGAACCTACGGTGCCGAGCGAGCAACCCCCGGGATTGACCTCCTGGCCGACCGGGGGGTCGTCTTCGAACAGGCCTGGAGCGCAAGCTCTTGGACCTTGCCCAGCCTCGCGACCCTGATGACCGGCCGACACGCACGGTCCCACGGGGCGGTTGATGATCGCCGGGGGGTCAATTAGGAAATTCCGACCTTGGCGCAGACTCTCGGTTCGCGCGGTTACGCAACCAGCGGCATCGGATCTCACATCTTTCTCGGCAAGCGCTTTGGTCTGCAAAACGGCTTCGAGGAATACGACAGCGAGTTGATCAAGCATTACAACCAACGACGTGAATCCCACGCCCAGATCAGTTCCGAACGGCTCAGCGACAAGGCCATCGACTGGATCGATCAAGCCGACGAAGACCGGCCATGGTTTCTGTGGGTGCACTACTTCGATCCCCATCACACCTACCAACCCCACGAGGGGTTGACCCATGGGGAAGAACCCGTGGACCTCTACTCAGGCGAAGTGGCCTTTGTGGACTTGCATCTCAAGCGCCTCTTTCAGCACCTGGAAGAAGCTGGGCTTGATGAAAACACGCTGGTCCTGTTTGTTGCCGACCATGGTGAGGAATTCCAGGACCACGGGGGATGGATGCACCGCAGGACCCTTTATGAAGAGGTCCCGCAGGTCCCGTTGATCCTACGGGGGCCGGGCTTGAATCCCGCCAGAGTGACCCAACCCGTGTCGATGGTCGACCTTGCGCCGACGCTCTATGAGCTCTTGAACATTGCGCCGCCCGCTGGACTCCAGGGCCGCAGCCTCGTTCCCGCCATGCGGGGCGAGACCATGACGCCAGCGATCCTCATCGCCGAATTGGAAGGCCCCAAGCCCGTGGACGCCGTGCGCCAGGGCCCCTGGAAATTGGTCATCGACCCCATCGATTTTTCCCACGAGCTCTACAACCTCGATGAGGACCCCGGCGAACAAAACGATCTCTCAAAGGATCACCCCGCGCACTGCGCGACGCTCCTCAAGGCCCTGCGGACCAAGCTAAAGCAAGCCGAGGTTGGTGAGGGCAGTAGGGTTGAGCTGAGCGAAAGCGACCGGGCCAACCTTGAGGCCCTAGGCTACGGCGGTCAGTAAGCCCCCCAGCCCGGGCTCCCCGCGCAATTCTCAGCATAGATTGTCCGTTCCAACCCCAAACCCTTCGGTTTCCCCCCGCACAAGGGCTATCCTGCCCCCATGCCCATCACCGTCTACCACGTCCTTCACGTCACGGCCATCATCCTCATGGCGGCCATCACCTTCCAGTCCTGCGCCGACCCCGACGAGAGCAAGAAGCGCAAGCGCATGATGCTGGGCGGCATCGCCGCCTTCATCGCTTTCGTCGCAGGATTCGGCCTGCTTGCCAAAGCGGAACCCGCCATAGGGTGGCCCGGTTGGGTGATCGTCAAGCTCATCTGCTTCCTCGGCATTGCCGGCCTGTCCGGAGCCGTATACCGCTCCCCTTCCAAAGGCGGCACATTCAGTCTCATCACCGCCGTCCTAGTGGCGGTTGCCGTGTACTGCGTTTACTACCGGCCTTTCTAGGTCAGCTCGCCCCTTGCCTTGGGGCCCCCCACACGGGCACAATGACGCCCATGGTGGTTTCAGACCCCTGACCACGACCCCGTACCAAAGGGCCGCTCAGTCAGGAAGAAATTCCACCTTGCCATTGCTGTGCTACGAGACTCCGGTTCGCCGAGAGGCTCTCCGCCCAATGGCAGACCTGTTGCAAAGCAACACATTGCGCCCGTAGCTCAGCTGGATAGAGCACGGCATTCCTAATGCCGGGGTCGTGGGTTCGAATCCCCCCGGGCGCACCACTCAATTCCAAGCAGCTCTGCAAAGCCCGCCATGGGGAGCAGGAAGAGGTCGCGAGGTGACTCCGCTGACCGCTGGCCTCGTGGCCATGATCGCTTGGTTGGCACAACGCAACAGTGTGGGCTGCGCGATCGGGGAATGCCGCAACCCTTAGATAGGAAAGTACGACAGATGCAGCTGCTCGGCGGGATCGCATTTGAGGCGCCTTGGCAGGCCATCCCTCGGCACTGAATCATGCCCTAGCAACGGGCAAGAGAAGAACCCCGCAGCCACCAAACGCCTAGACAATCGGGCTCAAGGGGGAATTAGGCCTGCACGGAGCAGCCGAAGGTCGGATGGGGTAGGATCATCCCCGTTCTCCACCCTCAACCCCTTGATCAGGGCCCCGCACGCAAGGTGCTGCCCCTTGGAAGCCACGACATCATCCCCATGACTACCCATCGTTTCTTCGTTCTTGTCGCCCTGTTGTTGCCCTTACTGAGTGCGCCCCTCTCCGCGCAGACTCCTCAACAGCTGAAACTGGATTCTGGATCCCGGGTGGTGCTCATGGGCGCCGGCCTTGGCTCGCGCATGGTGCACTTCGGGCCCTTTGAAACCGAAATGCATCTGCGTTACCCGGAGCACAAGCTGGTCCTGCGCAACATTTGTGACGAGGGCAACACCCCCAGTTTCCGGCCCCATTCCGGCCGCGGAGATCAGCTGGGCTTCCCTGGCGCCGAGGCCTTTCATGGGCCCTATTCAGACAACAACGCAGCCAATGGGGCGGGGCATTTTTGGACCGATGAAAAATGGCTTGAGCACCTAAAGCCCGACATCTTGGTCTGCTTCTTTGGGTTCAGCGAATCCTTTGAGGGCGCAAGCGGCCTCGAAAATTTCCGCGCCGAGCTGGATGCCTTTTTGAAGCACACCCTGGCCCAATCCTATGGCGCAGAAAGTCCGCCACAACTGGCACTGGTCTCGCCCACGGCCTTCGAGGATCGTTCGGATTCCATGGGCGTTCCCAACGGTCAAACCCAAAATGCCAACCTGGCAGCTTACACCTCGGTCATGGACACGGTGGCCGCGCAGAACGGTGTGCTGTTCCTGAACTCATTCAACCCTTCCCTTCGCTGGTACGCCGAATCCCGCAAGCCCCTCACCACGGACAGCGCGCTCCTCAACGAAGCGGGCTATGAGCACTTTGCGAAGTTCTTGATCGATGGCCTTTTCGGGGCCGCGGAATCCAACAACACCGAACACAAAGCCGCCATCCAGGCCGCCGTTCAGGAGAAAAACTGGTTCTGGATCAACGACTTCAAGATGCCCAACGGGGTCCACGTCTTCGGCCGACGCTACAACCCGTTTGGCCCCGCGAACTATCCCTTTGAGATCACAAAGATGCGCGAGATGACCCTCGTCCGCGATGAAGCAATCTGGGCTGCCAACATGGGCAAGTCCTTCGACCTCGCCGCTAGGGATGCGGCGACCTCGGCTTTGCCTCCGGTGGAAACCAACTACAAGCCCAGCAACAAGAACGGCGATATCAAGTTTTTGGCCGGGGAAGAGGCCCTGAACACGATCGCAGTACCCGAGGGCTTTGCAATTCAACAGTGGGCCACGGAGGTCGAGTTCCCCGACCTCGCCAACCCCGTGCAGATGTCCTTTGACAACCAAGGCCGCTTGTGGGTCGCCACCATGCCGAGTTACCCGCACTACTTGCCCGGCGATCCGCGCCCCGACGACAAGTTGCTGATTCTTGAAGACACGGACAACGACGGCAAGGCCGACAAGCAAACCATTTGGGCCGACGGCCTGCACCTGCCTATGGGATTTGAGTTCGCACCGGAAGGGGTGTATCTCTCCCAAGGAATCAATCTGATTCTCCTGACGGACACCGACGGGGACGACAAGGCAGACAAGCGCGAGGTGATTTTCAGTGGCTTCGATGACCACGACACGCACCATGCAATCGGTGCTTATTGCGCCGACCCCTCCGGCGCCCTGATGATGTGCGAGGGCACTTTCCTGCGCACCAACGTGGAGACCGCTTATGGCACCGTGCGCGGCACGAACGGCGGTTTCTATCGCTTCTCCCCCCAGCGCCGCCAATTGGAACGCCATGCGCAGCTTCCGATTCCGAACCCCTGGGGCATCGCCTTTGATGATTGGGGTCAGCACTTTTTCTTGCACACCTCTGGCCCCACCACCGAGTGGATGTTGCCCGGGTCGGTCAAGCCCCGCTATGGGGTGTCGACTCCCGGAAGCCAAGACCTGATCGAGCCCGCCCACCGGGTGCGCCCCACGTCGGGCATCGAATTCCTCAGCAGCCGTCACTTCCCCGACGACATGCAAGGGGACATGCTGCTCAACAACACGATCGGATTCCTGGGCACAAAACAGCATCACATGGCCGAAAGCGGCACCGGTTTCGAAACCCACTGGCGCCATGACCTGACCAAGTCCAGCGACGGCAACTATCGACCCGTGGACATCGAGGTTGCGCCGGACGGCTCCCTGTACTTGGTGGATTGGCACAATCCACTGATCGGGCATATGCAGCACAACGCACGGGATCCGCACCGAGACCATGACCACGGCCGTATTTACCGCATCACCTATCCCAGCCGGCCGCTGGTGGAACCGGCGGAGATCGTGGACGCGTCCATCGCAACTTTGCTGGACAACCTCAAGCTGCCGGAATATCGCTCACGCTATCGCACCCGCCGGGAACTACGGGGTCGTGATGCGGATGAGGTGCTCAGTGCTCTTAGCCCCTGGGTCTTTTCCCTGGACGCGAATGATCCGGGTTACGAGCACCACCTGTTGGAAGCGCTTTGGGTTAGCTGGGGACTTGATCGCGTAGACGACGAACTCTTGCGCCGTCTCTTGAAAGCAGAAGACCACCGAGCCCGGGCCGCCGCCGTGCGCGTCTTGCGCTACAACGCCCACCGGATTCCCGATCAACAGGCTCTGCTTGTGGACGCAGCCAGCGATCCCCATGGACGGGTCAAAATGGAGGCCATCACTGCGGGCTCATGGCTTGAGCGAGACGAGGGTCTCGAAGTTCTTGCCGCCGTCGAAGCTTCCTATGAGGTGGGAGACAAGGAGCAATCCACGGAGCATGTGGTCGTCGAAAACCGCGGGCGAACGATTCGCATCAGCCACCCGGCCCTTGGCGCGGGCAACATCACCTCTGTGCGCATGACCGTGCCCGGCAACAATAAGGTGATCAACCTGGCGGAGATCGAAATCCTCTCGGGTGGTGAGAACATCACCGCCAGCGGAACTTTCTCCCAGTCCAGTGAATACAACGGGGCCCAGTACCCGGTGGGCAACCTCCTAGACGGCGACCGAAGTAACTTCAGTCACACCGCCTTTAGCGACAACCCCTGGGTCCAAGCAACCTTCGATCCTCCCGTGTCCATCGACTCCCTCACCATTTGGAACCGTCCCGACTTCGCGGACCGTTTCTCCGGTGCAAGGGTCGAGTTCTTGGCAGACCAAGAGATTCTGACCACCCTTGATGTCCAAATCGAAGGTGGCGTTGGTGTGCTTGCGGACTCTTGGCTCAAGAAGCCATTTCAAACCGCCGAAGCTCACCTGCGCGGGCAGACCATCGAAGAGAAGGTCGTGATCGAAATTCCGAGTCACCTGGCTGCGTCCGCCCACGACCAATATCTGCGTGGCGCAGAGATCTATGCCCGCGACGGACATTGCTCTACTTGCCACCAGCCCGACGGTCTGGGTCTGCAAGCCGGCGGCTTCCCGCCCCTCGCGGAATCACCCTGGGTAACGGAGGACACGGATCGCCTGATCATGTTGACCCTCAACGGCCTGCTCGGCCCGATGGAAGTGCTCGACATGCCCTACCCCGGTCTCGTACCCATGACCCCCTTCGGCGGGATCCTCAACAACGAGGAGATCGCCGCGGTCCTGACCTATGTGCGCAACTCCTTCGGCAACACGGCGAGCCCCATTCAGCCCGAAAAAATTCAAGAGGTGCGGGTCACCACCCAGGACAAGGTGGGCTTCTATTCCCCCGACGAACTTCTTGGGGGTGCGGCCACCTTCTCGCGACCCTTCGTGAAATTTTGGGAACTCGGGGACTTCGAAAGAGACCTGCAAGATCCCCTACACGGACGCAGCTTTGGCACGGGTCAAGCAATGTTCGAAGCGGCCTCGTGCTCAACCTGCCACAACATGCAGGGCAAGGGAGGCAACGTGGGCGCAGACCTTTCCGAAGCCGGCAAGACTTACTCCAGCGCCGAACTCTTAAGCCATATCCTTGAGCCCTCGACCACGATCAAGGACGAGCACCGAATCTTTGGCATCGAGCTAGACGACGGGAGCCAATACTTCGGCCTCATCGTTGAGAGCGACAAGACCTCGGTCACCATCGCCGAAGCCCTCCAGGAACCAGACAAGACCATCTTCTTGCCCCGTGACGAAATCGTCGAAATGGTCCCCCTCAAGACTTCCCCCATGCCCACAGGCCTGCTGGTGACCTTGACCCACGACGAGATCCTAGACCTCTTGGCCTACATCACAGCCAACGGCAACAAAGAGCACTCCGCGTTCCGGTGAAATCCGCGCGCCCATAGACTCCTTCAAGACTAAGTGGGAGCTAGTTAAAGGGAGTCCAACCAGTCCTTGTCCTACCCCCATCAATTAAAATATCCCCTTACATGAGAGCACTAGCTCTCAACCGTTCCTTGTCAGTTGCTACCTGATCGGACGCTGAAGCAACCCCGTGGCAAATCTTGGTGCCTGTCCCCAACGAGGCTCTTGTAAGTTCATTCCGCACAGGGGCTTGCGCCAGCTCAGATTGGAAGGTGCATCGGCTTTCTAATCCGATTGGTCGAGTTAATTATTGCTCTCAATGGAGCAAGAGGAAATCACCAAGCCTCATCTTCACTTCTTACCGGAACGCTCACGTGCACCTGCATCCCGGTCCTTTCTGTCCAACTCGTCATGATACTGGGCTCTGCTAGCACCTCCTTTGTCGAACTCAAAAATCTGAAGCCTCGGCCCCTTCCTCCAATGATTGAAGCGTAAGTCGTAAGTGTGCCCAATCTCTTCAGAGAGATGAATTTGTGAAGAAAAGCTGCAATTGCGAAAAACGAATACCCCCGAGGCTCCTGAGAGACGCCCGTTGACATGCAAGTCACTTTCATTGGATTCGAAGACTTCTTTATTAAAGTGCAGTGTTCCCTGAGCCCAGTTTGTGACGTGAGCGTGCCAATTGCCCGTAAATGTGTTGTGGTGCGCAAACACGTC
>CALEMP010000100.1 GCA_937910685.1 uncultured bacterium
CTGCCAATCCCCCCTGGGAGTTCATTTCGCCAGCCATCAAGGCTCCCTATGCTTGGCTCATGAACCAAGACTCCTCCAACAGCAGCTCCTCACCAGAGGTCCTGCTGCGCGCGGCATTTGAACCGCGTCTCAAGAAGTACTTCATGCTGCAGTCTACTTTCGCGATGTTTGCTAGCGTGATTGGAATCCCCCTGCTCCCCTTCTGGCTTTTGGGTTTGGGCCGAGCGATCCATCGACGTCAATACGAGGCCCTGGAGTGTGTTCTCACCCCTCGCAGCCTCAACTTCCATAAGGGCTTTCTCATTCGCATTCAAAAGAGTGTGCCGCTCGACAAGATCACAGACCTGGCACTCGTCGAGGGACCCCTTCTGCGTCATCTGGGGCTGTGCTCGTTGGGTATCGAAACGGCGGGAGGGGGCGCTGCCACCAGTACAGCCCAACTGACAGGAGTCGTGGATGCCATTGCCTTCAGGGACGCTGTTCTCAGGCAGCGGGACCTGGTCAGTTCGGCAGGATCTGAAGGTGCCCCGCCGACGTATTCCTTGGACTCCATGGAGGATTCCAGCCAAGAACTCCTTAGCGATATCCGTGACAGCCTAGGCCGCATCGAAGACCTGCTGGCCAAGAAGTAAAACGGAACGATGTGGGGGGAATGGAACAGGGGCCGCCCCCAAGAAGAGGCGGCCCCACCGCACCACCACTGTCAACCAAGACAGTGGTTCACCGGACTTGCGGGGAGAAGGGCCCCGCTTGATAGCCCAGGTGGTTGTCATTTGAGGGGCACGGGCCTTTTCTGGAATCGCGATTCCAGTAATAGGGGAGCCCCTCTGTTTACATGCGCCGGATGACGCTGATCACGACTCCTTGGATTTCCACATCGCCCTTGATGATGATGGGGTCCATGCTGGAGTTGGCAGGTTGCAGCCGGATGTGACCGTCTTCGGCGTAGTAGCGTTTGAGGGTGACTTCGCCATCGGGGGGCATGGCCGCCACGACGGTTTCGCCGTTGCGGGCTTCATTGCGACGCTCGACCAGGACCACGTCGCCGTCTGCGATGGCGTCCTCGATCATTGAGGTCCCTTGGACCTTGAGGGCAAACACATCCGCGTGGCGAGGGATGAGGTCAGCCAGGTCTAACTCCTCTAGATTTTCGATGGGCTGAATCCCGGGACCCGCTGCGATGATGCCGACGATCGGGAGGGTCAGAGAATAGGTGGAACTGTCCGGGGTGGGGAGCGGTTCTGAATTGTGTTGCTGATGGGAGGAACCGGTCACCAGCTGAATGCTGCGACTGGTGCCCTTGCGATCCCGGCGCAGGTACTGTTTGCGCACGAGCTCTTCCACGTGGCCAAAGATCGTGACTTTGGTGAGTCCGTAGTGGTTGGCGACCTCCTCAAGCGTGGGGCTCATGCCCTGGGCGGTGACGTACTCTTCGTAGAAGCTCAGGATCTGGCGTTGGCGCTTCGTGAGGGGGGCGGCATTCATTGGATGAGGTGCTGGAGGTAACGTGCTCTGTGGTTCTCTTTCGGCTGACCTTGGTCGGCCGCGGTCCTGATTCGGCGGGCTGTGGTACCCCGGAGCCCTTTTTGGTTGTGGGAGTGGCCACCCTATTGGGCTGCGGTTCCCTGGGATCTCTGATCTCTGGCTTCGCCTCCCAGTGGTTTCAGTGGGGGGCGGGCCGTTGGGACTTAAACGAGGAAGGTGCAGAGCACCAAAGATCCCATGAAGAGGTAGCTGGACAGATCCTTGCGGGCTTCTTGGACGATTCGAGTCATGATGTTCGTTGGCTTTGGGAGGAGGTGAAAGGTTCGGAAGGCTCCGGGATGGATCAGGCAACCCACCCCGGAGAATGAAGACCGAACAGATACCTAATGTATCGACAGGGGGGACCCGAACAAGACCCGAATACGGGTTTTGTTCGGGTAATTGCCTAAGTTGCTGCCTGCTAAGGGGTTAGATGCTCGTTTTTTGTTCCCGAGGGGCTTGTGAGGGGTTCACCTGGGCTTGGAAGGTGCTTGGGATCCTCCCAATCCCCCTGGGCTTCGGCTCCTAACGGCGGCCTTTGGCCCTGGAGCTGGTGTCCAAAAGGCCCTTCCGGGTGTTGGACGGTGGTTTCTTCGTGGCATGGTTCGGGCGGGCTTGGGTACGTATCCACCCGGTTTCAAATCCTGGCGGCCCCACGGCGCCAGGACCTGCAGTTGATTCCCCCTATCTGCTGCACCTCTTGTCCCCGGAACCCTTCGTCAGGGATTGCTCCAGGAGGGGGCAGGTATCGGGCCAGGAACGGCCAGCTATCTGTTCTGGTGCTTCTCCATCCAGCCCTTGGTTCCGAGCCATCTGGGCCTGGCCTCCTGCGCGCAATCCATGTGTGAGCAGCACGGCTTCCGGCACCCACCGGCAATCGGCACACCGTTCTGTTCATGACTCCAGGTCATTCTCTTACCTCATTCACCCAGAGGCATCCCATCTGGCACTCCAGACCTGCGCGGACTGGTCTATACTCATGGCTGGAGTACTCTTCCTTGGACCTATCCTATCCCCTCGGCGCAAGTCGCTACCTGGTTCCCTTTGACCCCCGGCAGGTGCCCCAATTCCGTTTCGACGTGTTGGTGTTGGGTGGGGGATCCGCTGGAGGGAATGCGGCCTTGAGGGCGGCGGAGGCTGGGGCTTCGGTGGCGGTTTTGACCAAGGGGGAATTGCTTGAGGGCAACACGCGCTGGGCTAAGGGTGGCCTGGCCGCAGTGATCAACGCGGCCGACTCCTTTGACAGCCACGCCCAGGACACCTTGAATGTGGGCTGCGGTTTGAGTGATCCTGCAGTGGTGCGGCAGGTCGTGGGTGACGGGCCGCGAGCTCTCAACGAGCTGGTGGAGCTCGGCGCAAAGTTCGATCGGGAGACCAACGGTGACCTGAGCCTATCGCGCGAAGGCGGCCACAGTCATGCGCGTATCGTGCACGCCCTTGGGGATTCCACGGGCATTGAAATACAACGGGCTTTGACCAAGGCCCTTGAAGATCATCCGCGCATTCGCACGTTTGATCGGCACTTTGCCATCGACCTGCTGAGTGATCCTGATGGTCGCGTGGTGGGGGTCTTGGCCGCCAATCAAAAGGGAGAGCGTTTTGCTTTCGCGGCGAGAGAAGTCGTCTTGGCCACGGGCGGATCTGGCCAACTGTATCGCGAGACAACCAACCCGGACTTGGCCACAGGCGACGGCTTGGCCATGGGCTTGCGGGCTGGAGCCGTCCAGCGCGATTTGGAGTTCGTGCAATTCCACCCCACCTGCCTCTACATCGCTGGGGCCGCGCGGGTTTTGATCAGCGAAATCGTGCGCGGGGCCGGCGCCGAATTGCGCGACAAGGATGGTTACCGCTTCATGCCGGACCAGCACCCGGCAGCGGAACTCGCTCCCCGCGACGTGGTCAGCCGGGCGGTTTTCGAACGCATGGTCGCCACCGAAGACACCAGCGTGTACTTGCACCTAGGTGGGCTCAAGGGTGATCCGCACAAGGCATTCCCAACGGTCAGCCGCATCTGTAATTTCTTTGGCATCGACATTGCCAAGGATCCGATTCCCGTGCGGCCAGGGGCCCACTATCACATCGGCGGCTTGGCAGTGGATGATGAGGGGCGCACTTCGGTGCCAGGCCTCTGGGCAGTGGGGGAATGCGCTTCCACTAATCTGCACGGTGCGAACCGTATGGGTTCCAACAGTTTGCTCGAGAGCCTTGTGATGGGCAATCGGGCGGGCAAGTTTGCTGCCCACGCGGCCATCGAAGGAACCGCCAGCAGCCTGGATCACCTGCGCCGTGAACCTGCGCAGGATGTCCAGCATGTGGTGGAGCTCAACCTTGATGATCTGACCTACTCCCTCAAGTCACTCATGTGGCGCGAGATGGGAGTCGAACGGAATGGCCCCGCCATGGCCGACGCCCTTGAGCGGCTCACGTTTTGGGCCCGGGCTGTGCAGGACTTGCCCCTCGAGAGCCCACGCGCTTGGGAGTTGATCAACATGCTGACCGTGGCGCGCTTGACGACCTTCAGCGCCTTGAGTCGCGAAGAGTCTCGCGGTGTCCATTGGCGCGCGGACTTTCCCGGGCCCGCGGCCGAAGGGTTTCACACGGAACTCGTGCCGCGCCTAGCCAACGGCACGGTCGCCCATGTGGACCTGCGCCAAGTTCCAGTCCTCCAGACCAAGCTCGTACGGAAATGATGGATTGCTCGCCGCCCTCTTGTCTATGCATCACAACCGAATCCTACGATCATGAGTCGTGAATCTTCTCCCACTGTCCCCGGTCAAGAGCGCGTGATTGTTTGCGGCGTCGTGCTGCCAGACTTCCCCATTGAAACTGGAGGACCCCTCTCCGAGTTGCGCGCACTGGTTGGCGCCTCAAACGGAGTCGTTATTGGGGATGGCGTCATCCAGAAACGCGATCGTCCGGTGCCCGCAACTTTCATGGGCAGCGGTAAGGTTCTCGAGATCAAGGAACAGGTGGAGCTGCACGAACCCTCAGCAGTGGTGGTGGACAACGACCTCGCCCCGGCCCAGGTGCGCAACCTAGAGGAGATTCTTTGCTGTCGCGTGATCGACCGTTCTGAATTGATCTTGGACATCTTTTCCCGTCGGGCTCAAACCCGTCAGGCACGGTTGCAGGTGGAATTGGCACAGCTTGAATACCTTGCTCCTCGCCTGCGCCGCATGTGGACGCACCTGGAGCGTAACGAGGGTGCCATCGGTACTCGTGGTCCGGGTGAGACTCAGCTAGAAACCGACAAGCGCTTGTTGCGCTTGAAGGTGCGAGATTTAAAGCGCGAGCTGGTGGTGATTGAGGGGCGCAAGCGGCGCGAAGTGGCTTCACGGGTCACGGGCTTTACTGTTGGCTTAGTGGGTTATACGAACGCGGGCAAGTCGACCCTTTTGAACAAGCTCACGGGGGCCCAGGAGTTTGTGGCGGACATGCCTTTCGCCACCTTGGATACACGCACCCGGCGCTGGATTTTGCCCGATGGGCGACTGGTTCTTCTGAGCGACACGGTGGGTTTCTTGCAGCGCTTGCCGCACCACCTAGTGGCCTCGTTCCATGCGACTCTGGAGGAAACCCTCGCTGCGGATCTCTTGGTGCATGTGGTGGATGCCTCACACCCGGACGCACCCCAGCAAATGGAAGCGGTGGTCGATGTGCTCAGCGCGCTTCCTCATCATGTTCCCGCCCAGGTTCTGGTCTTGAACAAGATCGACGCGGTGGAGGATCCGATTCGCTTGCACCTGTTGTCGGAAGGCTTTGATGGTGAGGTCATTTTCCTCAGCGCAAAAACAGGCGACGGCCTCGAGCGCTTGTGCGAATTGGCCGCGCGCCAACTGGATACACGCTCGGACTTTTTGATCCTGCGGCTCCCCGCCAGCGATGGCAAGAGCCTCGCATACCTACGGGGTCACGGAGCCGTGATGGAGGAGGACTGGCTGGGGGAAACCGAGGAATACCAACTGCGCGTGCGTCTCGACGCCGCTGCCACCGCAACCCTTGCCCGACACGGCGATCCCAAACTGCGGGTCTCCCGGGATGAGGGAGAGTCCTTTGAGGAACTTGTCCCCCAAGAGCCCGGGCCCGAGTGGGCTTGAGCTCGGCTGC
>CALEMP010000101.1 GCA_937910685.1 uncultured bacterium
TGGCTTTCCACTCGGCATTCATGCCGGACTCCTCGCTGAAGGCGAAGGCGGTGCCTACCTGGATACCGGCGGCGCCGTGTTGGAGGGCATCTTGGAGTTGATCGGGTGTTGCGCGGGATCCCGCCAACCAGAAAGGCAGGCCGAAGTTGCGGAACTCTTCAAACTTGGGCAGGTCACGGGGTCCGTAGACCGGCTCGCCCCCTTCGCTCAAGGGACCCTTGCCCCGCGGCGGTGCATTGTGTCCACCGGCGGTGGCTGCTTCGATGACGAAACCGTCGACCTTGCCGGAAGCTTTCTTGATCATCACGTTGGCCACAATGCCAGTGGAGACGATCGCCAGGAATTTGGGCCGCGTGAGAATAGGTGCCGGGCCTCCGACAAAGTCGGCAGGGTCAAAGTGCGTGAGAAAAGTTTCGCCCGGTAGGGCTCCGCTGATGTCCAAGCGCAATTCGACCTTCTTGCCTTCCGCCAGACGGTCCAGGATGCCGGGAATCGCCAGGGGAATTCCAGCGCCCATGCAAACCGTTCCTACCCCAGCGAGCATGGCGCCGAAGATCGACGGCAATGTGGGCAGTTGAATTTTCTCCAGGTAGTTGACGCCCACCAGGCCCGTGTGACCTTCCTTGGCCAGGAACACTTCAACGAAGTTGGCGGTCACGGTCAGTTCGTTCAGGGCGCGACTGGGGGTTGCGCTGGGGGAGGGCTTGCTCTTGAAGGCCTTGTCCGCAGCTTTGCCCCCTTCGACGAAGTAGCGGTCCAAGACGCGCTTAGCGATCTCCGGAAACGGAAAGGCGGCAAGAGCTCGACGGGTGTGTCCCTCAGGATCGCCCATTTGGAGCCTGCGGGCCAAGATGACGTCCAGAGCAGTTCCAGCCACGACGCCGAGCTGTCCACAACGGGCAACGGCATTGGCCAGGCGCCACTCGGACACTCCGGCACCCATGCCTCCCTGAATTATTTTGGGCAGTGATTCCACCCGTTCATAATAGGACTGGGGAGTGGGTTTTGCCCCTCCTTTATGGGCAGCACCCCCTGGGGGCCATAAATTGCACCCAGGGCAAGGGTTCGATGTACCAGACCTTCAGGATTCACGGGAAGATGACCCCATCACAAATACCCATACCGGGTGGTGGAGGACGAGGAGGACGCCCAGGGAATCCTGGTCTAGGACCTCTGGCGGCATGGATTTGAGGTCTTGGCCGCGAGGGACGGTGCCAGCGGCCTGGTGCTGGTCCGCAGCACGACCCTCGGCCATACCCTGTCGAGACAGGCCTGAGGCGCTGTATGGGGGTTTCATACCCGGATTTTTCGTAGGAGGGGGGCGCTGGGACTTGGGCGTGCTAGGCTCTGAGCATTGGTGGCGGATGGGCCGTTACCCAGAGACAATCATGATTGCACAAATTTTCCTGGCGTCGGCCGCAGCTCTTGCGATGACCGTCAGCGCACCCCTCGATAAGGTCGGCGACAAGCTGTCCACAGTGGTCCTTGAGGGGCTCAGCCAAACAGAAGCCACTTCGTATGAGGAATACACCGGACGCCTGGTGCTGCTTGAGTTCTTTGCCCACTGGTGAGGCCCTTGCGGAAGTTCCGTGCCCCACTTGAACGAGCTCGAAGAGCAGTTCGGTGGCAAGGGACTTTCAATCATTGGCGTGACCAGTGAAGGATCAGGACCGACCGAGAAATGGGTTGCCAAGAAGAAGGCGGCCTATGCCTATGGCTATGACAAGGGCGGAGTGCTGGCGCGCGAGCTCGGCGTGAGCGGTATTCCCGCCGCAGTCTTGGTGGACCCCTCCGGCAAAATCGTCTGGCAGGGTCATCCGGGAAGTCTCAGCGCGAACCTCATCGAGGAGCACATCAAGGGGGCGATCCAAAAGCCCCTTTACGAATGGTCGGGCAAGGCAGCCAAGATCAAGAAGGCTTTCTTGGGCGGGGACTTTAGTAAGGCCCTCGATGCAGCTGAGAAGCTCGCCAAGACAGACCCCTTCGGGATCGAGGCGGGAGCCTTGCTGCAAAGCATTTTGACCTCACGGGTGGCAAGTTTGCAAACGGCCCTCGAAGCGGGGGACATTCTTGCTGCCTACGATGGCGCCCAGGAACTGCTCAAGGGCCTCAAAGGATTGCCCGAAGCGGACACCCTCAAGGACATGTCCAAGACCATCTCTAAGAACAGTGAGATGAAGGACACCATGAAGATGCAGAAGCGTTTAGCGAAGGCTCTCGTAGGCGAGTTGCGCCGGCGCAAGGATTGTGACGAGCGCGTGGTTGCCCTTGAGAAATTGCTCACGGGACATGAGGACACCTACTTTGGCCGTCAAGTGGCCGCCGCCATCCTTGCCACCGGTGAGGCGCGCACGAAGATGAAGTACTAGGGGCAAGCGCCCACGATTTTCTATCCGCCCGAGGGGTCCGCAATTGCGGACCCCTCGTTCTTTTTTGGGTTCTTCCCGCGCCCGGATCAGAGGTTCGGTTGGGCTGATCCGGTGGCTTTCTTACCATCGGGTCGCTCGATTTCAATCCACCACTTCACGTCCCGAGGCAGGGGATCTGGCGCCGTGGCATGCACGTCATAGTCGTCATGGGAGGGGGCGTAATCGCCCTTGCCCACGAAGGAGGCATTGCGGTCGGCGCTGCCGATCCAAGCGCGCACGGTCGTGGCCCCGTCGTCCTTGAAGGGCAGTACCACCACCAGGTGGCCTTCCTCTCCGGCGGTCACGGCGCCATGGCCCTGGGCAAGTTTCACGGTCCACTCGCCGACCGTGGTGCTGCCAAGCGAGACCTCTTCGTGCTCATGGTCGTGTTCGTCGGCTTGTTCGTCGGCGTGGCTATCACCGTGGTCATCACCCTTATTGTCGTCAGCGGGGTGTTCGTGGTCATGATCCCCATCATGATCGTGATCATGGGGGGCTTCGTTACAACAGGACAAGAGGCCAGCGGCCAAAAGGGAACTCAGAAGGAGGGTCAAAAAGCTATGCATTGGAATCAGGGTCAGGGGTCAATGGTTCTGTGTTGCACTCTCTGGTTGCCAGCTTGCATGCAAGGCGGCGTAACCGGCGGGAACTAACACGAGATTCAAGAAAGTGGACGTGAGCAGGCCTCCCAAAATGACAGCCGATAGGGGGGCCAGGATTTCGTTGCCCGCGGAGTTACCCTCAAGCACGATGGGCACGAGGGCTAGGGCTGCTGTCAAGGCGGTCATCAGGATCGGGACCAGGCGTTCTAGGGAACCTTGGATGATCGCGCGGTGCAGGGAGCAACCCTCGTTCTCGCGCAGATAGGCATAGTGATTCACCAGCAAGATGCCGTTGCGGATGGCTATGCCGAAGAGGGTGATGAAGCCCACCATGGAAGCGATTGAAAGCACTGGTGGGATGTAGCCGCCAACACCAAAGAGCCCGAGCAGATTGCCAAGTGGAGCAGTGGACTCGGTCCAAAACACCGCGATGATGCCGCCGATCATGGCCAGGGGGAGGTTGATGAGCACCAACAGGGACACGGGCAAGGAGCCGATGGCCAAGTGCAGCAAGACAAGCACGATCAAGAGCACCACCCCGCTGAACAGGAGGATTGCCCGGCTGGCGGATTGTTGCGCTTCGAATTGGCCCCCGTACTTCACCCGGTAGCCGTGGCGCGCCACGATGGGATCCACCTTGGTCTGTACCTTGGCCACCAGGTGCCCCAGATTCGCCCCTTCGGCCACGTTGAGGGAAATCACCGCCCTACGCTGGGAGTTTTCCCGGGCGATCAGGTTGCTGGTGAGTTCTCGACCGATGTGTGCGACCTCTTCCAGGCGCACCAAGGCGCCCCCATCCCCGCGCAGGACCAAGCGCTTCAGATCCTCGATGCTGTCCCGATCGCCGTCGCGCAAGCGTACCGCAAGGCCATAGCGGCGCACCCCTTCGTTGACCTGGGCGACGGTGGCCCCAAAAACCGCATCGCGTACCTGGCGTGCGGCGGAGGCCGGGGTCAGACCATAGGCCGCCAGGAGCGCCGGGCGATAATCCACCGGTACGGACTGGACCATGACCTCGCGGTTGGCGGCCACATCCCGGGTACCGGGTATGGATTTGAGGGCCACTTCGATTTCCTTGGCGATAGAGCGCAGTACGCTGAGCTCTTCCCCATAAACGCTGATAGCGATGGCCGCTGGAGTGCCCGAGAGGATGTGGCTCAAGCGGTGTTCGATGGGTTGGCCGATGTTGGACGTGATGCCTGGGATGTTCTCGAGTACACCCGAAATCCTTTTGCGCACCGCTTCCTTTTCATGGCCGGGAAGAATGGTCACATCAATCTCAGAATTGCTGACCGGTTCCACATGTTCGTCGCGCTCAGAACGGCCCGTGCGGCGGCTCACGCTGGCGACCCCGTCCAGTTGCAGGAGTTGCCTTTCAACCGAAGACGCCAAGCGATCGCTGGCCGAGAGGGATGTGCCCGGAGGAGCAAACAGGGCCACCGTAAATGTTCCTTCGTTGAATTCCGGCAGGAACGCGCTGCCAAAGGTCGAGCCAACCCAAAGGGTTATGGCCGTTGCTATTGCAGCCGCTCCCATCAGGGGGAATCGCAAGCGCAGGGCGATTTCCAACAGGGGCTCGTAGATCCCCTTGAGCTTGCGCACGAGGAATCCATCACCGGACTCTGCTTCATCGCCTTTTGGATTGAGCAGCAGGGTGCAGAGGGCCGGGGTCACGGTCAAGGCGACGAACAGGGACGCGAGAAGAGAAACCACAAACGCGATGCCCAGGGGCCGGAAGAAACGGCCCTCGATGCCTTCCAGGAACATGAGCGGCGTGAACACGAGCACGATGATCAAGGTGGCAAAAACCATTGCGGGCCGGATCTCATTGCTGGCCGAGAAAATCATATCCCGTCTTGTTTGCTGTTTCTCGATGGGCAGTTGCGCATTCTGCTTCAAACGTCGAAACACGTTCTCCACATCGATCACCGCATCGTCCACCAGACTGCCGACGGCGATGGCGAGGCCACCCAAGGTCATCACGTTGATCGTCTCTCCTAGGTACTCCAACACCAGGATGCCCGCAGCCAGGGAAAGGGGCAGGGCGGTCAAGGTCACCAGGGTTGTACGCAGGCTGAGCAGAAACAATGCCAGGATCAAGGCGACAATGATCGCTGCATCCCGCAGGGCGTTTACAACGTTGTTCACCGAGAGGTCAATGAAGTCCGCTTGCCGGAAGATGTTCCGGTTGATGTGGATGCCCGGGGGCACCGAGGTGCCCAGGTCGTCAAGCAGAGCGTCCACACCGGCGGTGATGGTCAGGGTGTTTGTGCCGGGGGATTTCTTGATGGTCATGACCACCGCCGGGCGTCCTCCGTCGGAACCCGTGCCGCGCTTGAGGGCTGGGCCCAAGCGCACCCTAGCCACCTGGCCAATGGTCACCGGGGATCCATCCTGCACCCGGATCATCGTGCCCGCGATGTCCTCCACGGAACCCACTCGACCGCTCTGGCGAATCGGAAGTTCCAGGTGATCCACATCGGGCAAGTAGCCAGCACTGAGGGTGCTGTGGGAGGATCCGGCGGCCTTGATCACATCCTGCAAGGTCAGGCCATAAAGCCGGAGCTGCTCCTGTTCCACCAGCACCTGGTATTCGGGTAGCTCGCCGCCGATGACCGAGATTTGCGCCACGCCGGGCACGGCCAGCAGTCGATTGCGCAGGTCGAATTCCGCATAGGCACGAAGATCTAGGTCGTCTACTGAGGAATCCGGTGAGGAGACCGCCAAGAGCATGATTTCGCCGGTGACCGAAGTGATCGGGGTCATCTCCGCATGGGTTCCCGGGGGCAGTTCCTCGCGCACCGTGTCCAAGCGTTCCGAAACCATTTGCCGCGCGAGGTAAATGTCCATGCCCCAGTCGAATTCCACAAAGGCAATCGACAGGCCAATGGCGCTCGAAGTGCGTACCCGGCGCAGGCCTGGGATTCCATTGACCGCTGCTTCAATGGGGAAGGTCACATATTGTTCCACCTCATCCGCAGCCAGTCCCTGGGCCTCGGCCATGATGACCACGGTAGGGGCATTGAGCTCCGGGAACACATCCACCGGCGTGCGCGGCAAGCGATAAGCTGCCGTGCCCAAAAGCACCCCTGCCAGGACCAACACCAGGGCGGCGTGGTCGATGGAAAAGCGGATCAGATTCTTCAGCATCAGTGCTCGTCCTGGTG
>CALEMP010000102.1 GCA_937910685.1 uncultured bacterium
GCATTGAGATTTGGACAGGTAGCGGCAGTCCCTGCAACTCCTACGACTTGTCGATCTCCGGCAGCGGCGGCGCGGGCAACCCCTGCGGCGGCGGAGGTGGCAGCGTGACTTACTTCTGCGACCCGGCGAACATCAACTCCACCGGTACCGACGCCAAGGCGATGGTCACTGGCTCCTTGCTGGCCACCGATCCCTACCCCATTCACATTGACGTGAACGATGGTCCCCCGAGCCAGTTCGGTTACTTCTTGGCTTCCGCCACCGCGGTTGACCCCGGCATCAACGTGTCCGCGGGCCAGCTTTGCGTGGGTGCTCCCCAGGTTCGTTACGGTGCGCCCACCGCTACTGGAGAAGGCAACCCCGACTTCAAGAGTGTCTCGGTGTTCGACTCGGGTGGGGCCCTGCAGAACCTGTCCGGCACCTCGACCACGGGTATGGGTTTTGACGTACCCAACTATATCCCCGGTCCGATCTCCCAACAGATCGCACCCGGCGCCACTTGGGTTTTCCAGCTGTGGTACCGCGATGTTGGTGGAGTATCTAACTTCTCCACCGGTGCATCGGTGACCTTTAACTGATCGATTGATCTAACTTCTGGGCCTTCAAGGCCCAGGAAGTGCGCCCCCCTGTACGGAAGAGTCCGAGCAGGGGGGCGTTCCTTTTTGAGCACACTTCTCGGGGCACCGCGGTGGGGCGCTCGGGCCTAGAATAGCCCCATGTCCCTGGCTCTTCTTTTGGCTCTTCTGACCCTATTTCCCGCACCCCTGCAGGAAGGTGGGACTGTCCAGGATTTGCCGATAGACCAAGGCCTGGAACCGTCCCTGGCGCGAGAGATCGGGCGACTGCAACCCACTCAGGACGGATGGACCAGCGAAGTCCTTGCGGCTCGCCTAGGGCGCTTAGCCGAGGCCCTGGGACCCTGGATGTTGGGAACCGGAGAGGCTCCGCCGGAGTTGGCCCAAACCCTCAGCTGCCGCTTTCCCGACCAAGATCCGACCTGGACGGAAACCGGGGCTTTTGCCTTAGCCACGCTTTCTCCAAAGGACAGTCAAGACAGGCAAACGATGCCCTTGGCGGAGGCGCAAGAGCGACTGGGTGAACTACTGAGGCCCGGGGCGCTGACCCTTCAGGCGGTCAAGGTGGTCGAACTTAGCAGTCCTGGGGAATCTGGATCAGCCCTCTTGCACTTGGAGTGGGTCCATGCCCAGCGCACTGCCCAAGCAATCGCCCAGGTGAGGCTGACTCTTACAGGGGACGGACAGGCTATGGGCGTGACCGGAATAGAGTTGTTGGAATTGCACCTGGCTCGGCGGCTGGGACAGGGGCCCCTCATGGAGGACTTGGGTGTCGATTGGATTCATGATCTGGCCACCCGTGATCAGTTAGGCCGCTCTCTTGGGGAGTTACGCCAGTCGTTGGACTCACGCCTTGGCTTGGGGTTGCTGGGCCATCATGGCTTGGCTCTGGGGGATGTGGATAGGGACGGGCTTGAGGACATCTATGTGTGCCAGCCGGGTGGGATGCCCAATTTGCTTTTGATGCGCGACGGGGAGGGGCATTTTCACGATCGCGCCCAGGAGATGGGGGTCGACTTTTGCGATCCCTCACGCAGTGCGCTCTTGCTCGATTTTGATGGGGACGGCTGGCAGGACTTGGTGCTTGCCGCGGGAGCAGAGCTGCTCTTTTTTAAGCGTGAGCCCAGGGGGCCCTTCACCCTCAAGTTGCGCGCGGGCGCAGGGCACTTGACATCCCTCGCTGCAGCCGACTTTGACGGGGACGGGGATCTCGATGTTTTTGCCTGCGGGTACCTATCGCCATACGAGGGGCAACAGGTGCCCCTACCCTATGAGGACGCGCGCAACGGAGCCGCTAACTTTCTATTTGCCAATCAAGGGAGCTTTGTCTTTCGTGATGTGACCGAAGGGGTGGGGCTGGCTTTGGACAATCAGCGATTCACCTTTGCCGCTAGTTTTTGGGACTATGACGAAGATGGGGATCAGGATCTTCTGGTCGTCAATGATTTTGGTGCCAATCAACTGTGGCGCAACGATGGGGGCAGGTTTGTAGAGGTGGCGGAAGCCCTCGGTGTGCAGGACATTGCCGCGGGCATGGGTTGCAGCCTGGGGGATGTGAATGGGGACGGGCACGAGGATCTCTTCGTGTCCAATATGTTCTCTTCCGCAGGGCGCAGGGTTGCGGCCCAAGAGCAGTTCCGTCAGGGAGTGCCCAATCTTGACCGTCAGGTGTTTTTACGCCATGCCCAGGGGAACAGTCTTTTTCTTGGGCAAGCGGGAGCGCCATTGGTTGAGGTCCCCGGTGCTGGAGGGGCACAAATGGGCCGTTGGGCCTGGGGTGGCATCCTGTGTGATCTGGATTTGGATGGTAAGCGGGACCTATATGTGCCCGCAGGTTTTGTCACCGGCCCTCAACCGGACGATTTGTGAAGCTACTTTTGGCGACAGGTCGTGTCCCACTCACCCCATTCAGAAGACGGATCGAAAGACGCCTACTTGCTCGGTTGGCGCGCCCTCTCGCGGCACCTGCGCCGGGGACTTTCCTGGAGCGGTCATGAAAGGGACACGGCCTTTGCAGGGCTTGGCGACGGCTCCTTCGTGGATGTCTCGTCCATCAGCGGTTTGGACCTTGGGGACGACGGACGCTCTGCGGTGACCTTGGACCTGGATCTAGATGGGGACTTGGATGTGTTGCGTACGGGACGCGGCACACCCCGGCTTCGTTGCCTCTTGAACCAATCGGAACCCCATGGCGGCTTCATCGGCATTCGACTTGTGGGTCGAGGTGCGATGGGGGACGGGATCGGTGCCAGGGTGGAACTTACCGCGAAGGATGGCGCCATGAGTTCCTGGGTGCGTCGCGCGGGGAGTGGCTTTTTAGCCCAGGAGGGACCCTGGACCTTGAGTGCAACACCAGCGGGGCAGGTGGTGGTGGCCAAGGTGCTTTGGCCCGATGGGGAGAGCCAGCTGTTTGCGGATCTCTTGCCTGGACGTCGGTATGTATTGCGCCAAGCCAGCGGTAAAGCTCAACGGTTTGTGCCCCCTGGCCTTTCCCCCCTTTTGGATGGGGAACATTCCAAAGAGACTTCCAAACCCACAGTCTCCGGCCGTTTGGTGGCCAGCGCGCCCCTTCCGATTCCCATGTTGTTGATCCACGACCAAGACGGCGCCCAGCGCCGAATTTTGGGCGCCCTATCCAACCCGGCCGATAGGGGCGGGGCACCTACGCTCTTGCATGTATTCAGTGTGGATTGCGCCCCGTGCGTGGCGGGCCTGCCAGCCTTGGCTAAGAGCGCGACCCGCTGGGTTGCTGGAGGCGTCAAGGTGATGGCCCTTTCTCTGGATCCATCTTCGGAGCAATTGCGTGTGGAGGGACTCCTGCAAAAAACCGGCTGGCCCGGATTGCGGGGGCGCATCCCGGAGCAGAGCCTCAGGATTTTGAACGCACTCGACGGATATTTGAGCGACAGCGATCGACCTATGGTTTCCCCAACCACCTATATGTTCGATGGCAGGGGCCGACTTGTGGCTCTCTACCGTGGCCCATTGGACGAAGCTCAGGTGGAGGCAGATTTTGGGCTTGCGACTGCACTCGATCCCGTTGTTCGCAGGGGGTTTGCGGGATTACGGCCCGGGCGTTGGGTACAGGCGCCCGTGAAGGAAGAGGGGGCCGGGTTTGTTTCCGTGCTGAAGTTGCGTGGATTGGGAGACGCCGCCAAGGAGCTTGAAGCCCTGGCCTTCGAGGTACAGGATTTAGATTCACCTGGAGCTCTTGTGGAAATGGCGAGGGCGCGTTGGCTGCAGGGCCAACGGGAAGCAGCCCGGCAGCTGATGGTCGATGCGCTGAGTTTAGACGAACAAAGCGGGGGCCGCTCCGGTTTGCGAATCACGTGGTTACGTTCCCTGGCCAGCATGGAAACCATTCTGGAGCACGACCAGCGAGCCCTTAAATTATGGGACCAGTTGCTTGAGGCCACCCCCGAGGACTATGGGGTTTGGGTGGGCCGGGGGGTGGTGCTGCATCGCATGGGGAAGGTGGTGGACTACAATCAGCTGCTTGGGGAGTTGACCGAGAAAGCCCCAGAGTTTGCCGCCCAATTAGTGGATCTAGTGGATAAGGGGGATCGTTAGATGGAAGCCCCCGCGCTGCAATCCCAAAGAGACTCTCCCATGTCCGCCGAAATTCTCTCCCGCGTGCGCCTGGTGCGCCGCGAACTCCAGGCCTCTGAGTTAGACCAGGGGCTTGTACGCCAGGTGCAGGACCTCTTGCGCGCTCTGCTGCAGGACGCGGAGGCCCGCCAAACACTGCCCCCGAGGCTAGTGCTCGTGGGCCCGAACAACGCGGGTAAGAGCTCGCTCTTTGCGGCACTTGGGGGCGGCTCCCTGAGTCCCGCCAGTAGCTTGGGTGGTGCCACCTCCCAAATCCACGCAGCCCTGCCCGCGGCCCTGGTTGCGGGTCTGCAAGAGACTCAGCCGGACTGGATTGTGGGGGAATCCTCCGGGGATTCGTCCAACTGGTTGCTCTTGGATACGCCCGATTGTGACGGGCGAAACCCGAAACATGCGGAGATTGCACGGGAGGCCGCCGAATGGGCGGACCTGCTGCTTGTGGTTGTAACGCCCCAAAGCTACAGCACCGAAGCATTGCGGAAGTTTCTAGAAGACCTGCTCGATGTGGACCGTCCCTGGTGCTTACTGATCAATGGTGCGGTGGATCCCGGTGTGGCCCAACGGCAATTGGACGACCTGATCCAGCACCTGAAATCCAAACCCTTGGCGCTCTTCTGGCAGCCCCGTTTGAATCTGGGGGAAGTCTTGGCCCCACGGCGGTTGCCCGGGGGTACTGATGGGGCACCCATGGGCCGCGACGAGGATTTACTCCCATGGCTTGGGACCCTTGGAATCAATGGCCCGTTTGGGACCGAAGCTCGCCAATTACGCAGTCAACGGCGTGACGTGTTGCGGCGAGAGTTGGTGCTCAAGTTGCGAAGCCTGGAACGTCAAGCGGTTTCCCTAGAGCAGGAACTTCGAGAGGCACTGGATTCGATTGCATTGGAAGTGGCCAAGAGCGCCATGCCCCTGGGCGTGATGGTGATTGCCCTGCGGTCGGTGTTAGACCGAAGTTGCACGACCTTTCAAAAACGAATGCGGCGGGGTTTTCAGGTTCTCCGCAACTTTGGTGCTCGTCAATTACCCTGGGTGAGCCAAAAGGCGGCCTTCGATCCCGGTGTCCGGCTGGAGGAGGCTGAGCGTGATGCTCTGTGTTTGGCGTGGTCACGCCGCTCTCCGTCCCTCGCCGCCCTGGCTCGCCGGGCCAGCCACTTGTCCCTCAGCGCAGGTCGGGTTGCGCAAATCAAACAGGAGGGATCGGCTCCACGCATGGCCGCGGTTCGCCTGGAGCTGGGGCGTTCCCTCGATGCCCAGCGGGATCTCGCCGCCTACGGGGCGCAGGTGGAAGAGCTCATTGAGGAGGAACTCTCAGGCCATACGTCCAAGCAACTCTTGCAGCTGGGGATGGATACGGTTTTGCTTTCGCCCATGGCGGTTGCCGGGGTTGTCGTGTTTCACACGGGGGGCCTAGGGGCAGATGCGGTTGTGGGGAGCATGGGCGCAATGGGCTCGGCCATGCTGGAGAAGTTCATTGGCTATCTCGGCCGCAATACAGCGGATCGCGCGCGGGAACGCTGGACCCACTTGGCCCAAGCACGGATCGGCGCAATGCTTGAGGAGTTGGGTATGCCCCAGACCCTCGCAAGTTGTGACCATGTCTCTGCAAGCTGCGGGCGCTTGGCGGAGGCCCTTGAAACCCTGGAGCCCACTTCATGACCACCACCAACCTGAAGGGGCTGTTGGCCCAACAAGCGGCATCCTGGGAAGAGACGATCTCGGTGTTGAACGAACTTCTGCCTCACCGATCTTTGGACCGGGCGCGGAAGTTGCTGGCGGATCACAAGGCCTTGATTGAACAGGACCGGCCCGGTGCCCTAGTGGTGCTTGTGGGTTCAACCGGGGCTGGGAAGTCGACCCTCTTCAATGCCCTATGCGGCGATGAATTGTCGACTGTGGGTGACATGAGGCCCACCACCAAGAACGCGGTTGTGGCCCTGGGTCCGGCGGCTCAACGCGCCGACTTACCCGCCCTTGTGGACACAACTGACTGTCAGGTCCATGATCTGCCCGCGCCGGGCCCCATGGGGCTTGGTGACCTGTCCTTGGTGGACGCTCCGGACTTGAACACCTATGAGACCGAAGGTCGCGAGATCTTGGGACCCTGGGCTGAGCATGCGGATCTTCTACTGATCTTGAATCACAGTCAGAGCATCGTTGAACAAGCAGCGGTGGATTTCATTGCAGACTTTTCACGGCGGCGCAAGTTGCTGTTGGTCCTCGGAAGGTCGGACGAGTTAACCCCAAGCGCCCGTGGAGAACTCGTGGACCAAATGAAAAGGGTTGCGCGGGAAGAGTGGGGCGTCTTGGAGCCTGAGGTGATTGCCGTGGATTCGCTGGCTGCCAGGGAAGGTCGCGGAGGGAACGAGTGGCAAGAGCAACAGGTTCAAATGCGCGAGGCCTTGATGGCCGGAGCTCTTGGGCGAATCCGCGAGGACAATGCTAGGGGTGCGCTGGAAGCTTTGAGCGCTGAGTTGGGCACTGCCATCGAAGAAGCGCAGGCCTTGCTCAGATCCCGGCGGCATGCCCTCGAGCAGGCCTTGGAAATTTGGTCCAGCGGCTTGGTGAACACCACTCGCAAGAATCTCGTTGCCCATTCCAAGCAGTGGGTAGAGGTTCTGCGTCTCTTGGCAGGGGAGAGTTGGCCGGGCCCCGGTGGATGGGCCATGCGACTTTCCGGCACCGGTTCAGGAGCCCTGGGCCTGGGGCTCCTGTTGGGGCGGCGTAACCCTCTTGTTGGGGCCGGTGTGGCCGCGGCGGGCTCTGCGATCGACTCTTTGAAGGGCGGGCGCAGCAAACAACAGATCGATTTGGGAGCCAGCCTTTGGCCCTCGGAAAAGGAGCAGAAGGAGGTGATCGAAATTGCCTCTCTGGAAGCCGGGATGCAGGGAGACCCGGACCTGGCCTTGGAATTAGAAGCCCTGGGTCAGCCCACCCTTGAAGCAGCCTGGTCCAGCTGGATCAGTACTCGCTCCAACCGGGTCTGGTCCACCCCCCAACGCTATTTACTGCGCGCCCTGGTGGACGGGCCCCTTCTAGCCCTTGGGGTTTTCTGCCTTGGGCTGGCCCTCTGGGGGATTTTTGGGGGACCTGGTTTGGGCATGGACCGCCTCATGGATTCTCTGCTGGTGGCGGCTCTTTGGCTGACTGGGTGGCGTTGGCTCAGCGGACGCCTTTTGGCCCGGCGAGCCTCAGGGGAGCGTTCTGCGCTGCTCGGTTGTTTGGAGACGGCCCTGGCTGATGCGGGGGGCACCCTGCTGACCGCCCGGGCATCTGTTCAGGTATCCCAGGAGGGTCTGCTGGCCCAAATGGGGGCTGGCCAGACTGGGAGGAGGCCCCGGGGAAAGAATGAACCTCCTTTCGTGCTGGAAGTGGGGTCCCACGGCCGATAAACAAGGGTCATGGCCAATCCTTTACGCAACCTCCTGCGGCGGGTCAAGAATCTGACCCAGCCCCGTCCTAAGTCCCTCGGTGAGTGGGCGCAGGATCATGGAGAAGTCGTGCGTGTGGAGATTCAGCGGCTTTTGCCCCATGTTCCCGAGAACGCCCTGGTGATTGATGTGGGCGCAAATGTGGGCCTCTTCAGCGAGGCTCTCTTGCGCGAGCGACCCTCTGCTCGGGTGATCCAGTTTGAACCGGTGACGCGCTACCATCAAGCCTGCCAGGAGAGGTTTGCGGGGGATGATCGTGTGGAGTTGCACAAGCTTGCCCTTTCCGACGCTCAGGAAGAACGCCCGATCTATAAGGCCCGGCACAACTATGGGGCTAACTCTGTTATGCCCGAGATCATGTTCGACCGTAGGGACAATGCCATGGTGCGACCGGATACGGTAATTGACCAAGAGACGATCCAGTGCACCACCTGGGAACTGTTCGCCAAGCAGCATGGCATAGAACACGTAGACTTCATCAAGACCGACACCGAGGGTTTCGACTATGCGGTGTTGCGCGGCATGCTGCCTTTCCTTGAGCGCGCTGAGCGTTTGCCTGTGATCTATTCGGAACTTCTTGAAGAGGATTACCACCCTCGTTGGGAAGAACAAGCGGCTGTCGTTGAGCGCCTGTTTGAGATCGGCTATGAGTATCAGGACCTGTCCAGTATGGCCAAGGTGGATGACATCCTCTTCCTTCCAGCCCAAGGGAACTTTTAATCGTGGCCCCCTTGAGGCGCATACTGGCAAACCGGTTTTTGCGGGACTCGTCAGTCCTGCAGGCTGGGAGTCTTTCGATTTCCGGGCTCGCGTTCCTCGGTACCATTGCCCTGACGCATGTTCTGGGTGCCCATCGCCAAGGTGAGTACTACCTAGCGGTGGCAGCTTATTCTCTGCTTTGGTTTTGTTTGAACCTGGGCCTCTATCCGGTGACCATCAGTCAGGTGGCCCAGCGCTTGACCAGCGGGGACCGTGAAGGTGCCTTGTCTTGGTTGGCTTACCTCTTCAAGAGCGGGATCCCCCTAGGGATCCTGACTCTTTTGGTTGGGGTCTGGGGATTGCCCAGTGCCCTTAGCTGGTGGACAAGTGACCCAAGTGCGAATGTGGCGCGAATCGGGCTCTGTGCTTCGATCCTGTCCATTTCCCCCCTGTTGGAACTCCCCCGGGTAGTTGCCCTTGCGGGCCTTGAAGGTTCCCGGCGTATGCTGGCCGTAACCCGCATTGAAAACGCCCAAGAGGTTTTGCGGGTGGTTCTTGTGGTGATTGGTGCGCTCTTGACCGGCAGTGCCGTGGGCCCTGTGATCGGGACCGTGTGCGCTTCGGCCTTGGGTTCCTTGGTGGCCCTGGTTGTCTTTCAACGGGAGCGCCTCAAGCATGTCCCGGATTTGCCGAGTATGGGTGAGATCCTGCGCGCTGCCGTGCGTGTGCCCTGGACCCTTGGCCTGCGGCTTGGGATCAAGATGGGTATTGTGCGCAACATCGATGCGCTGGCCGTGCAGGTTTTACCCGCCCTGGTGCTGGGTCATTTCTCGAGTCCCCAGTGGGTGAGCTACCTCCGCATCGCACAGCGCTTGGTGGATGTGAGCCGCATGTTCATGAAAGGTATCAGTCGCACGGCTCTTCCGGTGCTTAGCGGTTTAGCCCACGTTCGCGATCGTGCCGGACTTCGCAGGGTCTATTGGCGCGCAACCCTTGGATCGGGTTTTTTAATCGCCGGGGGCCTGGGTCTTTCAACCTTGGTCTTACCCTGGGCCATGGAAACTTTCCTGCCCAGGGACTTTCATCACCCTGTCTGGATGTCCTTCTTGATTCTCTTGCCGGGTACGGCCGTGTCGGGTTTTTCGGTTGCGAACGACACCTTCTACCTGGTGACCAACCAATTGCGCATGGCAATTATTTTGTCCGTGGTGGGGCTTGTGGTGAACACGGGCGTTTTGTTCTTGGCTTGCTCTCGCTGGCCTGACTATGGCGCGGCCGTAGGACTGTCCTTCACGTTTCTTTGGAGCTTGACCCATGTGGCCTATGCGGGCTGGTGGTTCCGCAAGCACCGCAAACAGGCGACCCCCGCTTGAGTCCATTGGGCGGTGTGATTTTTGACTTGGATGGGACCCTTTACCATGAGGGGCCCATGCGCCGGCGCATGCTGCTTGAGCTGGGACTTGGGACCCTGCGGCTGGGGCTTGGCCTCCCGCGGGCCCTCGGTGCTTGGCGCAAAGAGCGCGAGGCCCTGCGTGGGGAGGTGTTCCCTACGGGCTTGGATCTGGCGCAGGAGCAACTGAAGCGAGCAGCCCACCGGTCGGGGATCCCCGAACCCCAGATTCAAACTTGGGTGCACCAGTGGATGGAGCAGCGGCCCCTACGCCATTTGCCCAGCTGTGCCCGTGAGGACTTGCGCGGGACCTTTGAAGCGCTCAGCAAAGGGAACATCTCAATCGGGGTTTTCAGCGACCATCCTGTGGAAGAGAAGCTGCAAGCCCTTGGAGTCGCTGATCTGGTTCAGGCCAGTTGCTGTGCCACCAGTGAGGGCGTGGGTGCTTTCAAGCCCGACCCCCGAGGTTTCCTATTGCTCGCCGGCCGCATGGGCTTGGTGCCCGAGCAGGTCTTGGTTGTGGGGGACAGGCAAGATGCGGACGGAGCTGGGGCCCAAGCTGCTGGCATGCAGTTTTGTCTCTTGGGGTCGGCCGCGTCGGGCATTCAGGGGTTGACCGAGGTCCTGCCCCTCTTCAACATCAAGCCCTAGCCCACGAGCTCTTTCCAGGTGCGCCCTTCCTGAGGGGTGACGCACTGTTCTAGGCCGCAGGCTGCCCAGCCCTCCACCGCAAGCCCGCCCATCCCGTCGGGTCGTCCGTGGTAACCGCCGTCCATGTTCGCGAGACTGACATAGCCTCCTTCGCCCATGATTTCGCAGGCCATGGCCGAGCGTCCACCTGCCTTGCAACCCACTACGAAAGAAGTGTCCGCAGGGAAGTGCCGCTGCACAACCGCCAGGAAGGAATCGTTGGGCACCATTCCCGCAGGACTCATGGTCGCCACGGGGATGTTGTAGGCACCGGGGGGATGGCCCTCGGCGAATTCCTCGCTCGTGCGTACATCAAGATAGATCCAACCGTCGGTAAGGCGCGTCGCAGCACCTTGGGGGAGAATGGTTTCAAAGCTCATGGGAGAAGGATAGGGCACTGCCCATGGGGCAGTGTGGCCTTTTCTAGTGATCGCTGGCGTCCTCGAAGTGGATCACCTCTGCCCGAACCGGATCATCACCAGTCACCCAAATGAGTGCGTCCAATTCCGGGGCGGAAACTTGCTGCCAGGCAATCACCCGCACCCGTGCGCCTTCATCGCTCAACAGTCCGCTGCCCAATTGCACCTGTACGCCGGCCATCCATTCCCGCCGCGTCTCCACGGAAATACTGGTATCGAGGGCCACCGCCAGCAGGCCAGCTTGGATGAGTTCTTCGCGAAGGGTAGAAGCGTAGCTGGTGTTGGGGCCCGCCACCAGAACCGAAGACTGGTGGGGCAGCGCAGAAAGTACTTGGAGAAGGCTGGGTTGAAAAATGCCATCCCCAATGGAACCAGTCCCATCAGGATCATCCAACTGTGGTGTGCGGTACTCCCCCTCAGAGCGAAGCCCAGGCGACCCAACCCCATTTCGTGGCATTTCGTACTGTGGCATGACGATCTGCGGCATAACGCGCTGATTAGATGGTCTGGCGGTTGAGGGCTCGTGCATCGGATTCGTACCGAGATCGCTCGCCAAATTTTTTTGGTGGAACGCTTGGGTGAAAAGGGCCAGGTAGAAGACAGCTGACAATACCCCGAGTCCAGCGAGGGCTAGGGACTTGGCCACACCACGACGGCGTCGGCGGCGACTATTCCGGTTGAGGCTCCGACGGGGGGAGATCGGCGGCGAACTCCAGCCCGCCGCATGGGCGGCACTTGTTGCTGGGCCCGCATCCGTGTGCTTGGATACCACCTCGACCCAATCGGTTCCGCCGGGGGTGTGGTAGGGGGCCTGGTGATTGCTGGGGGCCCGATGTGAAACGTCCTCGGGTGCCGGCAGGGTGCCGCGATAGGAAGGCAGCTGCGCTGGTTGCACGCTCCAGAGATCCTCGGATGCCAAAAGGAATTCCAAATCTTGGGCCATGTGACCCGCTGCTTCATAGCGAGAGTCCATTTCCGCCATGGCCTTGCGCACTACGAATTGCAGGGCCCTGGGGCTGGGGAGATTGAAACGCGAGAGGCTGCCGTGGGCGGGGAATGAATTTTCCAGCAGGGTGTAGAGCACGGCGCCACTGCCATAGATATCGAACTTGGCCCCGTCGACCTGGTGCACCTTGACGCCCTTCATGGCGAGGCGCACCAGTTCAGGGTCGCGGTAGTATTCCGTGCCGTGGGTGGTCAAGGTCATGGCCGATGCGAGGGGCGTGACGAGACCCAGGTCCACCACGTGTAGACCAGCCGGTCCCACGATCAGGTTGCTCGGCTTGATGTCCTTGTGCCATAGACCTTCTGAGTGGAAATGACCCAAGATGCGCGCCAAATCCCGCGAATGGCAAATGGCGTTGTTTAGGTCCGCAGCGCCCAAGCCCTCGTTGCCTGAGTGCTCGTGAAGTTTGGCTGCGGTCACGTCCAGGGTGACTCCGGCGACGAAGGGCATCACATAGTGAAAGGCTGATTCGTCCAGGCGGTGTTCCAGCACGAGGCCCAAGCGGCCTGCAGCCTCCAATGCGCGGCTCTCGCGTACAATCTGGGGCAGGGTCGAACCGGTGACGAGGGAGAATGCTTTGATCACAACGCGCTCCGGAACCGCGATTCCCCGGGCACGCAGCTCGTCAGCTTTCTCAGAGGTGGGGCGCGCCACATGTAGGAGGGCGCCAGAGCCTCCCGTGGGGAGTTGGCTCAGGATACGGTAGCCTTCGAAGCCATCGCCCTCACTGCCTGAGGTGGGCACCTGTGAGGTGCCCCGTCGAGTCCCGCTGGGTCCGGTAATCATCGCTGGCAGTCGCCGCTCAATATTGCTTAGGGCGGGACCCATGCCAAACAAGCGCAAGGGGTGTCCGATAGCGAGGCGGTAGGCACATTGCACAACCGCCACCGACTCGTCTTCCACCGCTGTGAAGTAATGCTTCACAGCCTTGCCGCGCAGAATCATGATGTTGGTGAGGCCTAGGACCAAAGCCAGGGCAGCCGAGATCAACCCGCTGAGTAGGCTCACCACGTCGTTGAGCATGCCCTTGACGAACCGGATCAGGGATCCTCCACCGAACCGGATGGTTTTAGTTCCCATGCCGACGACACTAAAGATAAACCCCACAGCTCGGACGGCGATCCAAATCAGAATCGCCGGAATGATGATGGCCATGATGGCCCCGAAAAAGAGGAGCAGGATCCCGCTGCCGACTAAGGTCATGAGTAGTGGAGTGGATGGGGTTTCATGAACGCTGTCCTTGCTGGCGGCGCCGGCTGGCTCGTAGCCAAATTTCGGCCACGGCTTCGTCAAAGGAAGCGTCCAACCCCTTCTTAGGGTTTAGCTCCAATCCATTGCGGGGTAATTCGGCCCAATCCTCGTCCGTGAAGCTATATTTGCTAAATACGTCGCCTAGAGCTGCTCGCAGGGCCTCTCGGGCCCGGCTGGCCCGGCGGCTGATTGTGGCTTCGCTGGCTCCCAGGGCTTCCGCCACCGCTTTGCCCTTCTGTCCTTCGAGCACTCGCTGGCGGAAAGCTTCGAAGTCCTCGAACCCTACGCTGCGCTCGACTTGCCGCAGCGCTGCGTCAACCTTGGCCTCAAAGACTAAGGACTCGTACTCCTCGTCCGGGCGCTCTCCGCCTTCCACATCAAAGCGGGGGCCATCGTCATCCTGGGCGCTGAGGGACAGGGGCTTGACCCCACTGCCGCGTTTTTGGGCGTAGCGCTTGTCCATCTCGTCACTCAGGGTGTACTTGGCAATGGCTAGAAGCCAGGTGCTGAAGCGTGCTCCCTTACTTGGGTCGTGGCGATCGATGGCACCCGAAAGGGCTGCAAGGGTCTCTTGGGAAAGGTCAGCCACCGTCTCAGGCCCGATTCGGCCACGGCCCCAACGAGCCAATTGAGCCCTCAGAATGGGTCCAAAGGTCTCCCAAAGCTCGAACCAAGCCTCAGGATCACGAGCCCGTAAGCGGCTTACGAAGTTGGTGGTGAGATCGTGCATGCCTTCATCATACGCCTCGTGGCCTCTACAATGCCTGTTTCTCGTATATCGGATTTATTGGGCAAGGGTGCAAGGCCAGGCCTGGTTTCCCCATGAAGGTAGGACAGCAGCCGTCAAGGAGCCCCAGGGCTTCCAGGACAGCTGAAACCCGACAGCTGGGCCCCATCAATGGCGGCTCACCCTTTTCTACCGAAAACCCACACACAAGAGCCAAACACTATGTTCCGTATCATCAAGGGAATCACCAAGACAGCCGTTCTTTCGCTTCTCGCCGTGACCGCCATTGCCGGCGGCACTTTCCTCATTGCAGGTCCGGGCCGCACAACCGCCATGGCCCACGAATTTCAGACCCGGGTTTCCCAGGTGATTGATTCGAACCTCGATGACCCGATTGCCATTCGTCGGCAGCTGGTCGCCATCGAGAAGGAGTACCCCGAGCGCATCGCCGAGGTGCGCCAGGATCTTACTGCTCTGCGTCGGGACATTTCCAAGTTGGAAGAAGAGCTCGCGGTTTCCGATCGGGTCATCGTGTTGGCCGGAGAGGATCTGGCCCAGATGCGCTCCACCGCCGCCGGCGCCCAATTAGCCAGCCTTTCCGGGAGCACCCTGCGTGCTCGATTGAGCCGCCAAGATTCCCGAGCTCGTAGTCTTGAGCAGATCATTCTGGCTAACGAGGGACGCGCCCAGGGGGCTTCAGAAGACCTGCGTGCCCTGAACGGCCAAGAGCAGCGCTTGGCCGGCATGGTCGAGCAGTTGGAGTCTGAGCGTGCTCAATTCCAAGTTCAGCTGAGCCAGCTCGAGCGCCAGGTGGATTCGATTGCCCGCAACGACCGCATGATTGACCTGATGGAGAAACGCAACCGCACCATCGAAAAGATTCGCTCCTGGGATGCGGTCAGCTTGGACCAGATCTCGAACCACATCAATGAGATCCGCACCTCCCAAGAGGCACGCCTTGATGTGCTGACCCTGGACGAGGGCCGCGTGAACTACGAAGAGCTGGCCCGCAAGGAGCTGCGCGCTGGCCGCTTGGATTCCCATGAAGTGGGTTCCGCGATGAACCGCGATTCCAGCTCCGTCATGGTTCTCCACAACGAGGGTCGCTAGGCGAACTTCACGGGGGATGCCCTCGCGGGTCGCCCTCGGGCTGTTTGGTGAATAGGAATTCCGGGGGTGCTGATCGCAAGATCGGTACCCCTGTTGCCATTGGGGCGCAGTTCCTCCGGGGGCCATCGCTGGTGCAGATATGCCAACCAAGTTCCCTGGGGATCGCGCTACACCTTAGAGTCTGCCGAGGGCAGTGGAGTCTGCCGAGGACAGTTGCTAGACTTGCTCAATGCCCTTTCCAACATTCGATCAAGACGGCCCCAGCGCGCACGATCGGGTGGACTATGAGAGTTCGCCCCTGACCCGGGCAGAGTACATCTCGGCCCTCGTGCACCTCTACCGGGGGGAGCTCCACCGGGCAAATGCCTGGCGCCTGCGCTTGGACAACACCACCAACTGGGCGGTTCTGACCAGTGCTGGCCTCTTGACCTTTTCGTTTGGTGAAGGGGCCCACAGCCACTGGGTGGTCCTGATGGGGCTTCCCATCGTGACCGTGTTCCTGGGCTTTGAGGCCCGGCGCTTCCGTTTTGCAGATGTGTGGCGGAGCCGAGTTCGGTTGCTGGAGGAGAACTTCTACGCACCCATTCTGCGCCGGGACCTCTCAAGTCCCTTGGAGCGATGGGGGGATCTAGTGGCGGATGACCTGTTCCAGCCTAGGTTTCGGATCACCAAGACCCAGGCGATCCGCGCGCGGTTTACGCGTAACTACTGGGCGATTTACATCGTGTTGTTAGTGAGCTGGGGCATGCATGTGATCTTGCGCCCGGAACCCGCCACTACCCTTATGGAGTTGAAGGAGCACTTGGCCGGGGGACTCTTGCCCTGGTGGTCACCCCTGGCTGTGGTGGGATCCTTCTTGCTGGTAGTCCTTTGGCTCATACTTCTTGTGCAGCGACACCATCCCACGGACCTGGAAGCCTGGGAGGACCCCGAGCAGGGGATCTCAGACCAGATCGGGGATCTCTAGGCTTTCCTAGGAAGGGGGCTTTGGCTCCTTACCGCCAGCAAAGCCCATTCGAAATCACGCGGGGGAGGGGACCGCATACTGCGCCCGGCGTAGGGGGGCGCCTGGACCGCAGTGCTGCGGGGGGCAACGAGGGGATTTACTTGGGGACACTGTGCTGTCCTTGCCTGTCCCCTCAGGGTGAAGGGGGATTATCTGGGGCTCAAGTCTTCCCAGGCCGCAAAAACAGCTGGCACAAGAAAACCCCACACACCGGAGATCAATCCAGGGTGCGGGGTGTAGCTTGGTTTTGGAGCAATCGTTAGCTCTTCAGTCGGTCCCGAACGGTTAGGCGCGGGGCCGACTCACAGTTACTGTTGCCAGGTAAGGCCGATCGCACTCAGGTAGGGGGAGATCCCGCTTTCGGCGTTGGAGATAAAGGTGAGGCGCACTTGGTAGTACGACGAGCCATTGATTTGGGACACGTCATCCTTCCAACTGTCGGAGCCACCAATGAAGCCAATCGGAGTGTTGATTTGCTGAACGCCTAGAAGGCTAAAAGCATCGTGATCAATCGAGTTGTCACAGATCGAGGAGTTGTCCACGTAGTGGTCTCCGTACCGGTCAAGCATGGTGGCCGCTTGACGCACCTGGAAGGCGGGCTCCTGCTCGGCGCCGGGAGTGGAAGCATCCACACCGGTGGCACCCCTGAACGAGACCTCGATGCTGGTGCCAGTGGGCAGAAGCTCCGGACGGGGCTCGAGGGTCGGCGGGTTGAAGGTCGGGTTGTTGATCAGGCCGGAGGTGGTGGTTTGCCCATCCGCGTCGAGGACCTCCCACCAGACCGAATGGCTTTGGCTGGTGCGCACCACAAAGTCGAGGGCGCCCAGGTAGACAGTGTTATCCAGTCCGGGGGTTGGAGCTCCCGGGGGGACGGAAGATGGGTCAAATCCACCGTTGGCCAGATCCTCGAATTCCGGGTTGACAATCAATGCCTCGTCGGTGCCAGAAGGGAAACCGCCACTGGAAAAGGCACGGAAGTAAGGCTGCAGGCCGGTGTAGGCCGGGGGGGGCGCAACGTTGGTGTCAAAGAGATTAACACCACTGGCGCCTAGGTCGCTGAAGCAGCGGACCTCTACGAGCAGGGGCAAGCCAATGCTTTGAATCTGCTCCGGGCTATAGAACGGGTGGAAGATGGGCGGTGCCATAGGATCATCACACACTTCGCTACCGACCGTTATATCGGGCTGCAGGGGCAATGCAACTTCCGGATTGTTCTCGAACCAGCGAAGCCCGTCGATTCCAATGTTGCTGGGTCCGCCGCG
>CALEMP010000103.1 GCA_937910685.1 uncultured bacterium
CTCTGCCTTGGCACTCCCATCGTGCGCATGAACCAGGCTTCAGACGGGGGCGCGATTCTGACTGCGGATGCTGGCGGCCAAATGAGTTTCTCGCTGGATCTCGGTGGCCTGCCCCAAGGGACGGTCTTGAGCCCCGGCGATGTGTGGTACTTTCAGCTTTGGTATCGAGACACCGATCCGGTTCTCCAGATCCCCACCTCCAACAGCAGTGACGGGATCGAGGTCATGTTCCGTTAGCTGCGAGGAAAAGTCGTTTCGCTTGGGGCTGGCTGTTGGTGATCCGCTTCCAGCGGTGACTCGCATTCCCAACCGTCGCGCTCGTTGAAAGAGAACGCGTCGGTTCTGGAGTTTGCGTTTTGGATGCAGCAAGAAGGGGTTGACGCTTAGCCTTACGCATTCGGCTGGTGGGAGGACTCTGATGTTGAGGCCTTGTTTGCGCAGGAGCGAGGCTGTGGCTTGCACTAGATCAAGGAGCTGTTTCTCTCGGCGAGGGCCAAGGGTTGGCGCGAGGCGTTTGAAGCCAAATCGTTCGACACTGGATAGGGCAGTGTTGCGCACTGCGTAGATCGATACCTCTCCTGCTTGTTCAAGGAAGGCCACTTCCACGTGCCCACAGCCGAAGTGGCCGCAGAGGCATAGGTAGCGGTAGAGCAGGGGTTGAAGTGGAGCGTTTTGGAGACGGGCCGAGATGATTCCGGTCAGGCCCTGCGGTCCATTGCGCCGGGCGTGCACTCGTAACTTCCACTTGGTTCCGCTTGGGGCTTCAAGTGTGCTCCCATTCAGGGCGGCTGAGAAGCAGGGGCGGGGCAGGAGCAGGCAGTTGAGTCGATTGCACAGGGCACGCATGCCGCTGTATACCCCGAGTAGGTGGGCCGTCAGGCTTAGGCGATAGAGCCCCAGGCGCAACAGGGCACTCTTGGATGCGATGGACCGTCGATGGAGGGGAAGTCTCTGGGCCGAAATCATGGGGTCGGGAAGCTAACTGCTGGAATCAGGCTGCTTTGGCTTTCATTTGGGTGACTCGTGCGTGCAATCCTCTGCAACCCACGGGCAATGACAGGCCCGGACCAGGTGATAAGCCCCGAGGGGAACGCGCCACTTGGCCTAGGACTTCTTCTTCGCGGGCTCACGGGGGTGGGCCTTGAAGAACTCCCAGATGAGCTGGGTGGTCTTTACGGATTTGGATCCGGGTTGGGGCCATCCATGGCCACCCTTTT
>CALEMP010000104.1 GCA_937910685.1 uncultured bacterium
CCTCTTGTTGGGGGAACGAGGTGCTTACTTGAAGATGTAGATGGCGCCGGAGCTGCTGCCAAGTAGTTGCTGGGGAATACCCCCGAACCATGGGGAGATGCCGCTCCCTGTATTAGATCTGATACCCTCTAACTGTGAAGAAATTGAAACAACTCATTGGATCTCTCATTCTCCTAGCGGGCATAGGCTGCTTTGGGACCTTTTTCTATGGGCAGTATTACAGCGGTGAGCATCTACACCTGCAGAAAGTACAGATCTCCGCTCAAGCCGGGACTGTCGAGTATGAACTGGACCTCGAACCAGGTCAGTCGCCGATATCGGTAATGATAGGAGAAGTGAAGAAGGATGGGTCCGAACCCACCCGTGCCCGATCGGTCGAATTGAACTTGATTGACCCGGCTGGAGAACAGATCTGGCAGTCCGATGCCCGACTTTCAATATCGAAGAAGCGTAAGCGCAAGAGGCTGGGGAGTTTCAGTTTGACCACCAGCAGTTTCCCGGACACGGACATCCACAAGGTGGTCAGCATCGATGACCCCATCGCAGTCCATCGGCCCGGGACCCATAAGGTCCAAGTCGTCCTGGACGCTGCACAGCCCGACGATACTGGCTTCGAGCTGGCAATCTGGATGCGTCAAAACACAATGGTGGTCCCGACTAAAATGGGAGTCATCGGCTTCGTACTCCTGATCCTAGGCGGCTACCTGTTGCGCCCGGGGTCCTTTAGCTTCCAAATCGGCAGGAAATAACTCCAGCCTCGGCGTAGGCCGATCAGGAGAAGGTTGAGAACCCTTTGGAGCTCTGATTCAACGTACCCCTAGGGGCTAGACGCAGCATTCGCAATTCCACTGATCAGCGTGTCACTGGAATACAACGGTCACTGCACTTGTGAAATTCGAGGTCCCAACATCCCGGTACCAAACCTGAAAGTTCCAGGTCTCCCCGGGCAGAACCGCTCCACCTATGGGCGGTGGCAGGTTGTTGAGATCAATGGTGAGTGGGCCGGAATCTCCGGCCCCGCCAGAGTTGAACAGGTTAGAGGTGAAACGACCGATCTGGCCACCCAGGCAAAGGATCCCGGAAGCAACAGGAACGGTAGCTTGCGCATTAGAGAACAGGGGATAACCGAACTGATTCGGGGGCAGTTGCAGAGCACGCAGAATGAAGTTGCTGTCGGTGACCAGGTGGGACCCGCTAGCTTCTAGCTGAGCGGGCAGACCCGAAGAGTTCAGATTACTGGGATCGCAATAGGCGATGCCACAGCAGGTGAGTTGGATCGTGAAGTCTCCGTCGGAAATGTCCTCGTAGTCATTTGCCGAGTTGTCCTGACGCACGCGAACCAACATCTCGGTGGACGACACACCCGGGGCGGTCCACAAATAAGTGTGCACTGCTCCCTGCGCAGTGTTTCCCGCCGGCAGATCCATTGCAATTGGAATCCAGGGACCCAGCGCTCCGGTAGACGAATACCAGACATCCCAGTTCTGTGTTGAGTGGGCCACAGCAATGACCCATTCAATACTGACCTGATCACCCGCATTGAAGACTTCGCCTCCGTTCGGAGCAACGACATTGACATGTGCAAAGCTCGGCGCAGCAAAGCAGAGTAGTCCTGTACCTGCAATTAGGTTGCGGACGGTTCTTTGTTGGGGGAAATGAAACATGAAGTTTTCCTTTTGAATGGACAGGCCACAAAGTGAATGGCCGGGGGATGGCGCGGGGTTGAGACAACACTGTAAGCGAAAGCTTTTCATCCAACAAGGTGCCGAGCCCAGAGGTCCCAGGTGGCTTTTAGGGCATGGCAAAGGCTGGAGGCGAGTCAGACGGGTAGGTGGTTTTGATTCCCTTCTTCTTAGCGTGCCTGCCCAACAGGGTCCCCACCAACCCTCGACTCTCAGCCGGGGTTCGAGTTGCTAGCATTCAACCATGGAGCGCAAGTCCGTTTTGTACGGCAAAACCAGACCTGCAACCAAGTAACCTGCATATCCCTACAACGGCCCAACTGGAGCAACCCGACTATCATGAACACACGCATCTTCTCCCTTATCCTTGTGGCATTCCTTCTGCTGGGCGGATCAGCTCAGGCTGACGGACGCGTCAAAGTTTTCATCCTGGCGGGACAGTCCAATATGGAGGGCAAGGCTCAGACCAAACTGCTCAACCACCAGGCCAGCGACCCGAAGACCGCCAATCTGTTTGCGCACCTGCGCAAGGACGGTGAATGGATTACGCGCGAAGACGTCTTCATCAAATACCTAGGACGGCACGGAGGATTGACCGTCGGCTACGGCTCCCCCAACAGAACGGGTGTTGAGCTTGAACTGGGTACAATTCTGGGGGACGCGTTTGATGAACCAGTCCTTTTGATCAAAACCGCCTGGGGCGGGCACTCACTGTTCAAGCTCTTCAGGTCACCAAGCGCTGGCATTCCCGAGGATCGGATTCAGGCGGAGTTTAAGAAGCTGACCGAGTGGGCCATCAGGGATAACAAGAAGAGTAACGGCAACATACCGATGCCGACGATTGAAGGCATCCGGGCAGACTACGGCAAGTCCTATCGCCGCATGATGAGCGAAGTGAAAGGCACCCTGGCCGAGATGGAAACCCTCTTTCCGGCCTTGAAGGGCAAGACCCCCGAACTGGCCGGGTTCGTTTGGTTCCAGGGTTGGAACGATCAATACGACGGCGCCGAACTTGAGTACGCCTCGAACATGGAGCACTTCATCAAGGATGTCCGACGGGATCTGAAGGTTCCCAAGTTGCCCTTCGTGATCGGAGTCATGGGGCAGAACCAGTCCAAGCCCGCCAAGGGAGCCATGCTCGCCGTGCAAGAGGCGCAGCTGGCCATGGAGAAGGTGAAGGGCTTTCGCAAGAATGTGCGGGCCGTGCGCACGGACATTCTGGTGGATAAGGCTGCTGAGGCACTCTTCCCTACCTGGAGGGAAAATATGGAGGAGTGGGAGAAGGTCGGTTCTGACCATCCCTATCACTACCTGGGCAGCGCAATCTGGTTCAACCGCATGGGCAACGCATTCGCACAAGCGATGTTGAGGTTGATGGGCGAGAAGTGATCACCCGGCGGCCATTCACCACGATTCACCGACCATCAACGACAAGTCGGCGAAGCGGTGCCTGTGAGTGAACAGGTCGTACGCAGGAGGCATCTTGAGACCCTAGCAACTGGGGTACCGAGGCACGGCATGTATAAGATCCCAGATGAGCCTAACCCCTCGCTGCCTTCGGCGGAGAAAGGTCGATTCGCAGTTCATCCAACAAGGGCTTCAAGACTTCGTCGGGAACTTGCTTCATCAAGAAAGCCAAGAGATCATCCTGCCGCGGTTGGCCGAAGACCATCCGGTAGACAGCGAGGGATCTCTGGAGGGCCTCGTAGCGCAACTGGTCTCGGGAGTAGGGCAGGGCGGGAACGTAACGCTCGACCTGAAAACCGTCCTCGCACTCATAGACCCAGTAAGGCAGAAGCCCGCCGCGATCATCCTTAGTATTATGGCGAGCCCTTTCGAATAGAGCGGCCCAGGGATCACGGTCAGAAGGGGATTTTCGCTCCTCAGCTCCGTGGGCAAGCGCAACGTTCTTGCGCACGGCGTGACCCTTGAAGCGATGGACACGGCCCTCGCGTTGCTCGAGGTCGACCGGATTTGCTGGCAGATTCCAGTGAACCACTGCATGGCAATACGCATGGAAATCGAGCCCCTCTTGCCCAACGGAAGTCGAAGCCAAAACAAAGGGCCAAAACGGCGAGTTGAATGCAGTGCGAACCTGGTCAACTCGCTGAGCTTGCGCATCCTGTTCTGTCTTCTCAGCGCCAAATCGCAGTGCATAGTGACCTCGAAAGCGGCGACGCTCGAAGGCCGGCGAGCCCCCCTCTTCTTCTAGGACTCGATAGGAAGTCTGTGTGGTTCGTAAGGTTGTTGCTTCGAGAACCGCCGTAGCAATTCCATCAGCCGCTTCGGCAATACTTGCACTGAAGAGCCCCTCGAGCTCGCGAAGGACGTGTACGTACTCATCAATGACATCGCCCAGGCAGCCGTCAATAGCGTAGTCGAGAGCCATACGCCAGAGGGGAACCTTGCGCTCTGGGCCGCGAATGATCGCCGTTGCCTCTGGGCGGTTGAAGAGCGAGCGGAAGCCCCACCCTATTCGAGCCGCCGCCAGGCGCAGTTCAGGCTGGAAGAGTTCAGCATCCGGTAGTACACGCCAGAGAGCACGAAGGGCAGCCACGCCGGGTCCAGCTATTGCAAGCTGAGCAAGAAGAGATGCCAGGTCGTCCGGGGGGCGACCAAGCTCCAGCTCACCTCTGGCCAGCGCACGCGCTTCAGCGAAATGGCTGGCCCAACCACCTTCGCTATCGGAGTCTCCATCCACGAGGGGTTCGGTCTCGTTCCCCCAACGCCTCGCTAACTCATTGTCCTCCCACCAAGCAAGCGCTTGCTCGCCCCCCTCGCCCTGAAGATCCAGAAGAATGGGAGCCGCCCAATACCACGCCTCGTCTTCAGCTCCCGCGCTTGCACCGTATGCAGGTAATCGCTGCAGGGCTTCTTCGATTCTATCTTGAACTCTCCTCAGGGCCTCGTCACGAGTCGGCAGGGCCCCTTCACTCTCACGAAGATCACCCAGTTCAGCCAGACGCGAGCTAGGGTAGATTAGCCCGAGCACCGGCATCCCAGACAGGCGTCCATCAGTGCGTGAGAAGCGCAGCAAGGGCCGGCGGCGCTCACGCGCTTCGGGAGTATTTTGTGTCTGTTGGTTCTCCCCAAGGAAGGCCAACCGCTCAACCTCGTAGGAAACCAAAGCCGAGATGACGCGGGGAACCAAATCCCAAGCGGAGAAAATCAGCCGCTTCGTCATCCCGAATGTGCTCTCATACACCCCAGAAGGTTGGTAGCTCGCATTGGAGGGCGGTAGCCAAAGGCATCGCCATAGCTCCGTGTCAACCATGTCAGTCAGAAGGGAGCGTAGCCTGGCGTTAGCCGGGTCGATAGCCTTGTAGCGCTCGATGTCAGCGGGATCGACGAACGACCCTCGAGCAGCCTCGAGCAGACTTCCCAAGATCTCTTCGGTATCAGACTTATCCACCGCCCGTTCGAGATTTCGATCCAGCTGGTAGCCATCAAGAAAACTCAGAAGGTACGGTGCCGATTGCCAATAATTAAGTACATGCCCATTGCCAACCTCACGCCCGACCCTCTTGACGCGCACGAAATCGACTAGATCGCGAGGTGACAGTTGCAGGCCCTGTGGGTCCACGGTACGCAGCATTCCGTCAGACTTCCCACTTGCACGAATTCGCTCTGTACGGGACATCACCAGACGTAACTTTTGCTCTATTGACCTGCAGATCGTCCGTACACCCTCTGCGGCACCCTCTGCTAACTGAAAGAGTTCGCGGCGATAGCCGACCAAAAGCTGTTGAAAGGCTTGCGTCTGCCTTTCATCGAACTGTAGAAAGGCTACCGTACGCAAGAAGTCAGCGTAGTGGTCGTCCTCTTCGGCCTCCTGTGCCAAGGTGTACATCTTGTAGGGCGTGGCTGACAGTAGCAGCACCCGAGCCTGGGCATCGGTAGACCCGTCCTGCCACTCAAACAGCATCCGTGCGAGTTCGGCAGCCTCGTCGCCCTCTCGAGGATCGAGCAAGTGCTTGAAGCGCTGGAACTCATCAAGAATGATGAGATCCGGCTCCAGGGCACCGATACAACTCTTGGCAAGTAGCGATCGCAGCTCAGCGATCAGGTTACGGCGCGTGCGACGCATGGCCTCGGGCCACTTCCTTCGGTAGCGCTGAAAGCTCATGCAGGCTTTCTCCCATCTCGCGCGCAGACCGGGTTCGCCATTCGCACGCTCCTCGCAGTCGGCCTCCTCCAACGTCCGATGAAACCGCGCCTGCAATTCCAAGGATATTGTGTTCCGTTCAAGAAACAGATTCAGGGATTCGCGCCACTCATTCCGGTTTCGGGACGTCCCCTGTAGGAAGTTCACAGGACCGGTTCCTCGCACAGGCCATAGAGGCTGCATCATGTGATAGAGCAGACGCCGTTCCTTGGCAATGCCGAGACTCGACTGCAATTGGAAGGACGTACCGGGGGTCACCGCAACAAAGTTCAGCTTCGATCCCTCCAGATCATGGGCGGTCACTGGAAGCAGGGTCACTCGTTTGACTGCTGCCAGTGCGCCAAAACCCAACCGCCGCACATTCTGACGCGCGATGGACGCATTAGAGCAGATGTAGATAATGTCGATTCGCTCGACAGTGTCCCACATGTGATCAATAGCAAGGGCCATGATGCCCCTGGCGATTAGCGTCTTGCCCAGGCCAACCTCGTCGGCGATCAAGAAACGACCGCTGCTTCCTTCGCCAGTGAACAGACGTTCAAAGGCGTGATGAGCTGCAGCTCGCTGAAAGCCCTTCAAGCGCCCGAGTTCGGCTTCTTTATCGGGTCGTCTGACGCTCACGACTCAAGCTCCTTGGCCGCAACAAGAACAGACTCCCAAAGACTCCAGAATTCCGCTGGGAGTAAGGCGCGGACCTCCTCTGATCCTGCGAGATCTCTGACCAAACGCTCCACCGGATCGAGAGCACCCCCACCACGTTCTAGAGCTTGCACAAGAGCTTCTAGCAACGGAAGCCCACTGGAACCGTGGCTGTTCCCCCCTTTGCTTCCCGAGGCGAACTGTGCAACTTGATTCGCTGAGACCTCTTCGCTGCAGAGCAAGAGGTAAATCAGGCGCATTACCGTCTCAGAGTCCTTGAGCATTGAACGCAGGAGGCGCCTTTCACGATCTGCCGGTAATCCTAAAATCGGAAGTCGCCGCACAAAGCGTAGGCAGTGTTCGAGACCTATCTCGACTGAGGTTATTTCAAATACAAGAAACCCGGTGGCAGCTCCAAGCGAGGCTTGGAACGCCGCTATTGGGTCACCGCTGAGGGGTCGAATGGCGTGGCCGTCGGACAACACGGCAGGCCAGCATCGCACCAATACAGATTCTTCCAATTCAGGCCAAACACCGTGCAAACCAAGATCGAAGGTGTCAGGATCCTCCGTGGATTTCACCCGCAGATCGAGTTCGGCTGCCGCAATCGCTTCACGGGCCCTACCGACCCGCATCTCTAGCTCCTTTTTGGCCGCTGCTTCCGGATCCTCCTCAACATCCGTCGCGCGCCATTGTTCGAGCAGCTCCATCAGCCCCCCCGAATCTTTCCTGGAAAGGACGGCTTCAATCCCGATTTTCGCCTTCCTACCCTTGAGGCGAACCAAGACCTCCACGTTCCGTTCAAATGCAGCCATGGTCGCATTCGCCGAACCGGTAAAGACGTGGGCATTCCGCCCGTCGTCAATCACGAACAGCTTCGCGTGCAGGCCAGAAGGGGTTTCCTCCGGGTCTGAGCTGGCAATCTTGTCTCCTCCGCCGTCTTCAGAGCCGGGCTCTTCTTCGGCCTCGGGCGCGAGGACGTAGCGCTCCGAGAATCCGCTTAGATCCTCCGCCGCAATGGCTGCCAACGCCTCCGGCCGCGACACGATGATCTCTTCTTCACTGACGTCCGCAAACTTCTTCAGGAAAGAGCCGTCAATGAAGGGAGAGACGACCAAGCCCCTGCGCCCAACACCGAAGGGCCAAGGCTCTTTCCTGCTTGAGAGTCCGAAGGACAGAAACTCCATCTCCTGGATTTCTTCGGGCAAGTCCCACCGCACGCGGAGCACTTCGTCTCCAAGTTGCCTTGCGGCTGCGCGAGCCTCCGCGGGTGCCTCTCGCCGGGCCAGGTCGGGCAGGCGCCGAATGAACTCGGCGAGGTTCCGGTTCGAAGCGATAGCATTCTTACGTGTCGTCAACGCGCCATCGATTACGAGAAGCGTGTCCCAGGACCTGTCAAAGGTCAGGTTGCGCGTGGAGACGATGAGCCTATACCGAACCTCAACTCCTTCGCCACTGCCCTGTCTACTCTCCTCAAAACGCAGCACCCAAACCTTCGGGTGGAACACTCCACCCCGTGGAGCGGAAACCTCCACGACGCAAGCTTCGAGGTATCCGAGCAAAACCTGGCCGGGGCGCGGTGCTTGGATGGCCCCGCCATGGCAGAAAACGTGCAATCGTCGCACATTGCGCCGCACGGCCTCCAGCAGCGCCAAGGGATCTGCTGATGGCCGCCCCTCTTCGTCCTCCCAGTCGAAAAAGGTGAAGGCCAGCGGGGCCGTCAGCAGGGCGACCAGGTCGAGCGTGTAGGTTGTGGCGATGGCACGATCCAGCGAGTATCCATCCGGCGGCCGGAGGGATTCGAGTAGGAGGGTGCGATCGCGGGGGGCAAGCATGGATTCAGAGGTTGCCTAGCCCTTCCTGAACATCCCGGACGAGGCGTTGGGTGATTGCCCAGCGGTAATCGATGCGCGAAACGCCAGCCTTCCCGCGCCAGCGCTCGAGGTGCTCCCGGTAGCGCAAACGCGACCGACCGCGCTTTAGCGCAAATTCTTGGCCTTCGATGAGGTGTCGGGCTGGCTCGGAGTTCATGAGCGTGCCGGCGTCTTGGGCTTCTAGGACCAGGTCTATCCAGTTTTTTGCGAATCGAACCGAGCGTTCGGCAATGTGCGGGTTGGTCTCCCTGGTGAGCTGCCAGAACACGGGGAGGTCCCAGTTCCCAAGGTCTGGTCCCAACGCACCAACATCCGCAGCCCAGTTCTGAAGTGCGCCTCGATACCGCTCTACCAACTCGCCTCCATCAAGGCCAGACTGCAGCCCCGCGTCGATTTTTTCCGCCAGCATCAAGTTGTAGAGCAACGCAGCACCGTGGACCGTGACAGCAAAGCGCTCCGCATGTCCTAGCCAGCCTCGCAGTCGGTCCGGCATTTCCGCCTGCATGACGTGCTCCCAGGGAAACGCAGCGCCTTCCCAATAACCATCGCACGCCATCAGGAACGCCAATAATGTCCCCGGAGCGTGGGCTTGTACCTGATCGCGAAGATACTCAGCCTCCCCGCGTCCAAGGGAAAGGCTGACCCCCCGGGGAAATCCCTCCGGTGGAGCTGGAAGATGCGGGTTCCACGCGTCGCGATTCAGATCTTCGTCCAGTGCCTGCCTGCCAAGGGCCCTCTGATAGGTGCTCTGAGATCCGTCGAACTGTCGGATACCAAAGCGCTTCAGCCCGGCCCAGTAGATTTCGCTCGGAAGCCGCTTCAAGCCGCGCTTGGCCACTGCGCCGATCGGCACGCCCCCTTCATCCGCCTCAAGCAGAGCTTCGATCAAGTCCAATTCGGCTTTGCGCGCCCTACGGCGCAAGGCTGATTCGCCAAGGCGCCTGCGCTCTAGCTTGCGATAGACCCATGGGATAAAGAAGAAGTACCGCGCTCGTGTTTGAATCGTGCTGGTTCCTGGAACCAGCCGGTCCGCCCACGCATCCCGCACCCCCCCAAGCCCCAACTCGTCGCGAGTATCGCGGACCGAGAACATATCGATCACATCCAGCGCCCGTCGTCGGTCACTCTCACTCGTATCAAGCCATTTAAGTAGCGAACTCATTTAATCCGGATCCCGGATCGTATTGTGCCAGAACGGGCCCTTCCAAGTCGACGCGCAGTACCTCGAACCGTCGCCTTTCGCAGCCGATCAAGCCGCCCTTGAGTCGCCCATCAGCGCCGTCTGTTCGCAACGGTGCCTCCTTCACCTGTCGATGCGCTGCTGTACCTGCTGGACGACTGCTCCCAACCCCAGCACCCTCCAACCAGTTCTGAGACCCTTGCAGGTCGAAACAGGTTGCGTAGATAACAGCTTCAAAAAGCCCGCTTTCGACCAAGACAGGGTGCCCGTACTCCGTTCAGGAGCCTGGACGCCTGGGTAAAACCAGGGAGCGCCTCCCTCCGGCCTTGAAGGGCAAGACCCCCGAGCTGGCTGGGTTCGTTTGGTTTCAGGGTTGGAACGATCAATACGAAGGGGCCGAACTTGAGTACGCCTCGAACATGGAGCACTTCATCAAGGATGTCCGACGGGATCTGAAGGTTCCCAAGTTGCCCTTCGTGATCGGAGTCATGGGGCAGAACCAGTCCAAGCCCGCCAAGGGAGCCATGCTCGCCGTGCAAGAGGCGCAGCTGGCCATGGAGAAGGTGAAGGGCTTTCGCAAGAATGTGCGGGCCGTGCGCACGGACATTCTGGTGGATAAGGCTGCTGAGGCACTCTTCCCTACCTGGAGGGAAAATATGGAGGAGTGGGAGAAGGTCGGTTCTGACCATCCCTATCACTACCTGGGCAGCGCAATCTGGTTCAACCGCATGGGCAACGCATTCGCACAAGCGATGTTGAGGTTGATGGGCGAGAAGTGATCACCCCGCCCCGTTCCGGCCAACTGTTGGTCGAAATGGGTTGCGTAGAGAGGCCGTTTGAAGGGCCTTGTTTTTGGTCAAGACCGGGGAATTCCGACTCGCAGGATTCCCTGGAAACGGAGTGGGGTTCAGCCACGGATGGAGTCCCAAATCTGGAGCAAGGCCACGGGCAGGGCCGGGATACATGAACAATACGGAGAGTCCAGTCCGGTTGATGGTCACCCCAATCCTGTCACGCTCCGGGTCCTAAGGCCGTGAGCCTTGATCCCAGGGACTTCGCGGCTCGTGCCGGAAATGGCGAGGAAAACCTAGCTGGAAGAAGCGCTCGTCAGGGGCACACGGCCAAAGCTACAGCCTGTATAATGGTGGATCATATATCTCTTCACCATCACCTCTCCGGTTGTGAAAAAGCCCAGATCTCAGCACCTCCGCTCCTTGTTGAGCGCGATTGAACCCGCCCGTCGCGGGGTGGTCGAGCACCCGCTCTACAACTCCATCCAAACGATGGAGGACATCCGCTACTTCCAGTCCCAGCATGTGTTTGCTGTCTGGGACTTTATGAGTCTGCTCAAGCGTCTACAACGGGAGCTCAGCTGTGTCGAGCTCCCCTGGCGCGTGACCGGAAACCCCTTGGTGAGGAGGTTTGTGAACGAGCTTGTCCTGGAAGAAGAGAGCGGGACGAACGGAAGCGGCGGTTTCTCCTCACACTTCGAGCTCTACCGGGCCTCCATGCTGAAGAGCGAGGCCGACACCTCTGCCATCGACCTCTTCGGCCAGCGGCTCCAGGGAGGAGACACTGTCCCCGAGGCCCTTTTGGATCTGCCCATTCACGACAACACCCGGGCTTTCGTGAACACGACCTGGGGTTTCGTGGCTGATGCCCCCGTCCACTGCGCAGCTGCCGCCTTCACATTCGGTCGCGAAGAGGTCATTCCCGATATGTTCCTAAGGCTGCTCGATGATCTGGTGGTCAAGTTCCCGGGGACGCTTGAGCCGTTCCGTGACTACCTTGACCTGCACATCAGTTTGGACGGGGAAACCCACGGCCCTTTGGCCCTGCAGATGGTCGAGGAACTGTGCAAAGACGATCTCTTGAAGTGGAAGCAGGCGGAAGATGCCGCCATCCTCGCGCTGACAGCCCGCCGGCGCTTGTGGGACGGCGCCATGCTCGGGACGACAACACCTCTCCAGCCGCCCACGCCGGTCTGATCGGGAAAAAGGCCCAGCTTCTCGGCCAGGGCGCGCTGGGTAAGAAGGGGCTATGCCCCTCGCCGAGCACTCAACTCTAGACCGGGGAGCGGTCGGTCACGGCTTCCGTGACTTTGCTTTCGGAACGAGCAGCAGCGCCGATATCCCGCTGGTCAGCAACTTCCTCTGCTGCGGCCGCAATGTTGGAGAGCATGGCGGAAAACACCATGCGATGCAGGGGGTACACCAGATACCAGTACCCCAATCCGAGGATACCCACCGGATCAAAGAGGGCCGTTTGCCGAATGGTCGCGCCATCCGGATGCGGTTGGACTTCGAATTCGAGCCAAGCGCGTCCAGGTAGTTTCATCTCAGCGTTGAGCCGGAGAAATTTGCCCGGCTGGTAGGCCTCCACACGCCAAAAGTCGAGCGGGTCGCCCATATGCAGCTCATCCGCCATGGGTCTGCCTCGGCGTACGCCTACGCCGCCAACCAAGAGGTCCAAGAATCCACGTAACCTCCAAAGCCAGTCATAGGCGTACCAGCCCCGGTCCCCGCCAATGTGACGGATAGGATCGAATGCGTTCTCGGGAGTAGCGCGAACAGTGACCTCCCGCGAATCGATGACCCGCTTGTAAGAAGTCTTCCCGACGCTGTTCCGCAAGTCACCGCCGGATGAGAGGGCGTCGCACCAGCGACTTTCTCCAAGTTCGCGCTCTTCTGCCAAAAGCGCCTCGGACATAGCTTCTCGTAGGCCTTGGGGCCTTACGCTAAATACTGTTAGGGCCTCTTGGTCAGAGACCACACTCGGGTGCTTGATCGATTCGATCAACTTGCGGCCAACTCTGGCGTACAGCGGGGTGACCAGCCCAAGCCAAAGGCTCGATAACCTTGGCGTCAGAACTGGGACACGGATCATGATTCTGCGAAGGCCGCGCTGGCGGGCATATTCCCGCATCAGACCTCCGTAGGACACCTTGTCTGCACCGCCAACTTGAAAGACGCGACTGCCTTGCAAGGGCAGGTCGAGTGACTCGATCAGATAGGCGAGTAAGTCTGCGATCCCTATGGGCTGGGCCCGGACTTCGACCCAGCGCGGGGTGATCATGATGGGGAGGCGCTCGACTAGGGCACGAATCATCTCGAAGGAAAGACTTCCTGCCCCAAGGACGATGGATGCCTGGAGTTCGATCACTGGAATACCGGATTCACGGAGAATGACCCCAACCTCATGGCGACTCCTGAGGTGTGGCGAGAGTTCATCGCCATTAGCCAATGCACCTGTGTAGATGATCCGTTTCACCCCAGCGCGCTTTGCCGCCGTTGCGAAATTTCGGGCTCCAACTCGATCGGGTTCCTCGAAGCCTCCCTTGGCTCCCATGGAATGGACCAGGTAGTAAGCCGTGGCCACACCCACGAGGGCGGAATCCAGAGTTGACGGTCGCAGAATGTCTCCCTCGACGACCTCTGTCGTTGCCGCTACCCGTGACTCAAGAACTGCTGGCTTGCGGGCCATGCACCTCAATGGAGCGCCCAGCTCTTCAAGAGCAGTGCGCAGTCGGCCTCCGATATATCCCGTTGCTCCGGTGAGAAGAATGAGTTCTTTCATCACTGATCCCCCGGCCTCAGCAGTGATTGCGAAGCATGAGTTCCTTGGGATGTGGGTCAAAATATAATTGCCCACGGAGGTAGTCCACCGAGTACTGATTGATGCTGAACTTCAATAAAGTCAACGGGACGATGAGCGGCAGTAAACCCTGCCTATAGTCCTCAATCGTCGTCAGGATTTCTTGCTTGGCCTTTGAGTCCAAGAATTGCTTCAGGTGACCCATCGCGTGCTGCAGCACATTCGTGTGACGCTTTCTCGTCATCTTGGAACGAAGGCACATATGGAAGTCCAACTCGTAACGAGCGAAGAGCGCCTCGTCGGGTGTCTTGGACATCTCTCCCACCAGGCGTCCCAGGCGCCGGCTAGCAGACTCGTTGTGGGAAAAGAGGATGAGTTTGTGTGCAGTATGAAATTCGATCAGGCGCTTGCGCGTGAGGCCTCGCTTGACCGCCAACCTCCACCGGTTGCGGCACAGAATCTGCTCGATAAAGCTCTCACGCAACCCTGGGTCGTTGAGGCGCCCATCCTCCTCAATGGGCAGGAGCGGAGAATTTGCGATCAAGCTTGCCGCAAATAGGCCTACACCGCCGCGGTGGGCGCGCTTGCCGTTCTTGTAAACGCTAATGCGTGACAGGCCGCAGGAAGGGGAGTTCTTCTTGAGCACGTAACCGTCGAGGCCTTCTGCTTCAAGCTGACCGACCCGGCGTTTTGAATAGGCCGTCATTGCCTCGGTGAAGTTCTCGCCGGTAGAAGGTGCCACGAGCTGTTCACCGCGCTCATCTTCTTCAATATGAATCGCGGGCCGCGGAGTAGGCATTCCCACCTCAACTTCGGGGCAAACAGGCACCCATTGGACCCACGGGCCCAGTACATCGGTAACGAAGCGGTCACGCTGGTGACCTCCATCGAAACGTACCATTTCACCAAGCAAACAGGAGGACACCCCAAGCCTTATCGGCTCACTTTCATCATGCCAACTGCGCCACCCTTCAATTTGTGCGTCACTTGTCATTGGTTGTTTACCTGGTCCACTGCCCGCTTGAGATCGATGAGGTGAGAGGCGGAAAATCCACGGTCGTGAAACCAACAAACCTGACCATTTTGATCGAGCAACAGAACACGCATGTTCCTTGGTAGCTCGTTACCTGTGAAAGCCACCACCGTTGAGGCGTCCTCACCGTATAGGGTCACCACAGATGCCCAATCTTCCTGGGGAATTCCGCTGCGCATGCCCGCATCGATCGTCCCAGAAATGAGGCCGGGAATGAAACCATGTATCGTTGGGACTTCCAGGATGCGTATGTCTTTCGGGTTCTCCAAAAGCCCCACCAGCCAACGATCCGCATCGAACTGGGCCTCTTGGACGAAACCAACGAGCAGAACACTGGGCACCTGCAGGGGAAGAGTTAGCTGTTCACCCGTAAGAACCTCACCGCTGACCGTAGGCAAGTACTCGCCTAGGGGATTACGGTTCTTCACCGAAGACTGACATGACAGTGAAATCAAGCAGGTGATGGCTATGCACGAGAGCGCAACCAACAAGCTTTTGGAACGCCATGCGCGGATGCCCCACCGGCTTCGGATTGATTGACTTGCACTATTCACACAAGTGTGTTCGCAGCGCTACGGTGTTCGGATGCAACAACGCCTGAAATATTTACCCACTACCGACAATTACCTGTAATACACGTCCTGGGGTCCTGGGGGGCGCTTCCCAGCCCCTACGCACACCCGACCCTTTAGGGCCAGGGCTGCCTGTCTGCGGCTGTAGTAGAACAGTAGAACGAGGGTGCCGCTCGTAGATGAACCCCCTTCTGATCCCTTACGTGGTCACGCCACGTTGCGGTTTGCGAGAAAGTGCGTTTTGCTGCATCCGGAAACGGGGACCCATCGAAGAAGGCGGTAACAGACATACATTCTTGTCTCACAACCTTAAACAACACAGATAACATGTTCACTTCGACTCTACTTACCACGACCCT
>CALEMP010000105.1 GCA_937910685.1 uncultured bacterium
CCGAAGGAGTTGAAATTGTGTTGGCGACACCGGCGAAGGTTTCCGGTTCGGTCCTCATGCCCAAGGGCCTCAGCCCCAGCAAGATTGGGCTCCGGCTGAGCTTACGCCCACCTGGGGAAGCGGTAATCACCAAGTCGCCCAAGATTGGCCCAGATGGATTGTGGGAATCGCACGGGTTGCGCCCTGGAACATGGACCGCCAGCATCTTTCAGGTGGGCGTTTTCAGCTGGGACGCACTGACCGAAAACGTCAAATTCACCCTAGTTGCAGGCGAGGATCTGCAACTACCGCCCATGGACTTGGCAAGTGCCGTCAGCGTGGTTTCGCTCAGCGTGATTGACAAGGATGGATCGCCGGTAAAAGGCACCCAAGGCACGCACAATTATCCCGACAACAGCGACATAAAGGTCACTGAGGGCAAGGCGACTATCCTGGTGAACAAAGAAGATGACGTGGCTTGGTTCGGAGCCCCCGGCTACAGGGTTGAAAAGCTAGAGGACCCAAAGGACGGGGACACGGTGGTCCTGCGCAGTGGAATCCAAGTGCATCTGCGACTGACCAATCCGGAGATTCTGAGGGGTGCAACCAAACCCCTGTTGGCACAATTGAACGGTTGGTGCGGAGACAATTGGATGCTCCATACCATTCGTCAGGGCGCCGCCGAAGCCTTCGACGCAAACGGCGAAGTGACCCTCCTCGCTCCCTCCGACGGACCATTGAGTCTTCGACTGACTTTGGACAAGAAGGTCAGCCTGGAACGGGTTTCCGGGGACCCTCTTACGATCAAGGACCAAGAGGCACTTCAGTCCTTCACAATCACCCTGGATCCAAAAACCTCCGCCGAGCGCATTTCGAAAATGAAAGACTGACCCGCCGGAGAGGCGTTCGGGCTAAGCTGGGGCGGTATTCACCAAGCCACGCACTATGAACTCCACCGCGCCCCTATTGGAAGTCAGTCACCTCACCCATTCCTTTGGGGACCGCTGCGCGGTCAAGGACCTGTCGTTCAAGGTTTATCCGGGGCAAGTGGTGGGACTGCTCGGCCCCAACGGAGCGGGCAAGACCACAACGGTGCGTGCTCTTTGCGGTTTGCTCAACCCAGACCAAGGACAGATCCGAGTGGGCGGAGTGGACTTGGCAAGCGATCCTCTCGAAGCCAAACGACGGCTGGCCCTGATCCCCGATGGTGCGCCGCTCTATCCAAACTTGAGCTTGCGCCAACACCTAGATTTAACATCGGGCCTGCGCGGGATCGAACTTGGAGTCCGCGCCCAAGAGTTGATCGATGGCCTGGCCCTTGGGGGTCGCGAGGACGAACCAATTGGTGGGTTTTCCCGGGGAATGCGCCAGCGGGCTGCCTTGGTGTTGGCCCTTTCGGCGGATGCGCCCCTGTTGATTTTGGACGAGCCCCTGACCGGGCTCGATGCTCCTGGCACTGCGCTGATCAAAGAGGTCCTGCGTCAGTGGGCCGACCGTGGAGGCGCGGTGCTCTACACCTCACACCTCTTGGATGTGGTCGAGCGCGTTTGCGACTCCATGCTGATCCTGTTTGACGGGGCCTTGGTCGCGGAAGGGGACCTGGAAAGCCTGACCTCAGAAGCGGGGGGCAGCGGAACCTTGGAAGAGGTCTTCACCATCCTCGCCCGCAGCGAGGACCCGGCCCTCGCCGCGGGAAGGCTGCTGGATTCCATTGGGCGCAGCACGAACCAGCCCAAGACCTAGGGCTTAATGCCTCAGGCTCTCGGAACTAGGGGGATCGGTTTCATGTCTTCGTTCACCGCAACCATGGTGACCACCGCCTCGGTCACATGCTGCATCTCCGAGCCACCGAACCTGCGCTGGGACCATACATCCACGCGCACGGTAACCGACGTGCGTCCCACCCGTTCGGTCTTGGCGTAAAAGGAAACCAGGTCGCCCACATAGACCGGCGCTTTGAAGTCGACCTTGTCCATGGATACGGTGACCACGGAGCCCGTATGGTTTTCGGAAGCACCGATCGCCGCGGCCAGGTCAACCTCAGACAAAATCACGCCGCCGAAAATCGTGCCCACCGCATTGGTGTCCCGGGGCATCATCAAACGGCGGATGGAGGGGCAGGAGTCGGGGGGGACGGTCGTTGCTTCACTCATGGCTTTGCTGTGCTGTCGGTGGTTCGGGTGGCCCAGTCTCGCGCTTTTTGCTGCAAGAGGGGAAGCTCGCCCTTGAAAAAGTGATCGGTGCCCGGGATTTCCTCCACGCTAATGTGCTGCGGCAGGTTGGGGAATTGGGCCAGCACCTCCCCCTGGGTGCCGAACTCGTCCTCTCCCGCCATCAGAAGGTGGGTTGGGGGTTGCACATCCATCAAGAACTGACAGGAAAAGGCCCGCACGGGTAAGGCCACCAGCAGGAGGCCCTGAAGTTCGGAACGCACTCCGCCCACGCGACTGGCCGCACGCGCTCCGAAGGAAAACCCGCCCGCCAACAGGGGAAGGCCGGGCCGTTTGGCGCCCAAGAAATCCAGCGCCGCATTGAGGTCCTCGTCCGCGCCGACTGTGCCATCGCCGTGCTCCTGACCAGCGACCTCACCAGCGCTGCGCCCCACCCCTCGAAAGTTGAAACGCAACACACTTATCCCCGCCTCTTGCAGGCCACGACTGGCGCGATAAACCACGTTGTTGTGCATGGTCCCCCCATGACCCGGATGGGGGTGGCAGAAGACCATGGCGGCACGCGCGGGGGTCGGTGGATCCCACAAGACCCCCTCAAGCCGCCCCTCGGGTCCTTCAAAATCCAGCTGCATTCCAAGAACCATAACCCCCAAGAGCCCAAGAGCTCGCTGGAATGTGCTCTCGCGTTGGTACTATTCCCCCGTTCATGGGAACGATCGGCGCACAGAACTACGGTCGCGTTCGGCTATTGGCCCGAGCGCGCTTCAGCCAAGCCCTGCCCAGCGGCGGCTGGCTTCCGGTGGCTGGTATCTTGATCCACGGGGGACTGCTGACGGTTTGCACCTTGATCCTGGGAGGCCAAGTCCAAGAGGAACTCTTCGCTGGCTTGACCCTAGCCCTCTCGGGAATCCTGTGCGGCGTAGCATTGTTGGGGGACCTCGCCCCAATTCTCGCACGGGATCCCGCCGGTGACTGGATCGAATCCCAACCCAGCACACCGACGGACCACGCACGCGCGCGCACCCTCGTGTTGACCGTGGTGCTTGGATCCTTGGGTGCGGGGGGCATGTTGCCAGTTGCCCTTTTGGGACCAGGAGGCAGCACTTGGCTGCTGCCCATCTTGGGAGCCCTACAAGCCCTAGCCATCGCTGCGGGTTTGTTAATGGTGGGACGCTTCGCAGGCCGCCACGGAACTGGTTTCTTTGTGGGCTTGCAGACCTTGCTCTTGGCCATGCTCTTTGGCGGTTCGTTTCTCGTCTTAGAGCAACTGCCTCACCTGACCACCATCACCGAGATCCCCGCCCCTTGGCATTGGCTTCCGCCCTTTGGCTTGGGTGCGCTTCTTGGCGATAGCCCCAATTGGATTTATGCCGCGCCGGTCTTGGCCTTGGCAGTGGCCCTGCCTTTCATTCCCCCCTCCGAGAGCGAAGTCCCCCACAGCACCGCGACGCCGATGGCCCGCCTGCTGGCCCCCCTCGCCAGAGGGATCGAGAAAATGTTCCTGGCCCCGTCCCAACGGGCCCCCTTCCGTTTCATCCAACAAGCCTTGCCTGCTGAGAGGGACTTTGCCATTCGAGCCTGGCCCCTTGGAATCGCGCCCTTGGCCCTGCTTGGCATCGGCGCCGACCCGAGCACCCTGCATGGTCAAGGCCTCTTTGCCCTCGTGGCTTTTGCGCCGGCTGCATACCTGCCCGTGTTCTTGATGTTCGTGCCCACCACGCGTACCCCCGCTGCCCGCTGGATCCTGGACACCTCACCCCTTCACCCGCGGGACGAAGCAATCGCGGGGCGCTGGGCCGTTGCCCTGCGCGTGATTCTGCCCTTACAGTCCGTGATTGGCTTGGCCCTGTTCACCGTGCTGCCCGGTGCGCAGGTTCTGATGTGGTGCTTAGCATCCCTCTTGACTGCGGGTTTCGTGCTGGGAATGAGCTGGAACGGGAACGTACCCTTCGCGCCCCTTTCCACGGATGCGGTGGACCTGGGGGGAGCATTCGAGGGAGGCAGCGGGACACTCCTGATCAACGCGCTGTTCGTGGGAGCGATCTCCCTCGGGGTTTGGCATTGGAACCCGTCGCTGGTCACGATCACGGTGGCCCTTGGGATCTTCCTTGCCGCCAGCCGGCGCATCGCCTTTCGTTCGATTGGGTAAGGGTCAGCGATTCTTGTCGAAGAACTGACGTAAATCTTCGGGCAATGGACTGCGCACGGTGACGCGCTCGCCACCTTGAGGATGGTCGAAGCCAATCACATGGTGGTGCAACGCCTGCCGAGGAAGTTCGAGCAGCTCGTAGTCTTCGGCAGTTAGTTCTCCGTCCGCAGCGCGAATGAACAGTTGTTCGTCTGGGCCATAGAGCTTGTCCCCCACCAGGGGCAATCCGATCGAAGCCAAGTGCAAGCGGATCTGGTGTTGACGGCCAGTGAACAAGCGGCACTCCAAGAGGGAATAGGGCCCGACCTGCTCGAGGAGGCGCCAATCCGTACGCGCTTTCTGACCGTCTTCGGCCACGGCCATCTTGATGCGCACCGCACTGGCGTGGGCCTCGCGCATGGGCAGGTTGATCGAGCCACTATCCCCCGGAACGGGACCGCGCACGATGGCAAGATAGACCTTGTCATTGCTGCCCTCTTCAAACTGCCGACGTAGGTCCAGGTGCGCCTTGGGCTGCAAACCCACAAGCACGATTCCGCTGGTCTCCCGGTCGATGCGGTGGGCCAAGCGCGGTAGACCCAGGGTTGGGGAGGTGCTGCCCGCATAGTGGGCGTGGATGCGCTGGATCAGGGTGTCGTTCACATGGCGGCCACTCGGGTGCACGGGAACCCCCGGAGGCTTGTTGACCACCAGGACCTGTTCGTCCTCGTACAAAATATCGAGAGCGGTCAATGGGCCGCTTGGTGCGGGAATGCGCAGGTCCGGCGGAATCTCCACGCGCACATGGGTCCCATGGCGCAGGCGTCGACCCGGTCTCTTTTCGTCCCTCCATACCCCGCGGCCATTGGGAGCATCGGGAGCCGCCAAATCCAAGGCAACGAACCCGTCCTTGATCAGTTTCTGAATCGACGAGCGGGACCGCCAGCTGAGGTGCGCCCCAAGGAACTGGTCCAAGCGCATGTCGAGCTCTTCCTTAGGCTGCTGAAAGAAGCTCGCCTCTACTCGCAACAAGACTTCCTCGGCGGGAAGGTTTAGATCACGATCTTTAGGTAGGAGTCCCACGGTGTTCGACAAGGTAGTCAGAGTTTAGCGTCGCGTTCGGTTCGCCCTTGAACGCACTTGGGGCCGCTCGATCCCTTGATCGTGCGGCCCCAAGCAGATGATTTACCCGGTTTCTTAGGCCCCTCGGGCGCGGCAGCGATTGTTAGCTACGGCACCAGTGCCTTATTGGGTTTCGCCGCGGTCAGCTGCGCTGACGACGGACCCGACGGTTCGGGTCGTTCTTGCGAGTGGCCTTCTGAATCGTGCGCAGGCGCTCGCGACGCTCGCGACGGCGTTCGTCGGAACGCTTCTCGTGGAAGGAGTTGGCTTTGGCAGCCTTAAAAGTGCCTCCGAAGTTGCACTGGCGCTTAAAGCGACGCAGGGCGGCCTCGAGGGACTCGTTGGATCGGACGGTGACCTTAATCACGATGGGCTTTGCTTGAAATGGGGGTACAGAGGGTGCTGGTCGACTCCACTGGGAATCGATGCGGGGGAGCAAGATAGCGACCGGGGGGGGATTCCGCCACGATTCGCTCTGGAAAAGCTGGGGGTCGCCTGCCATTCTTCCTGAGTGCCGCAGTCCCCTCCCCCCTCCGACCGCCCCGAGGAAGGCCCGCCAGATGCCCTTCAGGGAGTCGTGGAGCGGGTCACCTACCACGATGAGGAGTCCCTCTACACCGTGCTGCGGGTCCTGCCAGAGAGCGGATTTTCCCCTCCTGGAGGCACTGGGAGCCTCTTTGCACCCTCCCGGGTGACCGCCGTAGGGCGCATGCTAGAGCCCCTCGAGGGTCAGCGGGTCCGACTCGAAGGCACCTGGGGCCGGCATTCGACCCACGGGGACCAGTTCGAATTCGCCTCGAATCTGCCCCTGGATCCCGGGGACGAGGAAGGCCTCGTGCGTTATTTGTCCTCAAAAGCCTTCGACGGAATCGGTGAGACCATCGCCCAGCGCATCGTGGAGAAACTCGGCACGGGAACTCTGGGCATCATCCGCGACCACCCCGAATCCCTCGAAGCGATCACAGGTCTGCGCGCCAGCGTGCGAAAAGACCTGGTGGCCGCGGTGCAGGCGCGCCAGGCCCAGCACCAAACCGCGGCTTTTCTGATGGGCTTGGGCCTTGGCCCCATACGAACCCAAACGATCATGGCCAAGCTCGGGAGAAACTGCGAATCCCAGGTGCGCGACGATCCCTATGTGTTGATCACCGTGCGTGGCATGGCATTCAAGTCCACGGACAAGGTGGCGCGCGAGTTGGGCCTGGAAGAAGACGACCCGCGCCGTTTGGTGGCGGGGATTGAGCAGAGCCTCAAACAAGCCGCCGACAACGGGCACAGCCTGTTGCGTCAGGGGGACTTGATGGAAGCAGCCCGGGAACTCTTGGGAGGCGCGGCGACGATTGAGGGCTTGCGCTCTGCGTTGCTCGACCTGATCCGCCAAGACCGTGCCTGGCTCGATCGCTCGATGCTGCCGGACGAAGACGAGAACCATCCACTCCATCCGGTTTACCTGCCTTACCTGGGGGCTTCCGAACGGGGCTTGGCCAAGAACCTCGGGCGCTTGCTGAAGTTGGGCAAGGTCGAAGCCTTGGCGACCGAGGCGCAGTTGCGCGCACTAGAAGAGAGCACCGGGATCGAGCTGCACGAGGACCAACGGGCAGCGGTGTTGGGGCTCTTAGCTTCACCGGTGGCTTTGCTCACAGGTGGTCCGGGGGTTGGCAAGACCACCATAGTTCGTTGGATCGCGGACTTGGCTTCCAACGCTGGCTATGAGGTCAGACTCGCCTCTCCCACAGGCCGCGCCGCCAAACGACTGAGCGAAGCAACCGGCCGCCCCGCATCCACCATCCATCGCTTGCTGAAGGTCCAGCCCCCCGATGGTTTCGAACACAACGCCCAGAACCCCCTCAAGGGGGGCATCGTGCTGGTGGACGAGATCTCCATGCTGGATGTAGTCTTGGCTCACCATTTGATCTCTGCCGTCGCTTCCCCCACGCGCCTGATCATGGTGGGAGACCCCGATCAATTGCCCGCTGTGGGGGCTGGCAACGTCTTGGCGGACCTTTTGGAATCCGGAGTGATCTCCACGCACCGCTTGACCCAGGTCTATCGACAGGACGAGCAGTCCCTGATCGTGTCCAACGCCCACCGGGTCTTAGAAGGGAAAATGCCGGAGTTCCCAACCGGCGGCGACCGCAAAGGCAGCTTCTACTTCTTCCCGGCCGACGGTCCTACCTTGACCGCCGACCGTTTGATCGAGGTCGTGTCCAAACGCATTCCCGAGAACTTTGGACTGGACTGGACTCAAGATGTGCAGGTGATTGCGCCCATGTACAAGGGCGACGCAGGGGTTGATGCATTGAACGATCGCCTACGCGATGCCGCGGGCTACGGGGGCCGGGAGATCGAACGGGGTGGTCGTATCTGGCGCGTAGGCGACCGGGTGATCCAGACCCGTAACGACTACGAGAAGAACGTGTTCAATGGGGACATGGGGCGAATCACTGAAGTTTCGGCCGATGGGGTCGTGACCGTCAAGTTCTCAGATCAAACCCAGACCTATATCAAAGGCGAAATCAACGACTTGCGCCCCGCCTTCGCGATCACTGTTCACCGCAGTCAAGGTGGCGAGTTCCCTTGCGTCGTGATGCCCCTCGTGCGGGGACATCGCGTCATGTTGCAGCGAAATTTGCTCTACACCGCAATCACCCGCGCAGAGCAACTTGTGGTTCTCGTGGGATCCGAGACCGCACTTCGCTGGGCCGTGGAAACCGCCGACCAAGCGCAACGCATGAGCATGCTCACCGAACGCTTGGTTGATATCTGCGAAGGGACCACAACCAAGGACTGAGTAGCGCGAGCTGGTCAGTGACGCCCCCTCTGCCAACCGCATCCCTTAAAAGTCCCGAAGCCGCCCAGCTTGCGCTGACCGGCTTCGAGGTTGCGTTACAGTTGGTTCGAAAGTGTCGCTCGAACCCCCGAAAACGGAGGTCAAACGACCGAACGGTGCCTTTTCTAGGTGTCCTGACCCACGGTAGCAAGCACAAAGCGACGAGATTCTTGGGACGAAGTCCTCCGAATTGGCAATTGGACTGTGAAATCAGCCCTTTTTCGGGGCCTCGGGAGCAAAATACTCGCGCCCTTTGAGCCCATCGGGCATGCAACTCATGCCCCCCTTAGCGCCGGAATCCACGTGCGCATTGCGGTAGCCCTGACCATAGCCCGCCTCCTTCATCAGTGCCGTGGCAGCGTTGCGCAAATGCTTAGGAACCGGCTCTGCGGCAGTCTGCTGCACATCCTGCTCCGCTTGGGCAAGGCCCCGGTAGATCGAATCGTCTTTGCGCGCACGAGCCAAATAGACCGCTGCTTGGGCCAGGGCCAGCTTGGCCTCGGGGTAACCCAAGCGGTGAAAAGCATCCGCCGCGTCCAAGGCCACACGCAGAGCAAAGGGGTCCGCAATTCCAATATCCTCGGTAGCCGCGCGAATCAGCCGCCGGGCAATAAAATTCCCGTCCTCCCCCGACGCCATCATGCGCGTAATCCAATAGAGCGTCGCGTTCTGATCGCTGTTGCGGATGGATTTGTGCAGGGCGCTGATCAGATTGTAGTGCTCCTCGCCGCCCTTATCGTAAAGGACCAATTTACGCTGCAGTGCTTCCTCGACCACACCGCTGGTCAGCAGCCCCCCTTCGCTTTGCAACGCGGCGCAAGTTTCGAGGGCAGTCAAGGCCCGTCGAGCATCACCGTCGGTTCCATGGGCGATGCGCTCTAGGGTATGCGGTTCCGCGCTCCAGCCCCCATTGAGACCTAGTGGATCCTGCAAGGCACGGGTGAGCAACTGCACCACCTGCTCGGGGGTCAGGGGCTCAAGCAGCAAAGCTCGGCAGCGCGACAAGAGCGCACCGTTCACTTCAAAGGAAGGGTTCTCGGTGGTGGCCCCCACGAGCAAGATGTCGCCGCGCTCCACATGGGGCAGGAATGCATCTTGCTGAGCCTTGTTGAAGCGATGGATTTCATCCACGAACACCAGGGTGCGATCCCCCGAGCGCGCCTTTTCCTCGGCGGCTTGAACCATCAGCGTGCGAATCTCCTTGATGCCTGAAAGCACCGCCGAGTAAGACACGAAGGAAAGGCCTGAAGCCGCCGCAATCAAGCGCGCAAGGGTGGTTTTGCCCACTCCGGGTGGACCCCAGAGAATCAGACTTTGGGTCAGGTTACCGCCCAAGGCACTGGTGAGAATCTTGCCCTGGCCCACCAAATGCCTCTGCCCCACGAATTCTTCCAAGGAATGGGGCCGCATGCGATCCGCAAGGGGCGCGTCCTGCGCAGCGGGCGCAAGCGGATCCTCTACCGTGACTTCCTCTTCAAATAACCCGCTCATGAGCCGCCGACCCTGCCCGCTGCAAAGAGCAAGAGCGCACCGGCCACGGTCACGTTGAGAGACTCCACTTGACCGGCCATGGGAATCGTCACCTGGTCAAATTCAGCGAAGCACTCGGGATCGCCGCTGGTTTCACCGCTGACCCAGAGGGCTCGGGGGCCGGACCAGTCGAATTCCCCAAGGGGCTGGCCTTCGCGGGTGGCGGCGGCCACGGATTTCCAGCCCTGGGCGGCGAGGGCTTGCGCCACTTCCCCTGCCTCGGCGCCGCACACCACGGGCAAGCGCAACAAACTTCCCATGGAGCCACGCAGTGCCCTGACATTCCAGGGGCTGACGCCTCCCGCCACTTGCACCAAGGCCCTCGCCCCGGCGGCCTCCGCTGCACGGGCTAAGGCTCCCAGGTTACCCGGGTCCGAAATTCCGCAGGCCACCAGCAACAGATCTTGGGGGCCAGGCTGCAGGCTGCTCAACTCGACCTCCGGGGGCGGCGCACTCAGGGCGATCACCCCGGGGGTGGACAACACACCGCCCGTGCCGTCCAGTAAACCGGCCTTGACCCATCGCATGATCTCGGGATTCGCTCCGGCCTCCAGCAGGGCGTGAGGATCCGTGCGCTCGTCCAAGAGAATGATCTCCAGGGCTGCCTTGGCTCCGATCGCATCGGTCACCAGCCGGGAACCTTCCAGCAACAGGGTGCCTTTCTCCTTGCCTGCAGCGATGCCTCGCACTCGCTTGAGGGCCGGATTCTGGCGTGATTCGATGAGATCAGGGGAAGAGTGCATAGGTTGAACCGGTGGCTGGGAGCTATCCTAGCGTGCATGCAAGAACAAGTGTCACTTACATGAGCCGCGCCAACCGAGGAAGGGTAATCCAAGTGGACGCCAAGCAGGTGCATGTGGAATTGGACGGCAAGGTACAGCCGGCGGCTCTGCGTGGCGGGCTGTTCGAAGATCTGGGCCGAGCCAAAAACCCCGTGGCCGTGGGTGATTATGTGGAGCTCGACGAGGACGTGGAAGGCGTGGTGGTCTGCAAGGTTTCACCCCGCCGCAACTACCTCGGCCGCATCGCCTCGTCCCATGACCCCCGGGAACAGGTTTTGGTGGCCAATGTGGACCAGCTGTTGATCATCAGCTCCCTGCGCCAACCCGGATTTTCCTCGAACCGCACAGACCGCATCCTGGCTGCGTGCGAGTGGCAAGAAATCCCAGCGATCCTGGTTCTGAACAAGGTCGATCTGATTAAGCCCGAGGAAACCGAGGGCATTTGCCAGACCTATGGGTCCGTGCCGATTCCGGTGCTCCCCACCAGCGCGGTCAGCGGGTTAGGGCTCGATGAACTAGGGGCCCTCCTGAAAGACAAGGTCAGCGTGCTCTATGGGCCCTCCGGCGCGGGCAAGTCCACGCTACTGAACAAGATCCAGCCGGGCCTGAACCTGCGCGAAGGGCGCATCAGCAAGTATTGGAAACAGGGTCGCCACACCACAACCCACTCACACCTGCACCCCTTGGACATGGGCGGTTACGTGGTGGACACCCCTGGAATCAGGACCTTTCGCCTGTTTGACGTGTCCGCGCGAGAATTACGCGATCTGTTCCCGGACATCCACCGCATATCGGCTTCCTGCCAATTCCTTGATTGCAGCCACGACCACGAACCTGGTTGCGCCCTCGATGCTGCCCTTGAAGATGGCAAGCTCGCACCAAGCCGCTGGGCGAGTTACCTCGAGATGCTCGACGAGCTGCGCTCTGATCCGAAGGAATCTGACGAGGATCAGTGATCCTACCGGATCAATTGAAGTCGTAAACGTAGGACAGGCGCGACTTATTCAAGATCACATAGGGCAACTCAAGGAACTGCTTTAGTTCGTGATCCTCTTCATGTTTGAAGCCGCGCACGATCGGGTCGCGCATCACGAAGAACCGGGAAGTCGCCTTGTCGCTGATTTCATAGGCCCGCGGACGAATGCGTCCGGCGAGCTCCACGTTTAGATTGCCCGTGTAAAACAAGCGCACGCGCTCGAGTTCCGCATCCTTTTCCCGGGCCAAGTTGGCTGCCGCCGCATCACCGGCCTCATCGATAAATTCGTGGGCCATCAGGACCTCATCGATATTTATGTGCAAGAGTGGCGTCTGAATCCGTTCGCGAGAAACCAGATCGATCAGGGTCACATCTCGCACACGCAAAAACGACTTGCGATGCCCGTCGAGCAACCGCGAAAGCCGTGTGTACTTGTTCTCCACCGTTCCCTTGACCAAAAAGCAGTCAGTCAAGAAGAGGTCGGTGGTCAGCGTCAACATGGTGGTTCGATGGGTGAAGGGTAGGCGTTCGTGGTCTGGCCGCGCAGGTCGCCCACCAGGTACAGGGATCCGGTCACAAGGACCCACCCTCCGGCAGCGGCCCGAGCAGAAGCCCGGTCAAGCGCATCCTGTGACGAGTGGGCTTCCTTAGCCGGAAGGCCCTGCTCCCTGGCCATTTCGGTCAGGAGGGCCGCGTCCAGGTGAATCCCACTGGGCACAGATGTGCAATAAAGGCTATCGACACGCCCGCGAAGGGCCTTGAGGATCGCTTGGTGGTCCTTGTCGTTTGCAAGACTGAGCACCACCTGGGGCCTCCCAGGGAGGTTTTCCGAGTCCGTGAGTTCTCCCAGTATTCGCTCGAGGCTGCTCGCCACGTGGGCGCCGTCGAAGACTACGGGGATCCCCCCCTGTCCCCAGCGGCGCTCGCCGCGCCCCGGGAGGGCCGCATCTGCCACTGCCTGGGGGGTCAATAGGACTCCCGAGAGGGGTTGTTTACCCGGCCCCAAGAACCCCCGTTTTCCAAGAGCCGTCAGAGCTGCCGAGGCCATTGCCAGGTTCTGGGCCGCGATGGTTTTGAGGGCGGCCACTCGAACCAGGGGGACTCCCAATTCTCGAGCCCGGGAAGCAATCACGTGCCCCGGGTCCTCGTCCACGCCCAAGTCCTCGAGCCCACAAACCAGGGTCTGTCCCGCCCGCAAGATGCCCGCCTTTTCCCCGGCGATGGCGGCGCGAGTGGACCCTAAGACCGAGGTGTGCTCTAGGTCGATGTTGGTCAAGATCGCGACCTCGGCTTCGATCACATTGGTGGAGTCGAGGCGACCGCCAAGACCCACCTCAATCACCGCCCAATCAACTCCGGCAGCACGCAAGGCGTGAAAAGCCGCGACGGTGAATAAATCAAACCAACTAGCATCCGCAGCGGCAGTGCCATCGGCCTCCGCCTCGCTCCTTGCCCCCAAGGCCGCATCGATTCCAGCGGCAAGCAGTTCCTCTTGAATCTCCGCCCCATCACATCGCACCCGTTCGGTAATACGCTCCACGTGAGGCGAGGTATAGAGCCCCACGGAATATCCAGCGCCCTCAAGACCCCGCGCCACCAAAGAGGCAACAGAACCCTTACCCTTGGTGCCCCCCACATGTACCGTGCGGAAAGATTTCTGGGGATGCCCAAGCCTTGCGCAGAGGTCCCGACAAGGGCCTAAGCCCACGCGCATTCCAGCACGATCTCGCTTCTCCCAGTTGATGCGCTCGTCGAGCAGGGCTTGAGAACGCTTCAGGGCGATGCTAGGGGTAGGGTCTGGGCTCATTTTGGGACTCCTGAAGCTAAGGCAGTCGTGCTCGGGTCGAGTTGGCCGATCCTAATAGATAAGGCTTCCCTTCCAAAGCCCCAGAAACGAGTCACCCCAAAGAGCCACTTGAACAATGCAAGAAGCCTTCCACCGAATCAAAGTTTTCCCCTTCCAGGTCAAGCAGCGCAACCCGCTCTACCTCCTGCTGCGGCCGGACCAAGAACAGGAGGGCATTTGGGGCCCCGTGGAGGGTGAGGTCGGCTTTGGCGACCAGATCGAACAAGCCGCGCGACGCTATCTCGTTCGGGACGTGGGGGTCAACCCACCTGGCTCTCTGCTCGACATGAGCTGGGCTACCCGCACTCAGTTCGGCGACGAATTAATCATCGAGTGGTGCTTTGGGTATGAATGCCACGGCGACCCCGACCCCAACATCTTGGCAAAGCACTGGGCAGACCATCGTTGGGCTGGTTTCGGCGAAGCCTACCAAGCACTGGAAATACAGGCCGACCGCACGGCCATGATGCGCCTGCACGCAATGATCAATGCGGCCTAGGTGCCTCGGCTCCCAAACCCGACGGGCGTCTTAGCCCAACAAACGCAACAGCGGGTACTTTGCCCCAAGGATCGCCTGGGGGTCAACCCCAAGGCATTGCTCGATCAGACTGGCATACACCGAACGGAAATCGGTCGTGTACTTAAGGTCTCCGTTGTTCAAGTTGGCGAGGGATGGGTGCTTGCCAAACAATCCGCCCTTGACCCCGTGCCCCAAGACAAACATGGGGCCCGCCTTGCCATGGTCGGTGCCGCCAGAACCATTCTCGCTGACCCTACGCCCGAACTCGCTGAAGACCAAGATGGTGGCCTTGCGTCCGCCTGGAGATCCACCCAGGTCAAAGTAAAGGGCTCCGAGCGCGGCATCGAGGTCCGCCATCAACCGGTCATGCTTGCCTAGTTGCCCTGCGTGAGTGTCAAAACCCCCCATCACCGAACTGGCAATCCGCGTCCCTACACCCCCTTGAACGATGGCTGAAACGTCGCGCAATTGGGCGCCGATCCCCGTACGCGGAAACGCGATCGCGGTCTCGTGCGTGGCCGCCGCAGCGCGCACGCGCAGGGACGAGGCCTTCGCATCCGCAAGAACCCCACGAAGTTGGGCCAGCGCCGCGTCCCGGCCCTTATGGCGCGGATCAGCCGGGGGCATCCCTTCCTTGCATATCCCATCGGCCACCTGCCCGAGGCCTCCATCAGCCCCAAACCAACGGTAAGCGGTTGGGGATTGGACGGAACAGGCTGGATGGCTGTTTGAATGAATTGCATAGGGTTTGCCGGATCCCACATGCACAACGAATTCGGGGGACGCCTGCTTGCCCTGCATGTGCCCGGACAGATTGCCAATCCAACCATTGCCCGCGGAGCGGCCCAAGGGCGACGCCGAGTGCCAAATGTCGAGGGCTTTGAAGTGCGAACGGATTTGATCGGGATAGCCACAACCTTCAATCACCGCAAGCTTCCCCTGGCCATAGATCTTGTGCAGGTTCTTGAGGGCTGGGTGAAACCCTCGGTAGGCATCAATGCTCAACACCTCGGTCCCCGAGCGCTTGGTCACACGGCGGGCTTTTTGGTAATCAGGATCGGCCCAGGGGATGATGGTCGAAAGTCCATCGTTGCCCCCCGAAAGCTGCAGGACGATCAAGGACCCTCCGTCGGCTGAGTCATCCATGCGCGTGGCGCGCAGCAACGGTGTGCTGAAGAGGGCAGTACCGGCGCCCAATATGGCGCGTCTTGAAAGGGACTGATTCATCCGAGTTGAGCCTCCGGCAAAGAGAGAATGAGGTGAGCGAGGCGGCGCAGAATGTACTCCGCGTCCTTTCCTCCTTTGCGCAAGAAACGGTCTTCAGATAGGCCGAGGGCTTCCCGTTCGGTCCTCACAAATTCCACCAAACCAGCGGCGGTGTCCGCCGGAGGTTCAATAGCCAGCAATTCGCGAAGGGCCGCCTGGACCAGCTCCTGATCGCTGCCTGGCATCTGCATCGCAAGGGTGCGGCGCAGGCGTGTGGCTGGCGGAGTGAACTTCTTCCGATTGACCTTGTTGCGCAGGGACCGCATGGCCCGCACCAAATCCGCTGATCGACGCGACCCCATGGAGCCTTCCATGGAAGGTTCCATGCTGTCCTGATCCATCATGGAGTCCGGGTCGCCCTGGTCCATGCTCATCTCCTCGTCATCGGCCGAGGCCAACATCTCGTCGAGTTCTGCATCGGAAGTCAGATCATCCAGCTTGATCAATCCAAGCATCACCCCAATCAGGTTACCGCGCTGCATTAGGCTCCCGGTGGTGATCCAGGACATGCCCCCTTCCCATCCCTTGACGTTGGGCGGGAAGAACGCCTTCTCGCCCAAGAGGCCCGAGGTGAAGTAGATGTAATCGGATGCGGGTTTGATCCCCAAGCGGCGGCAGGAACCCACCATGTAGTCGAGGGGCGAAAGCACTCTGCCTCCGATGACCTCGGGACGGTAAAACTCCGGATCCATGAACAGGGTGCGCAAGAAGGGGCGCATCTCGTAATTGTTGCTGCGCAGGACCTCTGCGTAGTGTGCCAGGCGCTCTTCGCTGGGCTCAAGCCCTTCGAACCACACCAGCAGGCGGCCAGCAACCCAACGGGGGCAAGCATCCTGTTCAAGCAAGATCCGCACAAGATCGGCGACTTCGAATCGACCCTCTCGCCCTAAAAGTTTCTTGCGCCCATAATCGTGATCCTTCTTGGAAAAACGATTGCCCCCATCGCGGTTCACCGCGTGTCCAGTCAAGATACGGGCTGCCTCCTTGACGTCCTTTTCCGTGTAGTTTCCCTCGCCTAGGCTGAAGAGCTCCAGCAACTCTCGGGCTAGGTTCTCGTTCGGCTTGCGGCGGCGATTCGAATTGTTGTCCAGATAGACAAGCATGGCGGGGTTAAGCACCATGGTTTCCAGCAAGCTGCCGTAGTTACCCAGCGCCTCTTCTCGCAGTGCCTCGTGCTGGCGGATCATCAGGTCGCCGCGACGCACAGTCTTCAGGGAACTAGTAAAGAACCCTTGCCAAAAGAGGGCCATGCGATCGCCGAGGGGGTCGCTACCCTCAACCATCTGGTCAATCCAGGTCACGACATAGTCGGTGGCCTCCTTCTCTCCCGCCCGGCGCAGTTCTTTAATCACGATTTGGCGCTCGGCCCGCTCCATTTCCGCAAGTCGCTCGCTACTGGGAAGCGTCGCCTCCATCTTCCAAGTGCCCTGACCGGTGCGCTCCTTCAAAAGGTGGTCGACCAGAGCCTCCCGTCCCTGCTCGACCCAGTGATCGACTTGCGCCGATGGGGAGCCGAAGCCCGCCCGGTTCAGCAAATGTTCTGCAAAGCGATGATCCCAGAGCGGGTCTTGGATGACGGGAAGCGAAAAGAGCAGGGGTAGCGCTAGGGTCAGCATGGGAATTGGATCAAGAGGCGTAAAATCGGGCGTGGGCCCTTCGTTGAACCCAGCGGAATGGAATGGTTCCGATCTCACCGAGGGGTTCTCGTGCTCCATAATGAAGCCTGGCCCACACATCCACCACCCTAATCGTGTCTAGAACCCAGCCCCCCCTCGATCTACGCGCCTATCTGGACCTCCTACGCTCACGTGGTGAGCTAGTTGAGATCGATGCACCGGTTTCCTGGGACTTGGAAGCCGCCGAGATTCACCGTCGCGTGATTGCCGCCGGAGGCCCCGCCTTACTGTTCCGCAACATCAAGGGCGCGGAATTTCCCCTGGTGACGAACCTCTTTGGGACCAGCGCACGGGTGGACCTGGCTTTTGGCGAGAGACCCAAGGAGCTCATCGAGCGGGTGGCGCAACTCCCTGAAGAACTCATGCCCCCGACCCTCGCAAGTCTGTGGAAACAGCGAGACCTAGTGCCCCAGCTCGCGCGGGTGGGTCTCAAGCATCGGGTCCAGGGTCCGGTCACAGAAGTGGTCGAATCAAATCCGCGCCTCTCTCGATTGCCCGCCCTCAAAACCTGGGAACGGGACGGTGGGCCCTTCGTCACCTTACCCCTGACGGTCACCCGGCACCCTGATAACGACGTACCCAACCTGGGCATGTACCGCAGTCAGATTTTTGACGATGACCAAGTCGGCGTGCACTTTCAGATTGGAAAGGGCGGAGGCTTTCACCTTTCCCGGGCCGAAGAACTCGGCCAAGCGCTTCCCGTCGACATCCACGTGGGCGGGCCGCCAGCACTGATGCTCGCCGCCATCGCACCCCTGCCAGAGAATGTGCCGGAGTTGCTGCTGGCTTCCCTACTTTTGGGGCAACGCCTGCCCATGTGTCGCTCCCGGGAAGGCCGCTCGATTGCCGCTGGGGCAGAGTTCGTGCTTTCAGGATCCATCCAACCAGGAGCCCGCAAACCCGAAGGTCCTTTTGGCGACCACTACGGCTATTACTCTGAAAAGCACGACTACCCCTGGATGAAAGTGGACACCCTTCACCGTCGAAAGGATGCCATCTGGCCCGCGACGGTGGTGGGCAAGCCTCGCCAGGAAGATTTCTTCCTCGGAGATTACCTGCAAGACCTGCTGGGTCCGCTGTTGCCCAAGGTTATGCCCGGAGTGATCGACCTGTGGAGCTACGGAGAAACCGGATACCACTCGCTTTCAGCGGCGATTGTGCGGGAGCGGTACGAAAGGGAAGCTGTTGTATCGGCCTTCCGCATCCTTGGGGAAGGCCAGATCTCCCTGACCAAATTCCTCTTGCTCACCGATGGTGAAGTGGACCTTAAGGATTTCGCCGCCACCCTGCGTCATGTCCTGGAGCGCACAGACCCGCGCACGGATCTCTTGATCCTCCCCAACCTGTCCATGGATTCCTTGGACTATTCGGGGCCCGTGCGCCATCGGGGATCCAAGGGCGTATTGCTGGGATTGGGCGAAGCACGCCGATCTTTGCCCGACACGGTGTCCGGCGACCTGGGAGCTGGAATCCGTGACGCCAAAGTGTTCACCCCGGGCGCCCTCGTGGTTCAGACCGCATCCCACGATGAAGATCCCGATGCAGCGGCTCGCATCGCCAAGCTAGATGCCCTCAAGGATTGGCCGTTGGTGATCCTCTCCGATGATGCGGAGCGCGCGACCCGCAGCAGTGCAAACTTCCTGTGGACGACTTTCACGCGCTTCGACCCGGGCCAAGACATTGTCCCCCGGGAAGTGCGTCTGATCGGCACCCATGCGTCCTATTCCTTCCCCCTCGTGATCGATGCACGCATGAAGGCCACCTATCCCGAGGAATTGTTCTGCGATGACACGACCGCAAAGATGGTGAACGATCGCTGGAAAGAGTATTTCCCCGACGGCAAGGTCGAAATGGGGGCCTCCGACATGGGGCACCTAGACTAGCGGGCAGAATTGGCCGCAGCCCTGTTGTGCTCCATGATGCGCACCATTTCAAACTGCACCCGGGCCCGGTCCAGGTTTTGGTTCTCACGCTTAATCTTGAAGTACTCGTCACCTGCCAAGTGATCGGTCAAAAATCGCACGCCCACGGTCAGGGTCACGATCGCCGCCGCAAGGGGCATCAGCTCTAACTCGTCTGCATTCAAAAACGCTCCGGCGCTGTCCATCCAGCCGGTTTTCAGTGCGCCTAGGATTTCTTGATTGACGCCAACCTGGGTTAGGTCACGCTCGTCCTCGGCAGATTCGGCGGCGGCAAAGCGGGCCAAGTCGCCGAAGTCATAGAGCGACCAACCAGGCATACAGGTGTCCAGGTCCACGATGCAACGGGCCGCACCACTTGTCTGGTCAAAGAGAACATTGTTCAGCTTGGTGTCCCCGTGAATTACGCGCACTGGAATACGCCCCTGGGCTTGACCGGTCTCCACAATCTCCAGCAAATGCGCGTGCTTTAGGACGAAATCAATCTCGGGACGCACCGTCCGTGCGCGATCCTTTACGTCGGCCCGCAGAGCAGCCTGAAACTGCCGCAGGCGATGGGTTGAACTGAAGAAGAATGGGATCGTCTCCGATAACTCGCGGGCATCCAAGTCAAAGAGCCGCGCTTGGAAGTTCCCAAAAGCAACCGCTGCCCCATAGGCCTGTTCGATTCCTTGGCAATGGTCGTAGGTGACCGTGTCATCCACGAAGATATAGGTGCGCCAAGCACCGTCGGGCAACACCGCCCATGCCTCGCCCTCGTTGGTGGCAACCAATTCAAGGACTTCGAGTTCATGGTCACGAGCGCGCCAGGTGTCAAGGCGCAGCTGCTCGGTCACGCGCTTGATGTTGTGCATCAGGCCAGGGATGTCGCGAAAGATTTGATCATTCATGCGCTGGTGCAACATGCGGCAGGTTTCGCCTTGCATGCTCCAGCTGCTGATGAATGTTTCGTGAATATGTCCCCGGTGAAGAGAGTCGATAGAGAGCAAATCACGCCCTCCTGAGAATTTCAGGGCGGCGTGATGGGCAGGAGTTGAATTGAGCGATTCCACGAAGGTCCTTAATAGGGAGTTGCCTCATGATGGACAACTCGCCCATGATGGGGCACCCCCCCCATAACTGCCAGCCCAATCTGAATAGGCGCCTCAAAGAGAGAAAGTGCGTGTGAGGGGCCGTGGACCCCGATTCTCACGCAACCACAGGTCTAGTAACCGCTTGACCATGACCGGCCCACCCATAATAATCCGTCCCACAAAATCCCCCCGGGCCCAAGGAGCCCAACTCAAAGATGAAACCCCAAATAAAATTGATCAGCACCCTCGTGGTCCTCGCGCTCACCCCCCTCACCTTCGCCGACGATAAGAACGGCCCCTGGTCGGAGTTAGACGCAGAGCCTGCCAGCGAAACGGTTGATGATACTTGGACGGTCACCTACAAGGACGGCCTCCAACTCAGCGACACCGACGGCTCCAATACCTTCAAGATTGGCGGCCGCATCATGTATGACCTGGGCTGGCAAACCGGCGAGGACAAGCTCGGGGGTAGCCAAGCTGAGGTCCGTACCGCGCGGATCTACATCAAAGGGAGGCTCAACGGCAACGTCTCCTACAAGGCGAACTATGACTTGGCCAATAAGGACGGGAAAGTTGCCATCAAGGACCTGTACATGGAGTTCGATGATCTGTACGGGGTACGGGTTGGGCACTTCAAGGAGCCCCAGTCGCTGAACTACATGACCTCGTCGAAGTACATCACCATGATCGAGCGAGCTGGCATCGTTAACGCGATTAACCCCGGCCGAAATTCGGGCGTGGGCACTTCAAGGCAGATCAATGACAACACCACCTTGGCTTTTGGCTTGTTCAAGGACGTATCGAACGGATTCAGTGACACCTCCGGCCAATGGAGCGCCACCTGTCGAGCCACGCACCTGTTCTCGGATTCTCTGCATGTGGGGGCATCCGGCTCCAGCCGGGGCGGATCCGGCACGGGTATCAGCACTCGCCCCGGACACCATATGGCGGGTAGCGTCACATTGGCCGATGGTGACGTAAATGCTCAGGATTCCACCCTCTATGGCCTGGAAGCCGCCTGGCTCAACGGACCCTTCAGCCTTCAAGCCGAGTACATCAGTCAGTCCTTTGACACGCTCAACGATGCAGAGGTCAACGGCTACTACGTCACGGCCAGCTGGTTCCTGACCGGCGAACACCGCCCCTACAGCAAGTCTGGCGGGGTGTTCTCGCGGGTCGTACCCTCAAAGGTTTGTGGTGCCTACGAGCTCACCGCCCGCCTCGACCACAGCCAGGGAGAGGGCGCCGATACGGTGAAAGTGGACGACCTAATCATCGGCATCAACTGGTACACCGGCCGCAACTCACGGATCATGCTGAACTACGTGATGGCGGACATCGACGAGGGCGGGGCGGAGTCCAATTACGACGCTCTCCTGCTGCGATTCCAAGTTGACTTTTGATGGGTCTCACCGACCTTCGCGGCCGGCCTTGGACAAGCCCACTCCTAGGACTGCTCGTCCTTTGGAGCGGGCTGATCCCTCTTGATGCCACTGCCCTCGCTGCCCAGCAAGGGCCCACCTTCCATGGGCGCATCATTCTCGATTTCCCCGGGCTTGATGCCCCCCCGGATTCCCTGCGATCCCTGCGCCTGAAGATCAACGGCGAGCTTCCCGCCGAGATCGAATGGAAGGCCCAGGTCGAAGGAGGGTCATTCGATTTCGAATTCAAGGAGCTCTATCTGGACCGGGAGATCGGCGCGCCTTTTCGCGCTCGGGCTGGTTACTTCCGCGAACCCATGGGCCTCGAGGGTCAGACGAGCCTTGAGAGCCTTCCCTTCCCCGAGCGCTCGGCGCCAACCCAAGCGTTTACCCCCGGGCGTAATGTGGGCCTCATGGCCCACGGGGGACAGGTCGTTCATTGGGCCCTTGGGGGTTTTGGCGGCAGCAGTGATGTCCTCCATAAGCCGAACGGGGAACGCGCGATCAGCGCCCGTTTGCACGGAGCACCCGAAGAAGGCAATGGGTTCATCCACCTGGGACTGTCAGCCAGCTACCGGGATGGCAACGAAAGCGGACTTAGGTTTTCTGCGCAGCCCGGCACCCATAGCTCTCCGCGCTTGATCGACACAGGTGTTCTACCAGCAGCCCGCGCGACTACCCTTGGCTTGGAGTTCGCCCATGCGCGTGGCCCCTGGACCACCGTTGCGGAAATCATGGGCGCGTCCGTGCATTCACCTGACCAGGACCGAAGTTTTCTCTCGGGCGCCCAGGTCTCTGCGGCACTTTCCCTAGACAAGCAACCGCCGCGCTGGGATTCCTTGCGAGGACGCTGGGGAAGGGCGAACCCCACCAAAGACGGAGTGGCAGCGGAGTTTGCCGCGCAAATTGCATTCACAAATTTGGACGCCGGCAACATTCAAGGTGGAGCCCAATTTGACTGGGGTTGTGGGCTGAACCTGCATTTCACCCCCCGCTCACGCCTCATGCTTCACTATCGAAGTTCTAGGCTTGCGGGCCAAGATGAGGGTCTAGACATGTTGCTAGTGCGCGTTCAAGTCGGTTTCTAGGTACCAAGAGGCACATATACCCCAGAGTGCGAGACTTTCGTTAGACTCAAACGGGTCGGGCCAATGTTGACCCCTCTTCTGGATCCTCCCCTCAAACCAAATGAAAAACAACATCCTTCTTGCGGCCATATTCGTCGCACTTGCATCTTCCGCCTCCGCCCAATACTCGGACGGTTTCGAATCCTACGCCAATGGCTCACCCGTTGAAGGCCAAGGCTCCTGGGGCAACTGGGACGGCGTGAACACCCTCTACAACAAGGTCACAACGACCCAAGCAGCGACCGGCAGCAACGCCATGAGTGTTGTTGGCAGTGGCGATCCGAATTGCGCCTTTTGCTCGGACACGGTAAACCCCTTGGGTGGTCCGTACACATCCGGTCAATGGGTCTTCAGCTGCAAGCAGTACATCCCGAACAGCTTTGGCGGCACGACCTATTGGATCATGCTGAACCAGTTTGCGCCCGGCGGGCCCTACAGCTGGTCCGTGCAAGTCAACATGAACGGCAGCACCTTGCTGGCGACACCCGACATCAATGGCGCGGCAGTTATCCAAGGCCCCAACTCTATTCCGATCGTCTTCGACGCATGGGTGGAACTACGCGCAGAAATCGACCTGGACGCCGACACCTGCCTCATCTATTACGACAACCAACTGATGGGTGAGTACACCTGGTCCATTGGCGTCTCGACAGTAGGCGTCGCCGAGATCGCATCCCTCGACCTGTTCCCCGCAGACAACAACACCGGCGAGGTCTTCTACGATGACTTTAGCGTGACCGTTGGCACGGGCGGCGGACCTTCCCTGTTCTGCAACCCGGCCAACCTGAATTCGAGCGGCACCGCAGCTACCTTGGGGGGCTCGACCTTCAGTGGCCCCGGGCTGTTCCACCTGGATGCTACCGGGGGCCCCGCAGCGGAGTTCGGGTACTTCCTCGTCGCAGCCGCCTCAGTCGACCCGGGTATCCCGGTCAGCGGCGGCCGCCTTTGCCTTTCTGCTCCGATCGGACGCTTCACCGCCTCAGCGGGACCCGGCTTTAGTTCGATCGGACAATTCGATGGGGCTGGCGTCTTTCAGAACCTCGCTGGTACCTCATCGGTCGGCTCTGGCTACGACGTGGGCCAGGCCCTCCCGGACCCTCCTGGGGGAATAATTTCAGCTGGCGCCACCTGGAACTTCCAGCTGTGGTACCGCGATGGCGGTGCCGGCCCAGGCACCTCAAACTTCTCGGACGGAATCGCAGTCACCTTCTGATCCAACCGAAGCTTACCGGCAACGAGTAGTTCACTCCTCTGCGCTGAATCCATAGAAGGCCGCTTCCCCAAGATGGGGGGCGGCCTCTCTTCGTAGCAAGAGAGTTCGAACAGCCCACAAATCCCGGAACACGCGATACTCGAGCGCGGTTTTGTCGAGGTAATCGACGCCAGCACTGCCCCCGGTTCCTACCCGACGCCCAATGACGCGCTCGACCATGCGCGCATGGCGTTGGCGGAAGACCAGGAATGCCTGTTCCACTTCGATGATACCCGCGAGGACTTCACGCGGCCAAGCAAGGAGCGGGAGCTCACGGTAGGTCTCAATGAACAACATGGCCACCCGTGCACGTACTCGTTGGGGGTCATCCTTCACATCGGTTCCTCGCAAGAAGGCCTCGGTCGAGGCAATCTCCCGATCGTAAAGTTTGTCGAGTCGTTCGTGATCTGCCTCGGAGGCAACCTCCCTGGCACGCGCGCGAGCCTTGCTCACCTCCGCACGCTGGCTCTCTAGAAAACCTTTCAAAAAACCTTCGCGCGCTTCAGCTGACTTGGCATCCCCATGGGCGACCCCATCGATAGGGGTACGTTCGAGCCAGGACCGCACAGCATCACGCAGATTTGGACCATCCGCCTGGGTTTCTCGCAAATGCTTGAGAGCACTCGATTCAGATCCGTCGGGATCACGCAAGGCCGCGATGTGGCTCCCGGGAGCCCCGAGGGGAACGCGCTCATCATCATCGAGCCCAAACAGCACTTCGATTTGGCGCATCTGGGCACTTTGAAAACCGCTGGCGGGCATGAGCTTGTTACGGAAGGCCAAGTATTCGCGGGTGCCAATGGTCTCGACCAACTCAAAGTGCTTCACACCCATTTTGAAAATCGTGGTCATCCGACGCAGGCGCGACACCGCCTGGGAAAGCTCCTGCTCGGAGACTCTTGGGCTCATGAACAGATCCCGCGCCGCCGCCATATCTGTGCGCACGAGCTTGAACCAGAGCTCAAAAACTTGGTGCACCGTAATGAAGAGCAGCTCCTCTTCTTCGAGGGTGCTCTCGTCATTCCCAAGCCCCCCCTGAAGGCCCAGCAAATCTTCCACGCGGATGTAGTCCCAGTAGGTCGTCGGAGGTTGGTTCGCCATGATGGGGAAGAGGATACTGATTCCCCCGCACCGGGGTATGCGCTATCATGGACGCTCCATGTCCGCCCCTCCCACCACCACCCAGCCCAATCCGCTCCTTGAGCGGGCAATTGGCCTCCTGAACCAGCCCCTGCTCGAATTGATCCTCGAAGCAGCCACCGTCCACCGGGCCAACCACGACCCTGCGCGCATCCAGTGTGCGCACTTGTTCTCGATCAAGACCGGGGCCTGCCCAGAGGACTGTGGCTACTGCTCCCAAAGCGCTCACCACTCGTCGGGCCTGGCGCGGGAAGCTTTGACCAATCTGGACTCGGTCCGAGCCGAAGCTAAGAAAGCGCGGGAATCGGGAGCCGATCGACTTTGCCTGGGCGCTGCTTGGCGCGGTGTAAAGGACGGCCCTGATTTCGACCGGGTACTTGAAATGGTTCGCGCGGTCAAACATGAAGGGCTCGAGGCTTGCGCAACCCTGGGCATGCTCGACCTTTCCCAAGCCGAACGCCTGCGAGATGCGGGCCTAGATTACTACAACCACAACCTCGACACGGGGCGCAGTCATTACCAGAACATCGTGACCACGCGCACCTATGACGAGCGACTCGACACTCTGCAGGTCGCGCGAGATGCGGGCCTCTCCCTTTGCTGCGGCGGCATTCTCGGCATGGGTGAAACGCGGGAGCAGCGGGCAGAGTTCCTTGCCCAGCTGGCGGCCCTCGACCCGGCGCCTGAGTCAGTACCCATCAACTCGTTGGTGCCCGTGGAGGGAACGCCCCTGGAGAACCAAGACCCCCTTCCCTGGGACGAAGTCGTGCGCATGGTTGCCACCGCCCGCATCATGATGCCCAAGTCCACGGTGCGTCTTTCCGCCGGCCGCGAGTCCATGACCGAAGAGGCCCAGAGCATGTGTTTCTTGGCCGGTGCGAACTCGGTGTTCCTGGGGGAAAAACTCCTGACCACCAAGGGGCGCGGCCGCTCCAATGATGCAGACCTCTTTCAACGACTTGGCATGAATCCAGTCCAAGAGGGCTAGAACGCCAAGGCACCATGCTGTCCATCCAAACGCAGCTTGCGGAGGATCTGGCCCGGGTGGACCAGGCAGATGAACGTCGCGAAACGGTGACGGCTCCAGAAAATGGTGATTGGTTCACCAATGACCTCTTTGGTCTCTCCCAGGATCCCCATGTAATTGGTCGGGCAAAAGACGCCCTCGATCGGGAAGGGGCCGGAGCCCGAGCTTCCCGGGTATTGGGAGGCGACACGGATTTGCACCGGGAAGCCGAATCCCTGGTGACGGCTTGGCTTGATGCCCAGTCCGCGTTGCTCTTCCCCTCTGGCTGGCAGGCTTGCTCTGGGGTCTTGGGCACTCTGGTGGGTCCAAAAGATGTGATCCTCTGCGATCGCTTGCTGCACGCCTCGCTGATTGACGGCGCGCGCCTCACCCGAGCCCGGCGCGTCATTCTTCCCCACCGGGACACGCACGCTTTGGAGGCAGCTCTGAAACAAAGCAGGGGCGCACGCCGACGGCTGATCGTGACCGAGGGCATTTTCAGCATGGATGGAACGACGCCAGACCTGGTGCGTCTATCCCAGTTAGCGGAAGAGTACAACGCTTGGTTGTTGATTGACGAAGCCCACTCGGTGGGAGTGGTGGGCCCCAATGGACGCGGAGCTTGGGCTCAAGCACTTGAGGAAGGCGCCATCTCAAAAGTCCTTGTGGGCCGCATCGTGACCGGTGGCAAGGCCCTTGGTTGCGCAGGCGCCTTTGTACTCGGGAGCCCTGAATTGCGCACGCTGATGCTCAGTCGGGCGCGCTCCTTCCTCTTCACCACCGCTCTCGCTCCAGCAGTGGCCGGGGCCCTCTGCGGTGCTATCGAGCGCATCCAAGAACTCGATCATGGGCGCAGTTACCTGCGGTCCCTTGCCCAGCACTTGGCCAAGGAACTCCAGTTGCCCACACCAGCAGGAGCAATCGTCCCGATCCCCGTGGGTGGAAGCCTGCGCGCCATGGAGATCACCGAACAACTGCGCGGATTGGGCTTTCAGGTCCGGGCGGTCAGGCCACCCACCGTGCCCGCGAACGAAAGCCGCATTCGAATTGTTTTGCACGCGACCCAGACCTTCGCCCAGGTGGATCAACTGGTTGCGGGGCTGAGGAGCATGGACTGGACGCCGAGGCCGGTTCAAGCCCAAGAGGTCCCCACTGCCAAGGCGCTTTGGGTTCTGGGAACCGACACGGATGTGGGCAAGACCGTTGTAAGCGCTGGCCTCTTGCACGTGTTGCGCCCCCTTGGGAAGTCCGGTTACTGCAAGCCCATTCAAACCGGAACCGCCGATCCGGGCTCCTGTGACACGGCAGAGGTCCAGCGGCTCGTACCGGGGGTCGCATGCAGTGTTCCCGCAGTTGAACTTCCCCTACCGGCTTCGCCCCATGAGGCTGCCGCCGAGGCGAATGCCCCCATCGACTTTCAAGGTTTGGACAAGTGGCTGAACCAACAATTGCAAGATCAGGGCAGCGGTGTGCTGGTGGTCGAGCCAGCGGGTGGCCTGCATGTGCCGATTACGCCCCAGGTCCTGACCTCTGATTGGTGTACGGGCCGCAAAGAAGCCCTGGTGCTTGTGGCGCGCTCGGGCCTTGGAACCTTGAACCACACGCTCTTGACCCTGGAAGCCCTCGCCACACGCAACCTCTACCCCATGGCTTTGATCCTGGTGGGACCGCCCCATGACTCCAACCGAACAACCCTTGCCCATAGGGCGAATTGTCCGGTGGTCGAGTTGCCCATCCTGTCGCCCCTGGGTCACGAGACCCTCCAGGCCTGGGCTTCCGATTCGGGTCTAGCTAAGATCCTAGGCACACTAATCCCATGAGCAACCTGATCACCCGGGACAAGAAAGTCTGTTGGCACCCATTCACCCAACACGGACTCGAAAGCGACCCCCTTGCGGTGGTAGGCGCGAAGGGTGCGCAAATTGAACTGGAAGGTGGGCGCAAACTGATCGATGGCATCAGTTCTTGGTGGGCAATTCTCCACGGTCACGGGGAACCCACGATCCTGCAGGCGATCAACGACCAGTACGCGCGCCTCGACCATGTGCTCTTCGCAGGAGCAACCCACGAACCCGCCGTCCGTCTTTCCGAAAGGCTCTGCGAGCTAGCACCCGCCGGCCTGAGTCGCGTGTTCTTCTCGGATGATGGCAGCACCTCGGTAGAGGTCGCGCTCAAGATGGTGATTCAACGTTGGGTCCTGCGCGACCAACCAAAGCGCCACACCTTCTTGGCTTTCGAGGGGGCCTACCACGGCGACACTTTTGGGGCCATGTCCGTGGGCGACCCGGACCCGTTCTTCGCGTCGTTCAAGCCCCTGTTGTTTGATGTGCGCCGGGTCGGCCTGGATAAGGATGAGGCCATAGCCGCGCTGGATGCCCTGGGAGACGAAGCCGCAGGCATCATTGTTGAGCCGCGCCTGATGGGTGCAGCGGGCATGAAGATTCAACCCGACGGTTTCCTCAAAGGCTTAGAGCAAGCCGCCCGTAGCCGAGGCATACCCCTCATCGCAGACGAGGTGTTCACCGGTTTTGGCCGCACGGGAACCCTCTTTGCTTGTGAGCAAGAGGGAGTCGAACCCGATATTTTGTGCGTGGCAAAGGGGCTCACCGGGGGCCTCTTCCCCCTATCCGCAACCCTCGCTAGGGAAGACTTCTTTGCGGAGTTTCTCTCCACCGATCGGTCCCGGGCATTCTTTCACGGGCACACCTTCACCGCCCATCCGGTGGGCTGCGCCGCAGCCCTGGCTTCCCTGGACTTGATCGCCCAACGTGACACGCCCCGACTCTTCGAGCGCATGGGCAAGCGGCTGTTGAATTCCATGCAAGACCTTGAAGGCAACCCCAGGGTGCGCAACCTGCGGCAACTGGGGGGCATGGTTGCCTTTGAGTTGTGCGGCGATCAACCCGAAGGCTACCTTGCCATGCGTAGCCAAGTCCTGCGCAAGGTCGCCCAGGACAACGGTGTTTTGCTACGGCCCCTAGGTGACACGCTCTATGCCTTACCTCCGGCCTGCACAACCGACGAGGAGCTCGATCGGATCGCCCATGCTTTGCACGCTATGGTCAAGGCTGATGGTCAAGGCTGATGGGTGAGTCCAAGCCTGCAATCTATGAATGGCATGAAGCCCAACTGCGCACCCTTGAATTCCCGCGGGCTGCTGACGGACTGGAGCAGCTCCTCCTGAATCTGCCGGAAGGAACCTACGAGGCCCTACGCACGCGGGATCACATTCGCTTTTTCCGCTTGGAGCGACACCTCGCCCGGGGCGCAGCTGGCTGTCGCGCTTCTGGACTGCCCGGTTTCCAAAAGGATGATCTACGCGCGGGCATTGATGCCGCCGCGCGCCACTTTAATGGGGCTGCAAAGGTGCGGATCGATTTCCTGCCACATCCCCAGCCAGAGTTCGACTTACGGTCCACGGTGCTCATCAGCTTTTCCCCTCTTGAGCTGCCCTCTGAGGAAATTTACCGTCGAGGAGTCGGCGTCTATCCCACGGCGGAACTGACACGCACCTCCCCCATTATTAAGGGCACGGCCTTCATTGCCGCGCGCACTGCCTATGAACGGCCCCACCAGGATGACTTTGAACCGATCCTCTTGGATGAAGGCGGCAACTGCCTCGAAGGTGCCATGAGCAACTTCTCTTGCTTTGAGGGGGATACCCTGCGCACCGCCGGGACCGGCATGTTGGGGGGGATCACCCGCGAGACCCTGCTGAGCTGCGCAACGGACCTTGGCTTTCAGGTGATTGAGGAGTCCGTGCACCAAGACCAAGTGCAGCAAATGGACGAGGCCTTCTTGAGCTCATCCGTGCGCGGCATCCTACCCGTGGTTCGTTTTTCTGGGGCAAGCATCGGTCAAGGCAAACCGGGGCCCCGAACCCTTGCCCTCTCCGCGGCTTACGAGGAACTGGTCAAGCGCACAGCTAAGCCAGCGCTGCCCGCGGGTTAGGCCAACCGGCTAGTCAACCCTACGACCAGCAAGGCCCAGCAGAATCCAACCGCAAAGGAACCCGAGGCCGCCAATTGGTGTTACTGCACCAAACCAACTGGGAGCCCCTAAGGCCATGGCGTAGAGGCTTCCGGAAAAAATAAGGATGCCCACGGAGAAGGCAAGAGCAGCTCCTGCGCCACGCCCCCTGCGCTCATGCAACAAGCCAGCGAAAAGAATTCCCATCACATGCCACATGTGATAATCCACGGCGGTGGACCACCACTCAGCCCGTTGGCCCTCTGCCAAGGTCTCTTTCAGGCCATGGGCCCCAAAAGCGCCAAGGGCAACGCCAATGAAGCCAAGCAGGCAAGCCACAATAATCCAGTTCGTTTTTTGCATGGGACAAGGGTCTGCTTTCCGGTTCAGGGGCTGGGTCTAGAGCCGCGGCCGGTAAGACGGCAGATCTAGTATTGGAATACTCTACCCCATGGGCTAAGAGCTTCCTGCGCTGGAGTTGTAACGCGTGTGGCGGTCAAACCCCCACCGATCTTTCCCGATCTGAGACTTCCCCACCCCCACCCGTGGGCTGTGAACGCGTCCAGCGGGTGAATTTGGTCTTGAACAGGGACTCCGGGACCCGCTTCTGATCAGAGGGGTAATGTTCAGTCCGGGCGGACCTTCACCGCAGGTCACCGCGACGCCCTTACCCATGAACAAACGAATC
>CALEMP010000106.1 GCA_937910685.1 uncultured bacterium
GAGAGAGTGGCGACCAACCATCCCCATGTCAACTGTCTTAGGAAAAGCAATCGGCGGTTTATTCCCTCAAGAAAAGGCGCTAGAGCCGGGTTTGCAGGGCGCAGATAGGTGGCTGGAACCAATCTGGCGCTTCATCCTGAGGAAATGGAAGACCGCTGCTGGTCTCCAAATCGCCACTGCCTCCTCAAAACAAAGAGACTAGGACCTCGCAAAGCCTTGAATGGGCGACTCTGGGCACTATCCTCGACAGTGTGCAGCACCACCCTATGCAGCCCCATCGGGCATGGGCCGAGATCAACCTCGATGCCCTGTCCCACAACCTGCGAGTCATCCGACAACGGGCTGGCGCAGGTACGCGCGTCTTGCTGGTGGTCAAGGCCAATGCCTACGGACATGGGGCTGCCCTCATTGCACACCACGCCCTGAAAAGCGGCATCGGTGCCCTAGGAGTCGGGACTTCAGAAGAGGCCCTGGAACTGCGTGCCATGGGGATCAATCTGCCGATCTTGGTGTTGGGCACCGTGATCGAGACCGAGTTGGCCTCCTGCTTGCGCGAGCACATCCACATCGGCTTGCACACCCTCGACCGCTGTGTGCAGTTAAATCAACTTGCGGGACGCTTGGGAGTACGCGCCCAAGTGCACCTGAATGTGGACACTGGCATGGGCCGCTTGGGTGTACCCAGCCTGCGCACGAACGCCCTGCTCAATGCCCTCGATGAGTCCCCGAACATCGAGATGGTTGGGCTCATGACCCACGTTGTGGATCCGGCTGGATGGTCTCCCAGAACCTCTGAACAGATGGATGACCTCAGGCGGGTGCACCGCGAACTCAAACGCCGTGGACCGTGGCGCGGATGGGTGCACGGGTTCAATTCGGCTACGCTCTTCAGCGCACCTCGCCTGGTGGGTAACACCGTGCGCATCGGAATCGCCGCCCTGGGAGTTGCGGCGGCAGGCGGAGCAGAGCAGCGAGATCTTCAACCTGTGCTCTCCTTTCACAGCCAAGTGGTGATGCTCAAGGACATTCCCCCCGGGACCTCGGTTGGTTACGGGCCGGACTTCATCGCCCGCCGACAGACTCGGGTGGCGACCATTCCAGTGGGATATGCGGATGGCGTGCCGTTCTCTTTGGCTGGCCGCGGCGAAGGCTTGCTACGTGGCCAACGGGCGCAGTTCATCGGTCGTATCTCCATGGACTATGTGACTCTGGATGTAACCGAAATCGAAGGGGTGCAAGTGGGAGATCAGGTGACTCTGATCGGAACCCAAGGGACCCAGCACATCACCCTCGCCCAGATGGCCCGCGGAGCAAGGACGATTCCCTATGAGATCTCATGCTCCATCGGTCCCCGGGTAGTACGCCTGCCCCGGGAAGGAGGGGACTTGCTCTTGCCAGCGCAAGCGGGCGAGGCTTCCAAGCAGACTTTCCCCTCCGTGACTCTCCCCGAGGACTTACCCCATACGGGTGATATATCCTTAGCTCCGTGACTCAAACGCCCCCAACCAAAGGCCCTAGCAAGAGCGGCCGTTCCTCCGGACCCGGTCGCCGGATGGCGTGGCTTTTGATGGCCTTGGGCGGCTGGCTTGTGTTGTTAGCGCTCGGCACATGGGGCCTGCTGGTCGACACGAATGTGACAACTGGTGCCCTCACGAGCCTGGTGCAAAGCAGAGTGGGGCCCGGCCTCAAAGTGAAAGTGCGCGACTTCGGGTTCGCGCCCCTCGGCCGCGAGTTAGTCCTGCACGGGGTCACCCTCGAAGGCCTGGCCGGGCGCCTCGAAATTGAGCGGCTGCGCCTCTTTGTGGGCTGGAAAGCCGAACGGGGCTTGGGGATCGACGGGATTGTGGCCGAGGGCGGAACCATGTTCCTCTCGGAGTCGTTTCTGGGGGAACTCTCGCAGATCAATGATCAAGAGACCCCCGCTGCCCCCCTCTCCGAGACGCCCCCCCTGCAAGTGGATGGGGTCGAAGTGCATGTGCGCACTGAAGAAGGTGACTGGGCAAACCTAGGGGTCTTAGACATGGGAGCCCAGAGTCACCGGGGTATCTGGACCGTTCAAGGCAAACTAGAGGATGCACCAACCACGAACGCACCGCTCTTTTTTCATTCCACGATAAAGGATAAGGGGCAGTTCCAAGCCCGGGCCGCCTGCGAAGGAATCCTGTTGGAGCTCCTCCAGGACCAACCTTGGATGCCCGCGGAATTCGGCGAGCAGCTCGCTTCCTGGCAAGCCAGCGGGCCGGTGCAGCTGCGCGCAAACCTAGTCCGCGGCGATAAAGACCAGTCTTTGGATGTGCACCTTGAAATGGGGCTCAACGAAGGACACGCGATCCTGCCCCCCCATAACCTCGGTCTGCCGAACGCCGATTTCCCGGTGGACGGGAACTTGGACCTGCAGGCGGCGCTCCATGGGGATTTACGTATCAGCGGCGAGGGCCAGATTGAAGACGTCAGCATGCGCGCCCGCGCGACGCTTGGGCTTGGGGATTTGCAGGCAACTGTGCTCGCCCGCGCGGGAGGCGAGGCATCTCCGAACCAAGACCTCGAGGTCTGGCTTGAAATCCCGCGCATGGATTGGGAACAAGAGCTTCTGCCCCTCCTTGGCCGCGCCGAAATAGTTGCGGACCTAGAGGGAATGCTGCAGCCAAAAGGAGGCGGACAAGCTTTGGCTTGGCTCACCGTGCCCCAGGAGGCCTGGAAGGGGGAGCGCCCGGAAATTTTGATTCCCCGCCAAATCGTGATTCGACCTCACGAGGAAACCAGCGCGGCCTACCTCGGAGGTCCAAACCTGGAAGCTGGCGGTGTGCGCAACAAGGGGTTCCCTGCCCGGGTAACAAACCTCTCTGGCCTCGTGCTGCACGGATACACCCCTAGTGACTACTTAGGTGAAGAACTCGCCCTGGTCAATCTACGAGGCCAGCACCCGACGGGACCCGCACGCGTTGCTGGCATGTTCCGTATCCGAGGAAACTGGCGCGACCAGTCTCCGCCCGAACAGCACGCCCCGATGGAAATGCTGCTCTCCATTGCCGGAGAACAATTCGACTTGGGAGAGGACTTGTTTGCCGGCCTGGATGGGCTCGCGGGAATCGAAACCGTTCGCCTCATTCGGCCCGAATACAACCCCCAGGGCGGCAGTATCGACTTTGATCTGGTCCTGCAAAATATTCGTGCGCACCAGGCCCTTTCCACCGACCTTCGCCTGAATTTCAAGGACACGTCCTTCCACTGGGCCGCGGGGGACTTGAATTTGAACCAAGCCACGGGACAGGTCCTAGTTCAAGTCACTCCGGTCAGCCTGACCGAGCAATCCGGTGCGGTGCGCCTAAACCTAAGCGGATTCAGCGCGCCCTTCACCACCAAAACCGACCTGAAGGGCATGATCAGCTTTGGTCCCGAGCCCGGACGCGCCTCTTGGTTGCAGTTTGGCCTAGAGGGCATCGACCTCAGCTCTCCTGCCGTCGCGGAGTTGTTCATCGAGACGGATGCGCGCATGGGCGCTGGCCTTACAGAGCAAATCAGTGAAGCGGTTTGTTCCGCCACGATTTCGGCGTGGCGCGCGGAAGAGCAGCAGCCCTTCACCCTCGAAGCTCTACTCAAGACCCAGGAAAGCGGCCTCAGCGTCCAGGTCCTCGGGGAACAAGTAGCTCCCGTACGGCTCACGACCCAAGCAAGCCTCAGGGGCCTATTGGCCCTGGACGGAGAACCCTTCGATGCCTCTGGCTTACGACTGGCCCTACGGGCTCGGAGTCCAGAATTTACGGTTCCCCTGGTCAGTGTCAGCAGCCCCAGCGAGGCCCTCGATACCTGGCAAGCCCGAGTCTTTGCGGCCGGTATCGACGCCGCCGACCCCAGTCTCTCCAGGCTCATCCAATCCAGCGATAAAGGACGCCTCACGATTACGGGGTTTGTGGACGCAAGCGCCCAAGTCCAACCGGGACAAGAGACCAGCACGGTGAATCTGTGGGTGGATTGCGAGCGCATCACCCTGCCAGGATTCCAAGAGGAGCTCGGCCCCGTGCGCGGACAAATTGAACTCACCGGCGAGGGCTTGATCACCAGTCCGCACCTAGAGCTCAGCATGGCTGGGGCCAACGCCATCTTGACCGATTTGGTCATTGACCCACGCCCCGGAAAGGAGCGCGCCACCACCGCCATCAGCGCCCAGAACATACACCTGGGCGAGAAACAGCTCAATTTGCTGCTTGGGGCCGAAACCGCAGGGGTCTTGATCGACGAATTGCAGGCCAAGGGCTTGCTCTCCATCGAGTCGGGGATTTTGGCTGTTCACCTGCCCCAGGGCGGTTCCCCCAAGGTGCGCTTTGATGGTCGAGTTTCCCTTCTGGATGCCAGCATGACCCTCGGTTTGCCCATTGAAGTGCAGCGCCTGGGCGAGTCAGAGGTCACCTTGATCAGCGAAGACAATGAGATCCGCGTGCGAGTCAAGGTCGCGGACCTGAACGCGTCCCTCGCGGGCAGAACCCTGGAAGGTGCCTCTTTCCAGGCAACCTTCATCAAGCCAAGGCTAGTGATTGAGGACTTCAGCGCAGGCTTTGAAGGAGGCCGGCTGGAGACCCAAGGTCTCTCCCAAGCCAACACGGCGAGCTTTTTCTCCATGGACCTAGCTGCCCCCTTTCCATTCAGTCTCTCGGCCATCATGCGCGCCGTAGACGTGGGCCGTTTGACCCGGGGCATATTCCAATCGGAGTTCGCCAACGAGGGCCGATTGGACGGCAATCTACGCCTGTCGGGCGAACTAGGAAATCTGCTCGGGGTGCGCGGAACCGGACGCATCGAACTCAAGGATTCAGCTCTCTGGGCGATCCCGGTTTTCCAGGCCCTCTTTGCGACCCTGGGCTTCGACAGCACGGCGACCTTTGGCAGCATGGAAACCTGGCTGAAGCTTGAAGGAGGGGTGATCAACATGAGCGGTATGCGACTCAAGAGTGACATTCTATCCCTGGTGGGCGACGGAACCCTCGACATGGAAGGAGAATTAGACTACTCCATGGAGGTACGCTACAGCCTGGTGGACAAATTTGGCCTCGTGAACAAGATCATCTACCTCTTGCAGGATGAGTTGATCCGCATTTCCATTGAAGGCGACATGGGCCGGCCCGCAGTGGTCGCCCGGGGCATCCTGAGCCGATTCACCAGTCACGAGCGCCAAGGGCGCCGACTGCCCATTCCTCCACTCTCGACCCTGCCCCGGGTCTGGTAAAAAACATGAGCAACAAATCCAATCCCAACATTCACGTGGTGATTTTGGCCGGCGGCCGTGGCACTCGATTCTGGCCCGCCAGTCGCAAGGCCCAGCCCAAGCAGTTTTTGCCCGTGGCCTCGGGCCAATCCCTATTGGCCGCCACCTGTGAGCGGCTCGAGGGTTGGATCTCTCCCGATCAAATCTGGATCGTTACCGGTGAAGCACACACGGAAGCCTCAGCCAAGGCCTGCCCGCAGGTTTCGCCCAGCCAGATTCTGGCCGAACCCTGCGGCAAAAACACTCTGCCCGCCATCGCCCTCGCCAGCGCACACATCACTGCCAAACATCCGGATGCTGTGCAGATCGTGCTCCCTGCGGATCACATCGTGGCTCCCCGTAAAGCATTCCAGGACTTGCTCGACACGGCGGCGCGCACGGCGCAGGAAAAGCCAAACGCCCTGATCACCCTGGGCATCCGGCCGACCCATCCGGCCACGGGCTTCGGCTGGATCGAGGTGGGCGACGAGCAACCTTCCACTGGCACCCAAGGCGCAGATGACGCAAAAGCACATCGGGTGCAACGCTTTGTTGAAAAACCCGATGCCCAAAAGGCTCTTGAATACCTGGAGTCCGGCCGTTTTCTTTGGAACAGCGGCATGTTCGTGTGGAGCAACTCCGCCATCAACGCCGCCCTTGGGCGTTATGCCCCCAAGACCAAAGAAGCCCTCAAGGATGCGCCCCACCAAGCGGACCTGACCAAGACATACGAAGGCCTAGCCTCTGCCAGCATCGACACGGGCATCCTGGAGAAAGCCGAAGAGGTGCTGGTCTTCCCAGCCAATCTAACCTGGAGCGATGTGGGTTCCTGGGAGAGTTTGACCGAGGTGCTGCCTGCCGACTCCCACGGGAACCACGCGGATGGAGGCGGCGACCTGATGGCCTTGGACGCGAAGAACTGCATCGTGCACACCCCTCCCGACACCCTGGTCGCCCTACTGGGAGTGGAAGATCTAGTGGTGGTGCGCTCGGGGGATGCAATATTGGTGGCGCCCCGCAAACGCGGCCAAGATGTGCGCATGTTGGTGGACCTGCTTGAAACCCAAGGTCCCCAGTTCCTGTGAGCTCGGTCCCTACCGGCAGCGTTCTGGCCATCGACCCAGGCTCCAAGCACACAGGCTTTGCAATCAGCGATCCCCTGCGGTTGATCATTCAGCCCTTAGAGACTTGGCACGGACCGGGGGAAAGCGAAGCCTTGCTCAGCGCCATCGATCACCTTGCCGAGGATCGCCAACTGGGAGTGATTTTGATGGGACTGCCCCTGCACGCGGACGGAGCAGACAGCGAACGGTCGCGGGTGATTCGCGCCTTTGTGCTCAAGCTCCAAGCCCGATTTCCGCAGCTCTTGGTGATCCTGCGGGACGAGCATCTCTCCACCAAGGAAGCGGAAGTGCGACTCTATGATGCGGGCTACCGCGGCCAAGAAATCCGCGACCGGTCCGATTCCTGGGCGGCCATGGTGATTTTGGAAGAGTGGGTGCGCTTGGGCGAGCCCCTCAATCCGGAGCCGGAAGCACGCGGTTGAGCCACTCGGCCAAGGCTCCATTTCCCCGCCCCGCATCGCTGCCCTGGAACAGGTGATGGCTCGCCCCCTCCAGATCGAGGACTTCGAGGGATTCGCCGGCGGGAACATCGCCCTTGCCCGCAAAACCATCCCCGCGCAGAACGAGGGTTGGGCATTGCAACTCACCAAGGCGACACATGGAATCGCCCAGGGCGCGCCCAGCTTCTTCGATGGCGCGCAAGCTGATTTGATCGTGGGTCAGAGGGTTCGCATCCCAAGCCGAGGCGACCTCCGCATCGTTGCTCAGAAGAGCCCCGCTGTATCCGGTGCTGCCTATGCTCTCGCCGGTCACCTTCTTGAAGAACTTGGACAGTCCCTTGGGCTTTTCGGGAGCCTTGAACGGCAAGGAGGTCAACGGGTTCACCAGCACCAAGCCAGCTAAGATTCCCGGTCGAGCCAGGGCAAAGTGAGCCGCATACAAGGCGCCCAGTCCCACGCCCACCAGCACCTTCGGTGCATCGGGCATGCGGTAAGCCAAGTGATCCAGAATCTCGCCCAAGTCCCTCTCGACTTCGCGCAAGCCCGCCGAGTGGCCGCGCTCCCCTTCGGACCTTCCGTGCCCGCGTAGATCCGGCAAGGCCACGGCCCAAGCGTCCGCCGCAAGAGCCTCCGCCAAGTCCCGGTAACGATCGCCAGCATCCCCTGCATCGTGGATGATCGTCACGGCACCCCGGGGAACTCCCCGGGCCGCGAGTTCCAACACGCTCAAGAGCGTCATGCCCTTCATGGAATCGTGAGATAGACCAGCAGCGGAATCGCCCTGCTCATTGGATTCGCGCAGTTCGAGGTTGGTTAAGAAGAAGTCTTCGTTGGGCATGGGATCGTAGTGTGTAGAAAATTTCCAACGGGCATTGAATCATCAGCGGGCCACGTAGGTGCCGCCATTTTCCTCCGCCAGCCTACGCAAAAGATAGGCATCTTGGGCGCCTGAGAGTCCGATCGTGTGGATCACAATGCCCGCAGTCCGATTCCACTCGCGTACATAACGCAGAATAGGTTCGGCTGTGATCACCAGCCCCACTGAGGGCTTGCCGTCGGTCAAAAGGAAAATTGTGTCGATCGGCGGATTGGACCACTTGTCCCCCAGACTGACCTTGGCCACCTCGAAGGCCTTACGCAGGGCTCCGAAAATATTGGTGCCCCCGACCGCGGTCAAGCCATCGAGAAAGGGCGCGATTTGCTCCCGCCGCGAGGGATTCATGATCTGCAATCCCCCATCCCAAAGACGCACATCACTGGCGTACATGATGATTGCAAAGGTCGCTTCATCCCGCAGGCCCCCGAGGGCGCGACTTAGGTCGGAAACCGCTACCTTGAGGCGCGATCGCTCGCCACTCTTGGGCATATCCGGGGGGCTGGTGGGATCGTCGCCGGGATTGTCGCGTACCACCACAGAGAAATTCATGGAGCCCGATAGGTCCAGGATGAAGGCCACGTTTTGGCTCTCGGTGCGGATGCCAAAAAAGGTCACGCCGCCCCCGTCCCCTTCTTCCACCAGTGGGTCCCCCGCATCGGCCCCGGTGGGTTCAAAAGTCGCCTCCGCATCCTTCCACCAGCGCTGCCAAATCGCTGTATTGGGTAGGAACTTTTGGCCAGTCATGCGCCGCAGTGCAGCGGCGAGGTCTGTTCGCTCGCGGCCTCCCGCCTCGGTCAACCGTGCGATCAAGACCGGCACCCCGGGGGCGCACCGCAGATCAGAGATCGCAGCCGCCGCAGCGGTCCGCACGATCCATGCCTCGTGCTGGATCCAACGGGTCAAGAGTCCATCAATGAATACGGGGGGCATGGGAGCGGTGCCGCCGAGTTCCACCATCCCACGGATCAAGAGCGCGATGGCCGCTGGCTCTTTTTCGTTCAACAGCACAGCCAGAGCACTGTTCCGCGCGAGATCCGTGTCCGTACCTGTCAAGATTTCGATGGTTCGCAGGCGCGCCCCATCCTTGAGCTTGGAAAGAGACCGCACAAGCCCCTTGATCGACCGCGCACGCGCTTCTTCATCCTCCCTGGCTAGGGCCCGTGAACTGGCCAACACACAGGCATCCGCTGCCTCGGCCATGCGCAGCATCAAGGCGTGCATCACAGCTCCTTCTACCTTGGCACGATTATACTGCTCGCTGGTGCCACTCCCCACACGGCCACCGTTCTTGGCGGCTTCATCCTGCATCCGGCTTTCAAGCTCAAGAGCATCCCCCTCGGCCCTTGGCAACTTGCTCAGCAAACGCCCCCGTTCCTTCATCAGGTCGACCATCACCCCGTGCAAGTCAAGGCCTGCGCCGGCAGTGCCCACGCGTCCCAATAGGTCAATCCCGGCCAAGCGCTCGGGCCAGATTTCGCTCTTGTCGATCAGTTTGCCCAAATCCTTGTGGATGGAACGCCGGTCTGAAGTCCCCATGGCCAAGACCATCTGGGTTCCCCGCTCGTTCAGAACTTTCAGCCAGGGCTGGGCCCGGCGCAACTTGCGCTCCTGCCGGGAGAGATCCACCGCTGTGCTTTCCAACCACTTGACTGCGTTCTTGACCGCGTCCTCTAGTGAGTCATCCTTCTTCGCCCGCAAGCGCAAGTTAGCCAGCACCCGCTCATCGCTCTCCTTGCGCAAGGTCAAGCGATCGACCAACTCCCGCAGATCCGCAACATCGGTGTGCATGCGCATGACTTCTTCCTGGACCACGGCCCAGGCCTTCTTACCCCCCACGGCCAAGATGCCCTCGAGGCCAGCCTTGCGCTTGTCCAGGTCGCGGTCCCGGGCGCTGGCGCGGAAGACCTGCGTGGCTGCCTCCAGGTCGTCCCTAGCTGTAAATCCCGGGGACGCCCCGAAAGCGGGCGGGAGAACCGGGGTCATCGCCCCTATAAGGGCCAGGAGGGTCAGCAGGGATGCGCGCATAGGGATCAAGGGAGGGCCTTCCGGAAGATGTCCCTTCAGCCTACTCGGCTCCCCCCCCCGGCCGCCTATGCTGGGGGCGGATGTGAGAGGCCGAGCGGCCGCTCCTCGTGGCGTCTTCGGGCGTCGGCGGGGGGAGGAAAGTCCGGGCTCCACGGGTCAGGGTGGTTGGTAACGCCAACCGGGCGCAAGCCTAGGGAAAGTGCCACAGAAAACAGACCGCCTACCTCGCGCAAGCGAGCGGCAAGGGTGAAACGGTGCGGTAAGAGCGCACCGCGCTTTCGGCGACGAAAGTGGCAAGGTAAACCCCACCCGGAGAAAGATCGAATAGGGGAGGAACGGTGACGACCCGCACCATTTAAGCCTCCCGGGTAGATCGTTCGAGGCCTAGGGCGACCTAGGTCCCAGAGAAATGGTCGCCCTCCCCCTTGTGGGGAGGACAAGACCCGGCTTATAGCGCCTCTCACATCCACTTCCCCCTGCCTGCTCCCCGCAGGTACCGGGATGAGCTTGCACTCGTCCTTGGCTCTAAGTGGTGGATCCCCCCGGTTGTCCGGTTCGTTTCCCCCAATTGGGAATAGGAGCGCGTAATTCCTCCTGCCGGGAGCGGCTCTTGGGGCCTGAGGGCCTGATGGCCCCTGGACCGCTGGAGCACGGACTTTTTAAAAGCAACATCCCTGTGAAGGAACCATTCCCAGCATGGGCCAATCACCACAACATCTAGCGTAAGGACGACACTCCAACCCAGCATGTTGACAGATTCCCGATGGGCGCATACCTTTCACCTAACGAAAAGCGAAGAGCACCGACGACATCCGTCACCGGCACTCTCGCCAAGGACCAAAAACTCCCCATGGAAACCATCCACGTTGTCCCCCGCGAGAAGCTCTTTCCCGAGTCCACCCCGCACGGTTTCGTGGCTTTCGACGGGCAGTACAGCGAGGGCACCTTCATGGCCGCCCTGGAACAGGAAGGATTCTTTGTGGAACGGGCCTACGCCGAAAGGACACCGGCCCTCAAGCAACCGATCCCATACTGCGTCGTGATCCAGGAAGACAAGGTCTTCTTGCTCACCCGCAGCAAGAAAGGCGGCGAAGTCCGTCTGCACAACAAATTGTCCATCGGAGTCGGCGGTCACGTCGAACCCGTGGACCTTCCTACTTCCGAGGAGCTCGAGCTCCATCCGGAGTGGAGTCGAAGAAACCCCATTCCCAAGGCAGCCCTGCGCGAGGCCACCTTGGAAGAGCTTGAGATCGAGGGGGATTTCAAGCTCAAAACAGTGGGGCTTATCAACGACGACACCAATCCGGTTGGAGCCGTTCACATCGGAATCGTGATGTTGCTCATTGTGGACGGCCCTGTGCGCGTCCGTGAAACAGAGCAACTCAGTGGCAAATTTGTCAGCCTCGACGAGCTTGAGCGGCTCGTTGCGGATGGGGCAAATCTCGAAACCTGGTCCAGCCTCCTCGTGCAGGAATTGGACCAACTTGTGCCGCAACTGGTGCGTTCCTGAATTGGACCGCATCGAATGAACTTCTCACCATTGTCTTACCCTGACCTGTACATTCCCGTGCAGGGCTAACCGGCCCAACAGCCGGCTGAACGTACATACCGCACCTATGACCATTACTCAGATGACACCGCAAACCTCTCCTGACCGCCTCTACGACCAACTCAACTCCGTTGAGACTGCAACGAGGGTTACCATTCATTTCCATGACGGCCGCGTCGCCACCGGCTGCCTTGCGTTCAACGAAATGAAGGGCACCGGCCGCGTGATCGCCCCGGAAAAAGAACTCTCCATCGACTTCGAAATCGCGGATATCCGAGACTTGAAGTTCGCCTGATCCATCGGGCGGTTCGTGTTCGCAAAAGCACGCCCCGCTCAAGTATCTCTAGCCGCCCCACATTGGTCGCCCCTTCAACGGGCATCACCAATGTGGGGCGACTGCAATTGATGGAGACTCTTCCCACGCACGGTGGTGAAAACCGTAACTTGTTCCCATGCACACCCAGCGATTTTCAAACCCAATGCACTCACTCCCCCGCCGATCGCTGTGCACAGTGCTTGTTTGCGCCCTCGCTTCGTGCGGCAACGAGACGATCGGCGCGGAAGCCGAGCTAGGCGCGAGCGGATTCTCTCGGGGTCGTAGCCTGGGCGCACTGAACCCCGGCCGGCTGCTTGCATTGCCCCTCACTAGCCGTTCCCACATAGTCCCCAGGGGCGAGGTCCAGGAGGCGAAAAACCATGCTGAGGATGGCCCGGGGGCGTCTATTCGAGTCTGGGCCCCGGGATCTACCGGGGGTTCCGCCAGGACTTTGGTCGTCAGCCACCCGGTGGATGAACAGGTGCTCGTCAGCAATCAGGGCTGGTACCAAGTCAGCGCGCCTATCCTCCCACGCAGTATCGAACCGAGAGCCAGCACCCTCTTGGCGCGCCAGGATGGAAGCTGCGCAGAGGGCACATTGCTCGTCACGGCACCACCAAGCAGCCCCGGCGCAACCTCATGGTTGGTGATTCTCTCGGGCGCGGAACGGGAACAAACCGTGCAAGTCGCCGGACAGGAATACCGACTGCCCGCCGCCCCCCGCGGCGCCTTAGTCATGCCCTGGGCAGGGACACCTACCATTAAGCTCCAGACCACAGGTCCGATCGACCAGGTTTATTTCTGCAGCCAGGCGCAGGAGGTCGGGCAGTTGATTCCATGGCAAGCTCTGTCTTTCGAAACGGGTCACTTGGACGTGCCCGTTGCTTTGCTGGAAGATCAAGAGAACCAGAGCATGACGCTCCTCGTGGAAATCATCGAGGCCCCAAAAATAACATCTCCCGGCGTAACGGAAGCCAACGCCCCGCTGCCTGAAGCCTTGCGCGATGTGGCCGCCGAGGCGGGCATTCGCATGGTCCACCTGGAAGGCCCCGCCTTACAACTGGACATCCGCCCGACCATGGGGCCGGGTGCAGCATGGGGGGACTTTGACGGGGACGGTTGGGTGGATCTTTTCTTGCCCCAGGGCGCAGGACGCCCCGAGCAAGATCCCTTACCCCACCGCTTGTTCCGCAACCAAGGGGATGGAACCTTCGAAGACATCTCTTCGGTCGCGGGTCTTGGGGGAGGCGATGCAAGCATGGGTGCCTTGGCATTCGATGCGGACGGGGATGGTCAACTCGACCTGTACTTGGCCTGCCAGGGTGCCGACCGCTTTTTCCTCGGGAACGGAAACGGCACCTTCCGCGATGCCTCAGACCTCTTGCCGCCGACGGACCTTTGGAGCGCATCGGTCTCCGCCGCCGACTATGACCAGGACGGGGATCTCGACCTGTACGTCACCCGCTATTTGGAATATGACCCGCGCCTCTTGCCGCCTGAATCCGAGGCCGGTGGCATGCGCCGGGAAGATCCCCTTCCCATGCTGCCCTACCTGTTTCCCGGCCAGCCCAACCAGCTCCTACGCAACGACCTCAAAGACGGCACCCTGGGGTTCAGCGATGTGGCTGTCGAGCTAGGGGTGCATGATCCAAAAACCCGCCGAGTGGGCGAAGAGGAACAGGACGCCCCGGGCCTCGGCATGCAGGCGATTTGGTGGGATTTTGACCGTGACGGAGACCAGGATCTCTATGTGGCAAATGACGTGACCCCCAATGTGCTCTACGAGAATACGGCCGGGGCTTTCCAAGAAGTCACCCTAGAGGCGGGCCTCGACGACCCGCGCGGGGGAATGGGCCTCGCCATCGGCGACCTGGAGCGGGACGGAGACGAGGATCTTTTTTTGACCAACTGGGAATTGGAATCCAACGCGCTCTACCTTAATTTGCTCGAACGCCGCTTTAGCGGCCGCAGCCGCAGGCCGCGCTTCCGTGACGCGGCCATCGCCCAGGGCTTCGCTCGGCCCAGCCTCGGGGTCACCTCTTGGGGCCCGGTTCTCTTTGACCTGGAACTGGACGGAGACTTGGATGTGTTTGTGGCCAACGGCTACACCAGCCCCGACTACGCATCAACGGGAATCTGTCTGGGACAACCCGACCACCTGTTTTTAAACCAGGGAACGGCCTTTGTAGAGGCATCTCTGACCCACATGGAAAACGAGCCGTTCCCCTGCGCCTCGCGGGGCGCGATTGCCTGTGACTACGACCAGGATGGGGACGAGGACCTCTTGGTGACGGCCAACAACGGCGCAGTGCGCTTGCTACGCAATGACTCGCCGCGGGCAGCAGGACACACATCCATCCGCATCCGCCTAGCTGGCGGTGGCGCCAACCCCCGGGGGATTGGAGCAGAAGTCACGCTCTTCACTCCGGGCGGTGAATTCCGGCGCAGCCTGCGGGCAGGCGAGGGTTATCTGACCGGCGGTCCAGGCGAGCTTCTGTTTGGCCTCGGGGCCTGCAAAGAGTCCATCCGAGCGACAGTTCGCTGGCCCTCGGGCCAGCAAACAGAGCATTCGGGACTCAAGCCCGGCGGCCTCGAGATCCTAAAAGAGAATTAGCCCGGGCAGCGTCCAAGACAGCCCTTGGACACTGAAGTGGGCATCCTTCCGTGCCCTCTCACCTCAAGTCCAATCTTCAGCATGCGCCCCGACCTCATCAATCCCTTGACGCGCGTGTAACTCGTGATAACGCCCTTGGGCCCTCATGAGTTCCTTGTGACTGCCCTCTTCCACGATCAGGCCTCCTTCAATCACCAGGATCCGGTCCGCCCCTTCGATGGTTGAGAGCCGGTGGGCGATAACGAAACTCGTGCGACCTTCGAGCACCCGCTCGAGCCCCTTCTGGATCTGTAATTCAGTCTCCATGTCGATGCTTGAAGTTGCCTCGTCCATGATCAGAATGCGGGGCTCGGCCAAGATTGCCCGTGCGAAGGAAACCAACTGACGCTCTCCGGCCGACAGCAAGCTGCCCCCAGCGCCCACATCAAAACCGTATCCCCCATCGAGGCGCAGGATCGTTTCCTCGGCTCCCACCGTGCGTGCGGCTTGGTGCACCTCCTCGTCACTGGCGTGCAACTGGCCGTAGCGAATATTCTCCAGCACACTGCCGCTGAACAGGTGCGGGTCCTGCAGGACGATACCCAATTGGGATTGGAGCCAGTCCAAACTGCGCTCTTGCAGGTCCCGGCCATCAATAGAGATCACGCCGCCCGTGGGCTCGTAGAAACGACAGAGCAAACTGACCAAAGTCGACTTCCCTCCCCCTGTAGAGCCCACAAGGGCAATGGTCTCCCCGGCGGAAACCGTCAGGTTAATCCCAGAAAGCACCGGCTCATCGGGCACATAGGAAAAGTCCACGTCGCTCAGGACAATCGTGCCCAACTGGTCGGGTTCCCCATCCACCGCCATTCCGGGCACGGGGCTCTGGGCCTGACTCGCGATCTTTGCCAGCACGAACTCCGAATCCCCAATCGCAGGTTCTGCTGAGATCATTTCAATGATCCGCTCCCCGGATGCTTGAGCCATCTGCATCTCGCTGAAGATGTGCGCCAACTGCTGTAGAGGTTCAAACAGCATGCGGGTGAAACTCAAGAAGGCCACCAGGGTTCCCAAGCTAATCGCGCTGCCCACCACCTGGTAGCCACCGAAAATCAACGCAGCCGCCGTGGTCAAGCTGCCGATGGTCAAAATGGCGGGAAGATAGGCCGCCGCCAGCACCGCATTGCGCACGCTGGACTCGAACATTTCATCGGTCTTGGTCTCAAAACTCGCCAGGTTGTCTTTCTCGCGCACGAAGGACTTGGTGGTCAAGACCCCCATGATCGACTCGTTGAAATCCGCGGTGATCGTCGAGTTGATTTTGCGAATCGCCCGTGATGCAGCCAACATGCGCTTTTGGAAGAAGCGACTGACCCATGCCAAGAGTGGCGCGGCCAGTAACACCAGGAGGGCCAACTTCCAACTGAGGATCAGCATGGCACCGGTGATACCCACCAGGAACGTCACGGCCCAAAGCACATCGAGGGCGCCCCAGGCCAGGATCCGCGCCAATCGTTCGCAATCGCTGGTCATGCGCGCCATCAACCAACCGATGGCGCGTTTGTCGAAGTAGGCAAACTCCAACAATTGCAGCTTGCAGAACCCTGCTTCGCGAATGTCCGCAGCCATGTTGGCCTTCAGAAACCCCGCGTAGCGGATGAAGAACAGGACGCTAACGGAAAGGCAAACGACGAGGCCCGCATAAGTCCAAAGGTAGGGCATCAACCAGGCACTCCCTTCAGGAAGGGATGCGCCGGATTCGGTCAAGGCCACCATCTCGTCGATCAGCGCCCGGGACACCAAGGGAAAGCCCACCTCGGAAGCACCGGTGGTCATGGCAAAAAAACCAAGCCCAAAGAGCTGACGCTTGTAAGCCAGGGCATAGGTAAAGAGTGCTTTCCAGAGACCTAATTCGAGACCCGTGGTCTGGATTGGTTCCTCTTCAGCGCGTTCGTCCAGTTGCTCAGAACTCAAGAGTCTTCCCCCTTCGCCTGGACTTCCTGGGCGTCGGCCGCGCCTTCCCCATGGGACTCAATTTGGCGGCTGAAAGCGTTTTGAATTCCCCAAAGGCGCGAGTATGCGCCTCCGTGAGCCAGCAATTCCCCATGGTTCCCGCGCTCCACGATGCGGCCCTGATCGAAAACCAGAATCAAATCCGCCTGGGTCACGCAGGACAGGCGGTGGGCCACAATGATTGTGGTGCGCTGCCCCCGGCGCTCTGCCAAGGCTTTCAGGATCACCCCTTCGGTCTCATGGTCCACCGCCGAGAGAGCGTCATCGAGAACCAAAATAGGGGACTCCTTGAGCAGGACCCGCGCAATCGCCAGGCGTTGCTTTTGACCACCAGAGAGGGTTACGCCCCGCTCACCAAGCATGGTGCCGTAGCCGGATCCAAAGCCCTCAATCGAATCGTGAATGGCCGCAGCTTGAGTCGCAGCCTGCACATCCACCTCGCTAGCGGATGGTCGGCCAAACAACAGATTCTGCTGAATCGTGCGTGCATACAGAAACGGATCCTGCAAGACGACCGCGACCTGCTCGCGAACAAAGTCCCTGGAAAAACTGGATAGCTCGTGCCCATCTAACTCGATGGATCCGGACCCGCCAGCGCCGTCGTAGTCATACAAGCGCAGCAGCAACTGGATCAGGGTGCTCTTGCCCGAGCCCGGAGGACCCAGCAAAGCCAAGGTCTGCCCCGCCTCTAGATCCAAGCTCACGTTCTCCAAGACCTGGCGCGCACTGTCCGGGCCCTCGCGGTCATAGGAAAAGCACAGGTCCCGCACGCGAATTGCACCGGATAATTTCGTGGGTGCGTTGTCCGAAACCTGATCGGCTGCGTCCTCGTGAGGTGTGCCCAAGACCTCCCCGAGCCGGCCCAGGGAAACCCGTGCCTTGCCAGCGTCCACCAGGGTTCGCCCCATCTGGCGCACGGGCCAGATCACATAGGCAGAGTACATAGTGAAGGCCACCATGGTTCCGAGGCTGATCTCTCCGCGCAGGGTCCACCAAGCGCCGAAGAACAACACCAGCCCCCCTTGACTCATGCAGATCAGATCAGAAAAGCCCCAAAACCAAGCCAAGAGCCGCATCAAGCGATCGGTCTTATCCCGGTGCTCGTGATTGGCGACGGTGAATTTCTCCTGTTCAAATTCACGCCGACCAAAAGAACGCACCACCCTAATTCCCGTTAGGTTTTCCTGCAGGACCGTGGTCAAGCGCGCCTCTGCTTCGTCCACTTCCTTGAAGTAATAGGTCAGCTTGCCGAAGAAGAACAGCGAGTAAATCACCAGCAAGGGCAGCAGTGCAAGAGTCACCCAAGCCAAGTCGGCGGACATCATGAACAGCACGGGTGTCACGCAAACCACCAGCAAGATCGAGCGCCCGATTTCTACTACCTGGGCCGCCAAAAACACGCGCACGGTTTCCACATCGCTAGTGCAACGCTGGACCAAGTCCCCGGTCTCTGCGGTGTCAAAGTAAGTAGCCGGCAATGCGGCCAAGTGGGCGTGCAGGGTATTGCGTAGGCCCTGCACAATTGCCTCCGAGGCCTTCGCTGCCCAATGCCCCTTGAGATACTGAAAGAAACCCGCCGAGGCAGTGGCCAGGATGATGAGCGCACCGGCCAAGAACAAACCCGTGAGCATGCCCGGGGCAAGCCCTAGGGCCTCGGCCAACGACTCCAACCACTCTGGTCTCACAAACGAATAGGTACCCGGCTGTTCTCCGGCAACAAATCCATCGATCATGCTGCGCGTCACCAGGGGCACCAAGAACAGCAGAGAAATCCCCACAGCCATGACCCCCACCGCCGCCAGGTACAGGCGTCGGTGACCGAGGGTCAGTCCAAGGAGGCTGAGCTGTTGGCTCTTTGCTGGGGTGCTCACGTTGACGGCGTCGGCCAAATGGCGACAGCCGGGTCAGAGCTTACCAATAAATCCGCGTTCCCTTAGCGCCCGCCGTCTGCATAGGGTGGCATCTCGGGCTCTAACGCCACATGGATCGCATCCGCCACGCGGTTGATGTAGTTGAAATAGGCGATGGTCTGGATTGCGCTGTGGATGGCTTCGTCGGAGAGGCCTTGGTCCCGCAGCACCTGCACATCCTCGGCGGTCATGTCCGCTGGGGTATGGGTTAGTTTTTCCGCATAAATGCAGAGGGCCCTGTCCACCCCATCCAGATCGGCCTCGCGCCATCCGTTCATTACGCGATCTGCCGTGGCGGGGTCACCCCCCTCGTTTGTGATCTCAACCCGGAGATCATCTCTATGGGATAGCATTCAGTAATGACACTCGTTGGCCTTGCTGACCACCGTGGCCAGCATTTCGCGCTGACGTCGGGAAAGGGCGTCGCCTTCCTGGACGATATTCCGATAGAGCCCCATGGAAGAATCCAACACCCGGGGATCGAGGCTCATGGAGCTCGTGATGCCAAACACCTTGCCCGTCTGGGCGATGGAAGCGGCATAAGTCTTCCCTAGGCGGCCGGTGGCTTCGTCCGGTCCAATTGTTTTTATCCAAGGCATGGATCTAGCCTACGATTTCCGGGGTAGTCATGGCTATCCAAGATAAGTCCAAGCCGCGAGAGATTGGGCGTGACGGTTCTTGATCTCCGCCAAATTCTCGCAGCGACGCGCCAATTCCAGTTCCCCGTGCTGCGCCAAGAAAAACGCATATTGCAAATACCATCTCGCCACGGTTTCTGAGGCCTGCTGGGCCACGCGCACCACGAGCCGCGGTCCGCTCACCCGGGCCACGATGGCCAGCCCGCGGGCCAGAGCCCGGCGACGAAAACTGGTGCGGCGGGGCTCGACCCCCAGCAAGCGCAGCATGTCTTGCACCTCCGACACGACCTCGCTGCCCTCCCTGTTGACCCGTGCGAGGGAATACCCCAAGGCCCCGTCGGTCACCCAACGCCCCAGATGATCGCAGATCGAGCGGGCACCAAATTCCGAAAGCAAGGCCAGGCGCAATTCGCGACGCAGGATCACACGGGCTTCTTCGTTCAGATTGGCACCGGGTTTGGGGGTGCTGTCGCGGGATGGATCGGAAGAAGTCATCAGCGCACTGGGAAGAGGCTCTCGATGGTGCGACGCTCACTGGGTGCGGCGGTGTTGGGATAAAACTCGCGCAGGGTTTCACGGGCAAACTGATTGCCGATGGCTGTGAGACCTATCACTGCGGCTCGCGAAAGGCGCGCATCGGAATGCCCTAGGAATCCGGCGAACAGGGGCCCAAGGGTGCGTTCCTCTCTTCCCCAACCAGCAAGCACTGCCATGGCAGCCGTGCGCGGACCGACGGGAGCTTCAACGGCCTGGACCCAATCCTTCAAGATCGGCACCGCCACCTCTGGTCCAAGAGTTCCAAGGGCCCGGGCCACATACACCGCCAAACGTCCTGAGAAATCATCCACCTGCAAAAACCCGGGCGCCCGAATTAGCTCCTTCAACCAACGAAACCCCTGGTCTGGATCCGCCTCCACCCCCAACATGATTGCCGCTCCCGCACAGTCCCAAGAGGGCGCCGATGCAAAAGAGGCCTGGGCCAAATCGAACAGGCTGGATGAGGGAACGTAGTTCTGCAAACCTTGGAGAGCGGCAATGCGCACGCTGACCGAGTTCGAGTCTAGGGCCGCGCTACTCAACAAATCACGCGGTCCCGCGCTGCGAGTCTGTCCCAAGAACCTTGCCGCCGCACCTCGCACCGCATCGATCGGGTCTCCGGCCAAACGCCGGGCCGCTGCGGAAATAGCCAAGCGCCGAGCGCTCTCCTGCATTCCATCCCACTGCTGGCCCAGGGATTCCAAAGCTCCCATGCGCCCCGTGACATCGGGGGCTTCGGCCACCAAACGGATCAGAGTCCTCAAATTGTGTGCTTCAGTGCGCTCTCCGGGAATCCACTGCAAGGGATCGAACCGCACCCAGACAAGTTCACCACTGGTGGGCAACTCAAACGTCTGTTTGCGCTGGTCCAGCAACACCCGCTTGCTTTGGATCCCTTCACTGGTGCGCCACTGGATTTCCACCGGCGTAATGAAGACCGTGGGTGTTCCCGGTTGCAACGAGTGGGTTTGTTCAACCGTCACCCGGGTGGGCGCCTCGGGAGATCGGCGGGACCAACTCAGGGAGAACTCGGGCAACCCGGGCGAATGCACCCATTGATCAAAGTGCTGGGCCAAATCCAAACCGGAGGCGGCCTCCAGACTGTGTTGCAGGTCCGATGAGGTCACTCCAGAATTCTCATTGGCCCCCACATAAACCCGCAAGCCCCTGAAGAACGCCTCATCCCCCAGCACAAAGCGCAGGTGATGCAAACGGCTCGCACCTCCCTGGTACACATGCCCAGTGAAAAACAGGTCCAGGGGGTTGATGCAAACATCATGCACGAGGGCTCGATGAGTCCCCTGGTCGGCACGGATCGCAGCGGACTGCATGTCCCGAATCCGGGCTAAAAAGTCCCCCTGCCCACGGGTCTCTTCATACCAAAGCAAGGTACAGTAAGTGGCGAATCCCTCGTTCAACCAGACCTCCGACCAATCTGCGCATGTCAGCAGGTCGCCGAACCACTGGTGTGCTGCCTCGTGCACCACCAACCCCACGGCCCCCCCATCCATGCGACCGCGCACATCGCAGAGGGATGCGGTGGTGATCGTGGTGGCGCTGGTGTTTTCCATTCCCCCAAAGGGAAATCCGTCAACGGCACAGGTTGCATACTTGGAATAGGGATAGGGAAGTCCGGTCAGTTCACCTAGGAACTCAAGTACGCGAGGGGTGGACCCAAGACTCGGCTGCAGGAACTTGGCCAGGCGCGGCGGGCCCACATAGGTCACGGGTACGGGGCCTACGTCCTCCACGCTGACAAGCTCCCCCGCTACCAGAGTCTCCAAGTAGGCGGGATGGGGCGTGTGATTGGCCCAGCGCTCGGTGGCGATCAACCCGTGAACGGTGCGCTCCAAACGCACACCCCCCGCAACAGATGTCCATGAAGCGGGCATGTGCACAATCAACTCACTGGTTGCTCGATCTGAGGGATGGTCCAAGCAAGGGAACCAGCGCCGGGCGTCTTGGCACTCCCCTTGGGTGAAACAGTGGGCGGCCGGATCTGTCGGCGCGAACCAAAGCCCTCGCTTGGGAACGCCTCCGTAGGTCACCACCACCTCGACCACTGCGCCGGGGTCATAGTCGTCCTCCAGTGCAATCTTCAGTTGATCCCCCGCGTGGGTCCAAGGCAAGCTTGCGCCAACCCCATCGCTCACAGAAGAAACCTGCAGCGCCGCCAAGTCGAGCACCAGCTCGCGATTGCCTCCCACGCGACTCAGCGCTCGAATGCGGGCAATCCCCTCCATAGCTCGCAGCTCAGGCACGAGAGTTAACTCAAGGGAATAGTGCTCCATGTCCCATTCCGTGCGCTGAGGAAAAAGAGGAGCAGCTTCAAGACGTCCCTCAAGGGTCAGTTGTGGTGCCTGGACTGGCGCGCCCTGAGGCGGCGGAGTCCTGCACCCAAGGAATACTAGGAGCCCAAGAGCCCCGGTCTTGAGGAAAGGGCCGGGGTCCCGGAGTGAGCATGCATCAATCGCCATAGCCCCATGCTAGGTCAAGCGGTGCACCATCGGTGGGCCCGTCTCCCGTTAGCATTCCTGTGAATGGATTTTTTGATCGAGTGCATTGGCTTTGGCCCCACTAGCAGGCCGCAGGACTTGACGCGCCTGCTGGAGGAGAGCGGCGAACCAACCCCCTGGCGGGGCAAGAGCGAGAACCAGCGCCGCCTACGCCTCGGCCACGGCCTTGAGCTACGCGGCGAGCGCCACGAGAACGGAACCTGGACCCTGCTGCCTTACTACCGGGTCGACACGCGCCTCAGGGTCACGGCACAAGAACTCGCGCCCTCGGTGGACTCGCGTTTCGAAGCCCTCTTGCACGGCTGGGCCGCGCCTCCGATCCCGGGGCTCTCCGCCGATGAATACGGAACCTACATGCTCAGCGTTTGGCTTTCCGATGCGGCGCGCCTACCAAATCCGCTCCCTCCCGGGCATACCCTTGCCTTGCATGTGGCAGGGTTTGCGGTGGACATCGAAAACCTCGGACCCAACCAAGAGGTCGCGCAGCCAGACATCCTCGAACGCCCCAACGGTGCCTTGATCGAACCCCTCGGAGGGCACGAGAACCCTGGCGGCTGCGCGCAACTTTCCTTGCGCATCAAAGAAGTACGCAATCTGCGCAATCAAATCAGCGGAGAAACAGTGCAGGTGTGTCTGTGCGATGCCCCTGAACGGCCCTTGGCCTTGCTGCTCAGCCCTTGGCAGCTGAAAGAGGAAGGTTTCCCAAGCCCACGCCCTGGTTACCGGATCCAGGGCACGTTCTTGTTTCTCGGGGAAATCGGCGGCGGTATCCTCGGCCCGAAACGGGTTGCGGGACGAGCCTTTGGGTGAGGGACTGACAGGTTTCGCTGTTCGCATCAAAGTGATGGAAGCCTGAGAATCACTTCACCGTCTTGACCCCTTCAAAAACTCTTTTCCCCAGGGCCACACAATCGGGGATTCCAACGGCGGCATCCGCGGACACCACACCCACCACCACCTGCAAGCCTTGGGCGTCCAGTTGCACGAAGAGCTCCTGCCCCTCTGCATAGCCAGCTCCCTTCCCGATCTGCGCTAGCAGGGGCTCCATGGCCCTGGCGAATTCCTTCGCCTCGGCTTCATCGTCCCACCAGGTCAAGAGCACAGTGGCGGACCCGCCCTGCGGGCCCTTGAGCAGCAAAACCTCATCACCATCCCAGCCGCTGGCGGCCGCGTTGGTGTACCGCATGGCGAGCAGCTTGAGCGGATTGGTCTCGACCCCTTGGCGTTCATCCAGGGGCGTGGTCATGATCGCCAGCATCAACTCCCCCAGCACGTCCCGGCGCTGAATGGTCCAGCCCTCGGGAAGCATGGTCGGTTCCGTACGAATAGGCGTGGGTAGATCGAGCTTTTCCGTATCCCAATACTTGGCCGGGTGCATGATCTGTTCCGTGGAAACCGGCGGGCTCAGCCAAGCCGCGTCCAGGCCCGAGATTTCCGCGGGCCGGGTTAAGATGGTGCGCACTTCCACCTTACGCAAAAATGTCTGACCCGCCATGTAACTCCCCAAGAGGGGTTTCCACAGGTAAGGGGGCGCGGCGCCTAATGTCTCGGTACTGAATGAAGCCTGGGACTCTTGGATGGCGGCCATGTCGAGACTCCCCATGTTCATGATCATCCAACGTTCCATGACCTCCATAGCGCTGCCCTCGGCTAGGGCATGCAGAGCCAACTGGGAATCAGTCTGATACTTGCAGTCCTTGTCCAGCTGGTCGAGGTCGCGGTATTGATCGTCCAAGGCATGAGTGAATTCGTGGGCCATGACCACCCGCGTCAGGTCCCGGGACATGCCTTCGACCACATGAAAGGCTCCCGTGGGTGGGTCATAGAAACCACCAACCTGCTCTGCGAGAACCTCGAGGGTCAGAGCTTTCAAATCCATGTCCCGGGGAATCATGCCCAGCATCTTGGCGATCTTCTCGTCATGGGCCATGCGCTCGGTCCCCCCGCCCTCGGCCAGCTTGCCAATCACATAATCGGTGAATTGCTTCGCGTTGGTGGCCTGGATCTTGACTGGATGCTTGAAGTCCCGGCCGGTGATCTTGGCCACATCGACCTCAATGGCCTTGCCAAGGGCGTCGAGGTCAACGGAAGGGGCAGGATTGTCTTGGGTAAGGGCAAATAGGGCAATCAAGCAAATCAGCATGGAATATGGTCCGGTCTCGGGGAGCAAGTAGGGGTGCAGTTCGTGAACCAGGAGTCTAAGGCACACCCGAGGGGGCATCCCAAGGCTCGAGGCTTGCCCATTGGCTCCGTGCTATGGCACGATCTCGACCACATGCTCAGCCCCGATCCCCTTTGCAGCCCTCTTCGGAGGGTTTCAGCCCTCCTACCGACCCTCTTCCTGACCTCTGCCCTGCTGGTGGTGCCCACCGCTGCCCAAGACAGTGCGGAGGATGCCCCCGAAAAAACGGCCATCCAGGAACAGGCCACCTCCCTTCAGGTTGCCCTCAGCGCTCACCTCGACCGGCGAGTGGACACCATCGCGGTCAAGACCCCCGCGGGGGACAAGACCGACAGCACCTGGCAGGACGACGTCGACCATGTCATGGGCAAAGTCAACGGAGTCATCGCCGGCTTCTTCTTCTATCCGCTATTTGAAGAATCCCACGTAGAAACCCTTGAGGCCAGCGACATAGCAAGCGACGCAGCCTTGCTCGCCAAGGTGGATACTTTCCTCAAGGACGCAGAAGCCGAGGGTGTACCCCTTGCCACTTCAGCCCTGACCCTGGCCCTGCCCACGCCCGACTCCGGGGATGGCCCCACCCTAACAGTCAAGCGCGGCGGCGTACCCCTGGCGGTGCTTTGGCTGGTGCTTGGCGCAATTTTCTTCACCCTGCGCATGGGCCTAGTCCAACTGCGCGCTTTCACGCATGCGATCCGTGTCACTAAGGGCGACTACTCTGATCCGAACGACGCGGGCGAGGTCACCCACTTCCAGGCTTTGACCGCGGCTTTGAGCGCAACCGTTGGTCTCGGTAATATTGCGGGCGTGGCCATCGCTATCAGCTTGGGCGGTCCCGGCGCAACGGTCTGGATGATCTTTGCGGGGTTCCTCGGCATGGCCAGTAAGTTCACCGAATGTACCCTGGGCCAGATGTATCGCCAGGTGAGGCCGGACGGCAGCGTGATGGGCGGTGCCATGTATTACCTGTCCAACGGTTTGAAGGAAATAGGCCTAGGGCCCCTCGGAAAAGTGCTTGCGGTGCTTTTCGCGGTGCTTTGCGTTGGCGGTTCTTTTGCTGGAGGCAACGCCTTTCAAGTCAACCAATCCATGGCGGCCTTGCAGGAAACCGTTCCCTTCATTGCGCAGAACGGCTGGGTTTATGGCCTGATCATGACTGTGCTTGTGGGCTCAGTGATCTTGGGCGGCCTCAAACGCATCGCCCAAGTGGCAGAGAAGATCGTGCCCACCATGTGCGGCATCTATGTCATGGCGGCCCTTTGGGTCATCATCATGAATGCTCCCGAGGTGCCCGACGCCATTGGCAAGATCTGGGACGGCGCCTTCACCCCCATGGCTGGCTTTGGCGGCCTGGTGGGCGTCTTGATTCAAGGCTTCAAGCGCGCTGCGTTCTCGAACGAAGCCGGTGTGGGTTCTGCAGCCATCGCCCACTCCGCGGCCAAGACACCCTACGCAGTGCGCGAAGGAATCGTGGCCCTACTCGAACCCTTCATCGACACGGTCATCGTCTGCACCATGACGGCACTGGTGATCGTGATTTCTGGTGCCTATGATCCCACCAGCCACGGCGGCATGTATGCCACCTACATTTCTGAGGGCAATGGAGCTGGCCTCACCAGCGCGGCCTTTGGCCAACAGATCAGTTGGTTTCCCTACATGCTCAGTGTTGCAGTTGTGCTCTTTGCCTTCTCCACCATGATCTCTTGGTCCTATTACGGGGAACGCTGTTTTGTATGGCTCTTCGGCGACAAGGCCTCGCTCTTGTACAAGGGCCTGTTCTTGGTTTTTGTCTTCCTGGGCTCAGTCATCACTGCCAAACAAGTCCTGGATTTCGGCGACCTGATGATCCTCGGTATGGCCTTCCCCAACGTCCTGGGGCTGGTGCTGCTGTCCGGCAAGGTGAAGGCCGCTTTCAACGATTATTGGGCTAAATTGCGGTCTGGCGAAATCCGACCCCACAGTTGAAGCACTCCTAAGGCGCTTTAGAAATCTCAATTTGAGATTATCAGTACTCTAGTGCGCTTGGACGGCGTTTCTGCCGAAGCTATGCCTTGAGCCTCCATGCAACCCCTCCACCTCATACGTCCCCTATGCCTCCTGCTGGCTGTTTCCCTCGTTGCCCCGGTGGAAGCTGCCCTTCAGGGTCGTGGTGCTGGACAGCAACGCGGCGGACAACAGGGTGGTAGCGGTCGTTTTGCCCCTAGTTCAGACCGGCTCGGCGGGGACGGGTCTAAGGGATCCCGCAAGAAGGTCGTGCGCAGCCGTGGCCCCGCGGACAAGAGCGCCATGAAGGACCTGCAGCCCTTCATCAACCGGGGCGTCCTGCCCCGTGGCGGTGTTATCCCGCCCCTCTCAGGCGCCGCCGCCGGTCAACGGAATCAGATGATCGTTTCCACCGACTTGGCTGACGACAACCAGATCCTGCAATGGTTTTCCATTTGCGACACCGACGCCAGTGGCTGGCTGCGTTTCCGCGAGAGCGAAGCAGCCCTGACCTTTGACCGCCCCCAATTCCGCGCCTTCGATGAAGACAACGATGGACGGATCAAGCTGGAAGAGTTCACCGACTACTACCGTTACCGGATCACCAGCTCGGGCGGCTTCCGCCCTCCCTCGGTGAAGATCAAACGCGTCGCCGCCCCACCCCGAGCCGCCACTCAGTTGCGCCTCGCCTTCGATGGGGACGGGAACAACCTGATTGACGTCGACGAATTGACCATGCTGCTCGAGTCATATGGCCGTTATGACTTGAGCGTGATTGATGCGATGGAAGACCACGACACAACCGGAGACATGAAGCTCAACCGGGACGAGTTGGAAGCCGTCACTGTTTTGCTGGCCGCCGCTATACCGGAGGACTTGGAAAACATGCCCCTGGCCCCGGTCTCCGGCGTGGACGAGCTATTCGGTGCACTGGCCGGCAAAGAGGTCTACATGGGCATCCACCCACCACGCATCGCCGGTCCGATCACCCCCTTTCGACGCCTTGACCTGAACGGCGATGGCGGCATCAGCTTGGCTGACCTAGAAGCTCTCCAGCGCCCCATGCGCACCAACATCCGAATCAGCCCAATCCTGCACGCCCTCGACGCAAACGGGGATGGATCCCTGGACCGCGCTGAATTGCGCGCGGCCCTGGGCGATGTACGCTGAGAGTGTCATTCGGTGTCGCACACCAAGTGCTCACTCAATGCACGCCCTAGTGGGGCCCGGCGACTTTTCCGCCTAAAGCTCTCACAGCGTCACTTAGCATGCAGGTTGACGATGTTCTCAAGCCGCACGCCCTGGTCGTCGGCGACCGCATAGCCCCCACCACCGAAGAGCGCAACTCCCGCGTGGCTGCCGTCGAGGCCCAGGAGGTAGAGTTGCAGGTTGAAGGCAGGAAGGCCGTCTTCGCGCACCATTTCCTTTTGCCAGGCGGAGGCCCGTTGGGCTTGGGATGTCACCCGACGGAGAACCTCTAGGCCCGCTTCGAGGGGAGCCATCCCCGAGCGCAGGAGTTCCACGCACAGGAAACTCGCGCAGGAAAGGATCGCTGACTCTCCGCGACCCGTACCTCCGGCGCTGCCTGCTTCTTGGTCGCAGTAAAGACCCGCGCCAATGATCGGCGAATCCCCCACCCGGCCGGGGATCTTGAAGGAAAGACCCGAGGTGGTGGTGCAGCAGGCAATTTCACCCTTGAGGGAAAGACTAGAGCAATGAATCGTACCGGTGATGCGATGGTCACTGATCAGTTGCTCAAGGGTCCACTTTTTGCCCATGTAGTTGTAGAGCTTGCCTTGCTTTTGAGGCTTCTTGGGCGCCAACCGATCATCCCTGGAACTCATGCTCTCTTTCCAGGCCAACCAAACGGCGCGGGCTTCTTTTGTCAGGAGCTCTTCCTTGGGGAAGCCATATTCCCGGGCAAAACGAGTCGCCCCTTGGGCCACGAGCAAGCAGTGGTCCGTGCGCTCCATCACCAGGCGCGCAACTTCCACCGCATGGGTCGTGTCCTCAAGCGCACCCACTGCTCCGGAGTTGTGGGTCGGCCCGTGCATCACCGCCGCGTCGAGGGTGACCGTGCCATCTTCATCGGGCATGCCTCCCTTGCCGACGCTCATGTCCGTCGGATCCGCTTCCACGACCTTGACCACTTCGATCGCCGCATCAAGGGGCTCAAGGCCCTTCAGCAAACGGGGGTACTGGGTTTTCATGCCACGCAGAGCGTTGGCGCTGCCCACCATCACCGGGCGCTTCTTGGCCCTATGGATCGCGGGACCTGTTTTGGAGTCGAGGGCGGAGGCGGGGCTGGCCGCGAGGGCTCCGGCGGCCATGATCAAGGAGCGACGATTCGGTTGGGCCTTAGGTGAATTAGGTTGAGTCATAACTTCTTTTACCCGATTGGCGCCCTGGGCACTAGTCCTCAGTTCCATCAAGGGCCAGCCCCAGACACAATCGGCGACACCAGTGGGAAACACTCGCCAGCCATTGGTCCCACTCTTCGGCGAGGGCTTCATCCTGGGCCTGGTCGAGGGCGGCCGCTGAGCGCAGGCGGCGCTCCAGGCTCAAGGAGCGCTGCAATCGGCGCAGGTCGAGAGGTTGTGCGTCGGCGGTGGCGGCTACGGCTGCGATCACCGCAATCAGCATGCGCTCGCACTCAAAGAAATCCGCCAGGGCCCGGGACTCGCCCCTATTCGGGCGATGGATGCGGATCCCCGCGACCCCCGCATCAGCCAAGGGGGCCAAGGGACTCTTGGCTCGAAAAGGGTGTTCACTGGAGGCCCAAGGCCGAGAAACCGTGCCACTGTCCACCAGTGCCATACGCCCCAGCAAGGCCAGTCCATTAGGAATCCCCGCAACCCCTCGGGGCATCGCCTCTCTTGGCGGATCGGGAAAGAGCGGAGCGTACATGGCCGGATCCGGCGAGCGTTCCATCCACACCACCGAGCGTTCGGAATTCGCGTCCCCAAAAATACCCTCGGTCAGGACCACAGCAAGGGGCGCGTCCCCCGCACTCTGCAAGATGCCTTCGACGGGCTCGACGCCAAAGACAAAGGCTACGCTGCGCCGAGGATGGGTGGCCTGCAAACGGTCGGCAGGAATATCTGCGCCGAGGCCGTTCCGCGGAACATTGCGTGCTTGCCCTTCCCCATCGATAGCACGCACGAGGGCTAGGGCTCCTGCCGCTACCCAAGCCGCATCTTCGGGTCCTGTACCAGTATCCGTGTCCACCGCCAAGGCCACCACTTGGGAAGGAAACTCAGCACCGATGACGACCGCCACCAACAGGTCCTGACCCCCAACATCCCGTCGAACCAATGCTGTGCGCGGATCCTTGCCAAAGACCGGTGCTAGGCGCTCGGCGAGCTGACCCAAATCGGCCGTCGGCTTCGCCCAAACCCCATCGGGCAGGGCAGCGAAGAGCGGCTCGCAAAAGCGTCGGGCGGACTCGGGGCCCGCAGCCACATAGGGACCGCTGTGATAGGCCCGGGCATTGCCGCCCAAGTCCCACCCCGCGGGCAAGTCCGGGGTTGCGTTACAGGCGGCAACCAGCAAGCCGAGCACCAGGGAGCTGGGCCTCGCGCCGAGCCGCCCTAGCTGGAAGATGACTGGGCCTGCCGCTCAAGGAGCAACCCAAGGCGCGCGCGAGTGGCATCCGTGAGCACATCGGGATGGGTTAGGATCGCACCGCTGAGGGCAGTGCCACAGGAACAACTGTTCTCGTTCGCTACGCGCTTGAGGGGTTCGATCACAGCGCGCAAGAGGGACCGGGCCCCGGCCACGTTCTTGGCCATCACCTCGAGGATCCCATCCACCGTCACGTCATCGTGCCCTTCGTGCCAGCAATCGTAGTCCGTGGACATGGCCACGGTTGCGTAGCACATTTCCGCTTCCCGGGCGAGCTTGGCCTCGGTCAAGTTGGTCATGCCGATCACATCCATGCCCCAGGAGCGATACAGGTTGGACTCAGCGCGGGTGGAAAATTGAGGTCCTTCCATGCAAAGGTAAGTACCCCCATCATGGACCTTAACTCCAGCGCTAGCTGATGCTTCGAGCAGTGCCTTGCGCACCAAGGAACAAACCGGGTCTGCGAATTGCACGTGGGCTACGCATCCATCGCCGAAGAAGGTGTCCTTACGATGGCGGGTGCGGTCGACGAACTGGTCGATGACCACAAAATCCCCCGGCACAATTTCATCTCTCATCGACCCCACGGCGGAAACCGAAACAATGTGCGTCACCCCCAGAGCCTTCATGCCCCAAATGTTGGCGCGGTAGTTGATCTCGGAAGGGGTCAACCGGTGACCGCGCCCATGACGGGGCAGGAACACCAAAGGGGTACCGTCGAGTTCGCCGGCCACATAGGCGTCGCTGGGATCGCCAAAGGGCGTGGAGAGGGGAACTTCCTGGGCGTTAGTGAAGCCTTCGAGCTCATAGAGGCCCGAGCCACCTAGGACGCCGATCTTGATTGGGGCTGACATGGAGTGATCTGTTGCTTGCTTCAGTTTGCGTGATCAGGAGTCCTGATCGCCACCACCATCCGCCCCGGAAGGCCGAGAATCTCGCGGAGTGTTCGAAGCGGGCTTGCCCCAGTCGGCACCGGAGTCGTTGCTCTCAGACCAATCCGAGCGGCCATCATGCTTGCGGCCCCCGTTTCCACGACCGGATTGGCCCCCGCCGCCTGAGTCCTGGCTGCGATTCCGCGGATGTGAGCGCTCGCCCCCACCACCTTGGTAACCGCCGCCGCCG
>CALEMP010000107.1 GCA_937910685.1 uncultured bacterium
CCGGCACAGTTCCTAAGCTCCGGAGAGGGCCCTTCCCCCGCTGAAACTGGCTCACCCAGGAAATGCCCCAGGTGTCAAATCCGGCCCCCCCACTGGGGATGGGTCTGGCCCTTCAAAGATCGGCTCGGAGTAAAGCACCCGCAGGAGGTACAGGCCCCCCGGCGGCGCCGTGGGCCCCGCATCCTCGCGCTTCCCGCTGGAGAGGGCACGCCCAATTGAGCTCACCTCCATCTGCCCACGCCCCACCTCCAGCAGGGTCCCAGCAATGGTGCGCACCATGTTGTAGAGAAACCCATCCCCGCCCACAAAAATCCCCAGGCCCTCCCGCCGGGCCAAAATCCGCACCCCGCTGATGGTGCGCACGGTGGAGTGGGCGATGGGTGGCGGCTCGCCACTGCGGCCGCGGTAGGTCGCATAGCGCCCGGTATTGCCGAAAGCGGCAAAGTCGTGCCTGCCCACCAGTTGGGCCGCAGCCTCGCGCATGGCCCCAAGGTCCAGGGGAGCACGCAGCCAATGGGCATAGCCATCTCCGATCGGCGGTCGAAAGCGCGCGGTCTGAACCCTGTATAGATAGCGTTTGCCCCTGGCGTCGAAGCGCGCATGAAAGTCCGGATCACAGGTTTCGATGCGCCGGATCACCACGCCTTCCACAAGGTGCGCGTTCCAAGCGTGACGCAAGGTCACGTCGTCCAGATCGGTTTCCAGTTGCACATGGGCCACCTGCCGGAGGGCATGGACCCCGCCATCCGTGCGCCCCGCCCCCTGCACCACGACGCACTCATTCAGCAACGCTGCGGCTCCCTCTTCAAGGGCCTGCTGCACGGTCATGAAACCGTCCTGGCGTTGCCAACCGTAAAAGTACAGTCCGTTGTAGGAAACTAGAAGTCGCACCGTCCGCATGGGGCGAACCCTAACCGCAGAACCGAGGGGAAGTGCCTATCCAAGCGCACTTTCTTGGGGCCCCATCCCCAGACCGTTCCCTTGGACGCAAGGTGCCCTGGGGCGACCCTATTCCTTCGACCGCAAGCGCAATTCGCGCCTACCGTTGAGGGCGTCTTCCAGGATGCCCTTGTGCAGGTACTCGATGGCGCCGCCGGCGGGCAGGCCGCGGGCCAGGCGACTGACCCGCGGCGCCTGATCCCCTAGGGCCTCGATGGCTTCGAGGACCAGTTGCGCGGTGGCTTCCCCTTCGGCGTCGGGGTCGGTTGCCAGGATCACCTCTTGCACGGTCCCGTCCTTGAGTCGCCGGAGGAGAGTCTCCAATCCCAGGTGGGAGGCCTCGGTGCCGTCGGCGGGATTGAGGGCACCCATCAACACATGATAGTTCCCATGGAAAACCCCTGCGCTCTCAAGGGCCTCCACATGGCGCGGTTCTTCCACCACAGCAAGAAGAGTCTGGTCGCGGCCCTCGTCTGTGCACAGCCGGCAGGGATCCGCTTCGCTCACATTGCCGCAGATTTGACACCGGCGAGCCTCCTTCACTGCCCGGTCAATTGCCCGGGCCAACTCCCGCGCTCGACCGTCACGCAGCACATGAAAGGCAAGGCGTTCGGCGGTTACGGCACCAATTCCGGGAAACATCCGGAAGGACTCGATTAGGGATTGGACGGCTTTGGGGTAGGCCACGGAGCAACGGGGTGGGGACTAAGAAACGAGGGTATGGCACCCTGAACGATCAACATCAAACGGTTTGCCTAAAACAGCCCGGGCAGGTCCAACCCGCCGGTCACTTCCTTCAAGCGTTCGTCGCGCATGTGTGCGGCCTTGGCATAGCCATCCCGGAGAGCCGCGGCGATCAGTTCTTGCAAGGTATCTTTACCCGCGTGCCAAGCCTCATCGGCGATGGTGACCCCTAGAGGGGCCAATTCACCGTCGAAGGAAATGCTCACCACACCCCCACCTGCTGTTCCCTCCACTCGCTTCTCGCGCAACTCTACGCGGGCAGCTTCCATGGCTTGGTGCATTCTTTGGGCTGCTGAAAGCAGGTGCCCCATGTCGCCGGATGATCCACTCATTGTTTGCTCTTAAAATCGGGTGTTAAAGAATCAGTCATCGATGCGTCCATCGAATTGGTCGCGCACGTCCCGAGTGAACGCGTCTTCCGTACCGGGGGCGGTGGCGGCAGCGTCTTGGAGTTCGACCTCGACCTCACGGCCGATGGCGGCACTAAAGGCCTTGTTGATTTGGCGGCCGCTGCGGCGGTCCATGGCCTGGCCGCGCTCATCGTCACGCATGTCGCGCAATTCGATCAAGGCCCGCGCGCCCTCGAACTTGAGCAGACTGCCCCGGCGGTGGATCACTTGCTCTAGGGAAGGGGAAACCCCCTTCAGCTCTTCCAGGAAACCGACCCAAGCATCCTGGGCGCTGTTGGAGCGCACCCGTTGGGCGGAACTGGCCGCCTTCCTGGGTGCCTGACCCCGCTGGGGTGCAGGCGCTGGAGCCGAGCTGCGCTGCTCTCTAGGAGCCGCGGGGGGAGGTTCCGGGGCGCGGGGCGCCGGGCTCCGTTCTTGAACTGCTGGCCTTGAAGGTTCTCTAGATGCTCCTACGGGCCCGGGCGCAGGGGCAGGGGCTCCTCCCAGCCGCGCTTCCAAGGCCTCCAAGCGCTGGACCAAAACGCTCAGGTCCGCTGCTCCCCCATCCCGGCACATTTCGAGCAGCGCGGCTTCCAAAATCACGCGGCCCAGAGCCGGCAAGAGTCGCAATCGCTCCCGGGCAGAAAGCAAATCGGTCAGCCACAGTTCAGCCCTCGCACCGCCGATCTTTTTGGCTAGTTCCACCAGAGCCGTGCGTTCTTCTGGCAGGGGCGCGTGGGTTTGCAAGTGAGGCACATTCGGCCCACACAAACCCGCCAACACTGCAGCGCGCAGGTGGTCCAGCAACTCGGTGAGCACCTCTCCCTCCTGGCCCTCATCCACCGGCAATGCCTGCAAGACCCCAGCGGCATCCCCACTGGCGATCAATTCCAAGATTCCGGCCGCCCGCGCCCGACCGCCCCCATCCAAAGCAATCAGGGCTTCTAGGGTCAAGGACTCGGCCCCACGGGACAAGACTTGATCCGCTAGGGAAAGCGCATCGCGCATGCCACCGCGAGCTCGACGTGCCAATTCCCGCGACACGCCATCCACCGCTGGCACTCCCTCAGCTTTAAAAACCTCGTCCAATCGAGCAGCAATCAGCTCTTCGGAAAGGGGCGTCAGCTTGAGCACTTGGCAACGGGAGAGAACCGTGTCAATCACCCGGTTTGGTTCGGTGGTCGCGAAGAGAAACTTCACATGGGCCGGCGGTTCCTCAAGGGTTTTGAGGAGCGCGTTGAAGGCAGGCTTCGAGAGCATGTGCACTTCGTCGATCAAGTAAATCTTGTAGCGTCCCTCAAGCGGCGCATAGGCCGCTTGGTCCCGCAAGGTGCGCACGTTTTCCACACCGTTGTTGGAGGCTCCATCGATCTCGATCAGATCCGCGTAGCTGCCCCGATCTGCTCCCTTGCAGGCGTCGCAGGCATTGCAGGGTTCAAGCCCCGGCCCCTTCTCGCAGTTGAGGGCCTTGGCCAAGATTCGCGCCACGGTGGTCTTGCCCGTGCCCCGCGGACCAGCGAACAGATAGGCATGCCCGACCCGATCCCCTTCCAAGGCCCCCTGTAAGGTCGCCTTGACCGCCTCCTGCCCCACTAACTCCGCAAACGAGTGGGGACGATATTTTCGCGCAAGGACTAAGTAGGCCATGGGCCTAGTGTAGTGCCAGCGACGCGCCATCGCGATGGAAGAGCGCTGATTCCTCTGGCCGGAGCTCGCGAGCGCCTGGTGGAGACCGGTCCTGAATGAAAATCCCCCGGGTTCGCTAGTCCTCGAGCGGAGGGATCAAGCCCTGATCGATGGCTGCAATGGCGTTCAGGCAGGTCTGCTCGAAACCAGCAAAGATGGAGTCCGGCATCAGGAGGAGCGAATCGGCCATGGCCTGGCTTTTCTCTGCCCGCCGGCGCACTTCCGGATTTCCATGCCGTCCCAGTGCCTCCAAGAATTCGCTGTACCCCGGGCGATCGATCGTGGGGACAATCGCGAGGCGTCCGTCATAGGCCAGCACGGTGTTGTTCTCAGTGTCATAGTCATTGGGGCTCCACTGAAAAACCTGTGGACTGACTTCAGGAACCGGCCTTGCGTTCCCGTCGGCCACCGCCTGGAGAACAAAAGCCTCCCCATACACCCACAACGCGCGATTCCACGGGTTGTACCGCTCTCTCGCTTCTCGGAGCTCGCGAACCTCCGCAAGGCAATCCGCGATCCTCTTGCGACTGTGCTCAAGGCGAGTCAGGGGAGGGCGCACGACCACCACGATCGGAACCTGCGACTCGTAGGCTTCTGCGAGTGTTTGGTCCGGGGCCTGGTCGGGACCACTCAGTTCGGTTTCCGTGGAGGGCTGCCCCCCCGGGGACCCTTTACCGGAACTGGCGAGCGGTGGAGGAACCGCCAGCTTTGCCACAAGCCCCCAAATGGCGGCCACAAGCACGATGACGAGGACTCCGAGCGGCAGTCGTTTCATGGATTTATCTCACTGTGGAATGAAGTTGCAGAGTGAAAATGCGGCTGCGAGCCAGATGCGTGCGTTCATGCAAGCAATGCTACCCCGCCACCCAGGCCATGTTAATAGGATTCTGAAAACGCCCTCCCCGCCCCCCCCGGGAGACGGCCCAGAAGGCCCCTTGGGCTCCAACAAAGAAGCCTGCCGCTCCCAGCCCCACCCCCGCACGCAAAAGCCAACGGACCCGCCGGAGGACCCGGGCACCCCACACCTGAAACGCAGTCCTTAGGGCTGCTCCGTTCCCGGCCTGACCCGGTTCGAACGCGTTCCACTGCAGGGGACCGGGCCCACCGCCGGGCCCGTTGACACCCCAGGGCTTGAGTGCCCTAGGGGGATGGAACCCCGCAGGCAAAGCCTGCGGGGAAGAATGGCGGAGAGGGAGGGATTCGAACCCTCGGTGCAGTTGCCCACACACGCGCTTTCCAAGCGCGCTCCTTAAGCCGCTCAGACACCTCTCCGCATTGTTCAAAGAGCCTACTCAAAAGCGAGAATGGCGGTGAGGGAGGGATTTGAACCCTCGGTGCCCGCTAGGACACGCTGGTTTTCGAAACCAGTCCGTTCAGCCGCTCCGGCACCTCACCCCAAAATACCTCCTCCGGGCGCTAAGCGCCCAAAAGAGGAATACCTTGTGGGATCCTCGCAGAGTCTACGCATCCCCCGGTGATACCCGGGGAACAACTCGTTTTGATCGAAAGAACGTTTGGAGGATTTCGCGAGAAGCGTCAGCCATGGGCCCCTCGTGCCATTCCACTTGGTGGTTGGCTTGCGGGTGGCTGAGCACAGTGCCGAGAGAAGCGCAGCCCCCGAATTTCGGGTCGCGCACGGCCCACACCACGCGCTTGACGCGGGCATGAACCAGGGCGCCGGCGCACATGAAGCAGGGCTCCACGGTGGTATAGACCGTGGCTCCCACGAGACGCATGACCCCCAAGCGGCGGGCCGCTTGGGAAATGGCCAGCATCTCTGCATGGCATGTGGGGTCTGTGTGGGTGCGGGTTAGATTATGGGCGCGGCCTAAAACCATTCCCTCGCGCACGATCACACAGCCGATGGGCACTTCATCCCGGCCAGCGGCACGTTGGGCCTCCTCGAAGGCGAGGGCCATGAAGCGCTCGTCATCGGGATGCCCCGGCCCGCTGGGGTTGGGACTCGAGTCCTCCAAATTGTCAAAGGGATCGGGAGTGGACACGTTGCTTGAGCTCCTAGGAGGGGCCGAAGCCACGGCCATCCGATCGACAGTGGGTGCACCGCCAGCACCCCGAGGGACGCCATACGACACACTAATTGGTACACCCGACAGGATTCGAACCTGTAACCTCCTGATCCGTAGTCAGGTGCTCTATCCAGTTGAGCCACGGGTGCATGGGCGAGGAGTTTTATAGGTCCCGCAAGGAGGTGTCAAGCCGAAATGCTAGGCAGATCCTCGCAAGGGGCGGATCTTTCGTTTTTCCTCGGAATTTGGCGGCTCCGGGCACCGATTCGGCCCGCCCCGGTCCTCCCTGGCCTGCCCCCAGGATACCCCGTGAACTCCACGAATTGCGGGCTTTGCACCCTTTTGAATCGGGGCCAAGACGCTAATCTAGGAGGCCATGACTCAGCGCTCCGCCCCCCGCCATTTCCTCCGCCTCTCCGACCTCGCGGACCGCGAAATCAACGACATCCTCGACCTGGGCGCGCGCCTGCGCCGTGGCGTCCGAGGTGCTGATTTGGTCAACAAGACCGTTGGACTTCTGTTCTTCAGGGGTTCCCTGCGCACCCGATCGTCCTTCGAAGTCGCCCTCAACCAACTGGGTGGACACGCCCTCAACCTGAACGCCAACACGGACTTTTGGCGACTTGAGGAACGCTCCGGCACGGTCATGGACGGCGAGGCCCCCGAGCACATCCGCGACGCGGCGGCGGCCCTGTCTTGCTATGCGGATGCCCTTGCGATCCGCCCGGCCCTAGCGGGCAATTCCTGGGAGCGCGATCGAAAGGACACGGAACTCAAGGCCTGGGCGGAACATTCCCGGGTACCGGTGATCAACATGGAGAGCGCCCTTTGGCATCCCCTCCAAGCCCTCGCAGACCTGATGACCCTGCGCGATGCCCTGGGCAAACTCGAAGGGCGGCGGCTAGCGATTACCTGGACGCGCTCCCCCAGCCCCGGCTCACCCGCCGTGGTCCATTCGATCTTGCTCGCGGCTTTACGCGCGGGCATGAATGTGTCCCTAGCCCATCCCAAGGGATTCGATTTAGAACCCAGCGTGATGGACGAGGCCCACACCCAAGCAGAAAGCGAAGGAGCAAGCCTCGAAGTAGGCCACGAGATGGACGCGGCGGCCCGCGGCGCCCATGTGGTCTATGCCCGTTCTTGGTGGCCCCTTGAGAGCTACGGCAATCCGACCCTGACCGCCAGCCGCTTGGCCCGGGAAACCGGCTGGTGCGTGGACGAGCGCACCATGGCCCTGGGAGAAGACGCACGCTTGATGCACCCCATGCCCGTACGGCGAAACCTTGAGGCCAGCGACGAGGTGCTCGATGGCCCGCGCAGCCTGCTGATCGACCAAGCGGCTAACCGCCTGCACACCCAAAAGGGACTGCTGTCCCTCCTGTTCCGACCCTCTTGACCGACCGGGCGCGGCTTTTCCGTGCGCCCCCCATCTTCCCCATGCTGCGTTCTATTGAGCGGCCTATCCAATCAAATCATCTCCCCCATGACGAACCCCGATTTCGTTCACCTGCATGTGCACTCCGAGTATTCCCTGCTCGACGGTGCGAACCGCATCAAGGATCTGGTCAAGGCATGTAAGGATGACGGTCAACGGGCCCTGGCGCTCACCGATCACGGCAACATGCACGGGGCGGTGGAGCTCTACACCAACTGCAAGAAAGGGGATGTGAAACCCCTGGTGGGCTGCGAGGTCTATGTGGCCCGGCGCTCCATGAAGGAGAAGCACAACAAGCGCGCCGGCAACGGCTATAGCCACTTGACCCTGATCGCGCGCAACGAGGTGGGTTACCGCAACCTGTCTCGCCTGACCACCGCTGCCTTCATCGACGGGTATTCCTTTCGGCCGCGCATCGACATGGACCTGCTCGGGGGTCATACGGAGGGTATCAGTTGCCTGTCTGGATGCTTGGCGGGCGAGATCAATCAGCTCTTCTTGAGTAACAAGGAAAAGGAAGCAGAAGACCTGGCGGTCAAGTTGCGAGACCAGTTCGGCCCCGAGCACTTTTGGTTGGAACTGCAGCGCAACGGCATCGACCTGCAGAATACGGTGAACGAATCCCTGGTGCGTTTGCACCAGCGCACGGGTATCCCCCTCGTGGCCACCAACGACATCCACTACCTGCGGCACGAAGATTGCGCAGCCCAGGACGCCCTCTTGTGCATCAACACGGGCTCCAAGGTCGCGGACGAAAAGCGCTTCCGGTTCGATACCGACCAACTGTTCTTTAAGACGCGCGCCGAGATGGGGCACATGTTCCGAGACCTTCCGGACTCCGTACGGGCCACCATGGATGTGGCCGAGCAGGTCGACTTCGACTTCCAGTTCGGCACTTACCATGTGCCTGAGTTCACATCGCAAACAGGGGAAAGCGCCGAGGCTCTTTTTGATCGGATCCTGGACGAGGCCCTGCCCAAGCTTTACCCCAACGACAAGGGCGCTGCCCGCCAGCGCCTTGAGCACGAGAAGAAAGTGATCCGCGAGCTAGGCTTTGTGTCCTACTTCCTGATCGTCTGGGACTTGATTCTCTGGGCGCGGCAACACGATATCCCGGTGGGCCCGGGAAGGGGCTCGGCTGCGGGCTCCATCGTGGCTTACCTTCTGGACATCACCCGTCTCGACCCACTGCACTACAATCTGCTCTTCGAACGCTTCTTGAATTCGTCGCGGGTTTCCATGCCCGACATCGACATCGATTTCTGCAAAGAAGGCCGAGAGCGCGTCATCCAATACACCCGGGACCGATACGGTGCGGACTGCGTCACCCAGATCGTGACCTTCGGGACCTTGGCCTCACGCGCGGTGGTACGCGATGTGGCGCGGGTCTTGGATCTGCCCCTGGGCGAGGTCAATCAGTTGGCGAAGAAAATCCCCTCGGGCCCAGGCGCACCGGGACTGGCCGAAGCCCTCGAACAAGACCCCGACCTGCAGGCCTTCCGGGACCGAGGGCCTGTATGGGGTGATCTCTTCCGCCTCTGCCTGCCCCTGGAGGGGCTCTCCCGCCACTCATCCACCCACGCTGCCGGAGTTGTGATCACCCCCGGCCCCACCGTGGACTTCGTGCCCCTTTCGCGCAACGGGGATGACATCACCACCCAGTACCCGGCGCCCCAGCTAGAGGAACTGGGTCTCTTGAAGATGGACTATCTGGGTCTGCGCACCCTAACGATCATCGACCGCTGCCTGGGCTGCCTCAAGACCCTCGGCATCGAACCACCGGATGTGGACAACCTCCCCCTGGATGACCCCGCCACCTACAAGATGCTCAGGGCCAGTGATACCCTGGGCGTCTTCCAGTTGGAATCGGAGGGCATGCGAAAGCTGCTCGGAAGACTGAAACCGGACTGCTTCGAGGACATCATCGCTGTGCTGGCCCTCTACCGGCCGGGCCCCCTAGAGTCCGGCATGACGGACTTATTCGTGGATCGCAAGCACGGACGAATCCCGATTGAGTATCCCCACGACAGTCTGATTCCAATCCTGGAGGACACCTATGGCTGCATCGTGTACCAAGAGCAAGTCATGTTGGCGGCGGTGGAACTCGGAAGCTTCTCACTCAACGACTCGGACAACTTGCGCAAGGCCATGGGCAAGAAAAAGCCCGAGATCATGGAGAAGTTCTCGGCCCAGTTCATTGAAGGCGCAGTGGCCAACGGCTGCCCCAAAGAGACTGCTCAGGAAACCTGGGACAACATCGTCAAGTTCGGTGGCTACGGCTTCAACAAGTCCCACTCGGCAGCTTACGCGCTGATCACCTACCAGACCGCGTACCTCAAGGCGAATTACCTGACCGCGTTTCTTGCGGCCAACTTCTCCTGCGAGATGGGCGACTCGGACAAGATCAAGGCCCTCTTGGACGAGTGCCGCAAGCGCAAGATCGAGGTGTTCCCTCCCTCCATCGCCAACTCCCATTGGGAGTTCATCCCCGAGGGCCCGAACGCAATCCGCTTTGGCTTCGGTGCGATCAAAGGCACCGGTTCCAAGGCGGTGGATGAATTGATCCGCGGCCGTGACAAACTGCAAGCAGAGGACAAGCCCCTGGACCTGCACACCATGGCGGGCGCTCTCGATCCCCAACTCGTGGGCAAGCTCTGCTGGGAGGCCCTGATCAAGGCGGGGTCCTTCGACGAGAGCGGGCACAACCGGGGGGCCGTCTTGGGCGCCCTCGAAGGGGCCATGCGCGATGGTGCCGCCAGCGCCGCAGACCGGCGTTCGGGTCAGGCGTCGCTCTTTGGAGCCCCCGAACCCAGCGAAACCACCGGAGCCCCCGACGACGGCATCGACGAAAGCCTGGCGGTCTCCCCCGCCGAATGCTTGGCCATGGAGTACGAGGTCCTCGGCTATTACCTCACGGGGCACCCCCTGGAAGAGCGCGCTGGCATCTGTGCCCTGCTCTCCTCCAGCCCGATCCCCGCCCTGGGGGATCTTCCCGGGGGCACCGAGGTCACCATCGCCGGGCTCGTCTTGCAATTGGCCGAGAACACCGTGCGCCGAGGCCGTTCTGCGGGCATGAAAATGGCCCGTTTCCTGCTCGAAGACCTGCACGGCTCAATCCCCGTCACGGTCTTCCCACGCACCTGGGCCGAGATGCGCGATCAAATCAACGACGGGGACGTGCTGGTCCTCCGGGCAAAGATGGATGAGTCCCGGGAAGAACCCGGCCTCTTGCTCGAAGAAGCCTGGACCCTCGGGGAGGCCCTCGCTCATTTCCGCGGCGGCCTTTCCCTCGACCTGGAACCAAAAGACCAGAGCAGCCTCCAAGCTCTCGCCACCACCCTCACCAGCCACAAGGGCAAAAGCCCGGTCTACCTGCGGGTCAAGGGCAACGACGGTGTCCTGCGCCGGGTGCGCACGAGCCGCGAATGGTCGGTAAACCTCTCCGAAGAATTGGCCCGAGAGCTGCTCGAAGTGCTCGGAGAAGGCCGCGTGGGCCTGGTGCGCTCCTAGGGGCAAGTCCCTGCCTTTGACGGGCAGGCAGACCCCGAGGATTGAATCCCTCGGGTGCGCCGTATAGCCCAGCCCCAACCTGGGACTGACGATAAAGCTAAATCCCATTTCGGGGCTCAGTGCCTAGTTCTGATGCACTGATTCCGTGTTTGGATCGCGGTCTGGGTCATGGGAGGGGGAGGGATGTAGATCAAACCGGTCCACCGTGTTTGACTTGGAGCTGTGGAGCCCCCCTTAGAGCTTCCCCCTCTCACCTTTCTTCTCCCAGAACTCTCATGCGTCACAAACCTTCCTTCGGTTCTCCCCGAAACCTACTTAATGCAACCCGTTTCCAAGTAGTCCTTGCCAGTCTTGCCGGCATCTGCTTTGCAGTTCCCTTTCTCTATACGGGACCGCCACTCGGAGACTCTTCTGCATGGACGGACTTAGTCGTGGGCTCGGACCCCCATGTGGGCCCGACCCACATGAACCAAGGCTCCTTTGAAGGTGGTGTGACCGGCACCGTGGCTGATGCCACGGCGAACAACTCCCAGACCGGGGACAACCGCCATTCCAGCAGTTTCGATATTCCCACGGGCGGCGCGCCCAGCCCCCTCTATGGGGCCGTGAGTTTCACCCAGCAGATGCTGCGTTTTGAGGAGTTCGGATTGAGGGACATGGAGACCCAATTCAACCCGGGCCCCACGACTCTCCCGGCTCCCATCGACGCCGAAGGCTGCCCCGATGGCCTTGCTCTCGATGCCTTTTTGGGTCAGCCGATCTACCCCGAGCCCACGGAGCAATCGAACACCATCGATCAAAACCCCTGGAAGGCAGAGATCCAGGCCTACCTGGGGACTCCCCTCCCCCAAGCCCCCGCTGAAGGTCGCCCCCCCGGAGAAGGTTGGAGCCACCAGCGCTATGACGAATTCCCCCCGGAGGTCTACTACAACGTCGCCACGAGCGGTGCCCGCATCAACACGGGTGGCAGGGACGCTGTCCAGCTGCACGGCTACAGCCACACGGCGGCCGGCTTCAGCGAGTTCGGACCCGGCGGTCTCTACCACAACCCATCTGGCGCCCCAGGGGCCGAGGGCACGACCGCGGGCATCGAGGTTAAGTTTCACCCGAACATGCCTCTCCAAGATGAGAAAACCCTCTGGACCTGGGACGGCACCCTGCCCCCCAAACTCCTTAGCGCGTGCTATGGCAGAGGGCTCTTGATGCGCCACTACAACACCCTGCCCATCGACATCGCAGCCAACATGGGCTTTGGAACTCACACCATCACCACCCACGAACACAACGGTCACAACCCGTCCGAAAGCGATGGTTTCGCCAACGCCTTCTTCTTCCCGGGACAGTTCTACGACTATCGCTGGCCCATGATCCTTGCAGGTACGGACACGATCAACACCGATGCTACCGATCCCCGCGCAGGTTACCCCGATGGTAACGGCGGAATCGTCAACATCCCCGGTGATTTCCGCGAGACCATGAGCACGCACTGGTTCCACGACCACATGATGGACTTCACGGCCCAAAACGTCTACAAGGGCAACGCGGCTATGATGAACTACTACTCAGCCATGGACCGCGGCAACGAAGCTATCGATGACGGTGTCAACTTGCGCTTGCCCAGCGGCAGCAGCCAAGATTGGGGCAACCGCGACTACGATGTCAACCTGGCGCTAGCCTGCAAGGCCTGGGACCAGAACGGTCAGCTGTGGTACAACCCGTTCCAAAACGACGGGATGTTAGGCGACCACATTCTCACCAACTGGCTCTACCACCCCTTCATGGAGGTGCGTGCCCGGAAATACCGTCTCCGCCTCCTGAATGCATCCGTCGCGCGCTTCTTTAAGTTTGCCCTGGTGCAACAGGTACAAGGAACAGGGGGTGAAATGTCTGGACCGTTCAACTCAGGTATCTCTTACAACCGCGTCCCCTACCACCTCATCGCCAACGACGGCAACATCATGGCCCACGCTATCCCCATGGACGGCACCACGGCGGGCTTGAATTCGGCCGAACTCCCGGTTCAAGGAATCGGCGAACGTTTCGACATCATCGTGGACTTCAGCCAATTTGCTGCTGGCGATAAGCTGTACTTAGTCAACATGCTGGAGCACGAGGGTGGTCGCGGACCCGAAGATCCCATCCAGTTGCCTTTGATTCTTTCAGAGGCCTACAAGGGAATCCCCGTGGACGTCACAGGCGACGGCGTCGCCGACCGATACCAAGGCGGCGACCCCACTGTGGGCCTCTTCCTAGAATTTCGCGTGAATGCCATGGAGCCCGGTCAGGTGGATCTCTCCATGGACCCGAACCTCTACGAGCCCGGTGGACAGGTCATGCTGGAGCAGCCGATCTTTACGGACGCAGAACTCCAAACTGCCCGGCGGCGTGAATTTGAATTCGGTCGCTCTTCGGGTACGGACGATAAGCCCTGGACGATTAAGGGACTCGACGGCGCCTTCAATATGGACCCCCGCCGCCTAACCGCAGCCCCGAACTCCGGGGACGTGGAGATCTGGACCATCCGCAACAACTCTGGCGGCTGGAGCCATCCTGTACACGTCCACTTTGAAGAGGGCAAGATTCTCAAGCGGGATGGCCAGGCGGCACCCCTTTGGGAACGATATGGCCGCAAGGATGTTTACCGCGTAGGCCCCGAAGAGCATGGCGGACAGTCGGTGGAAATCGCACTCCGTTTCCGCGAATTCGCCGGCACCTACATGGAGCACTGCCACAACACGACCCACGAAGACACGGCCATGCTCATGCGCTGGGACATTGAACATCCCGGTCAGGTCAAGCTGATGCCTTCCCCCCTGCCTTCCTGGGCGGGAGTCGAGTATGTGGATTCATTCATGCTCTCACACGCCAGGGTGGGTGACAACAACGTCGGGCCCGGCGGTGGCGGTGGCGGTGGTACCGTCCATGCGGATCCCGTGGCAGTGACGGACAGCGGGCAGGTCTTTGCCGGCCAATCCACTGTGGTTGACATCTTGGCAAACGACATAACCTTCGGCCTCGGCACGACCTTCAACCCCTTGAGCGTTGAGATTGTGCAAGCCCCGGGATCCGGAAGCTTGAGCATTAATGCGGCGGGTGCAGCCCAATACATGGCAGCACCATCTGTGGACAATAGGGTCGAAACCTTCACCTACAGGGTGAGTGATTCGGACGGCCAGGTTTCCAACGTGGCAATGGTTGTTCTGCAAATTACCGGCAGCGGCGGTGGTGGGCAACAACCCCCCCTCGCCAACCCGGACTTCGGCACGGTGGACACCGGCCTGAGTATTCAAATCTCCGTGCTGGACAATGACCAGGCGGCTGGTACGGCGTCGCTGAACCCGGCCTCCGTGGTCCTTGTGAGCGATCCCCAGAGCGGTTCTGCCCAGGTAGATACCCAAGGAGTGGTGACTTACACTTCCGCGACGGTGACCCAGAATACCCAGGCAACGTTCACCTACACGGTGAACGACACGAATGGACTGGTGTCCAACGTGGCAACGGTGACTGTAACGGTCAATGTGCCCGGCGGTGGCGGCGGCGGTGGCGGCGGCGGTGGCGGCGGCGGCGGCGGCGGCGGCGGTGG
>CALEMP010000108.1 GCA_937910685.1 uncultured bacterium
GCCAATCTAGTGGGGCGCGGCGATGTGCTCTTCGTAGGTCGCCGCGTCCATCATGTGATCGATGTTGGGGGCGGTGGCTTTGATGCGCACCATCCAGCCCTTGCCCCAGGTGTCTTCTGCCAAGACTTGCAGGTGGTCTTCGATCACCGGGTTGATCTCGATGATCTCGCCACTGATCGGGGCTTGCAGGTCGGAGACTGCTTTGACGGATTCGATTTCGCCAAAGGTCTCTCCGGCTTCCACGAGCCGGCCTACTTCGGGCAGGTCGCAGTACACGAGGTCTCCCTCGTTTCCGTTGCAAAGTTCGTCGACGGCAAAGTCGGTGATGCCAACGATGACGGAGTCCCCGTCAATCTTGGCCCATTCGTGGGAGGTGGCGTAGCGTCGGTCGTCGGGTCGCATGATGAGTTCTCTTGGAATTATCGTTTACGGGAATAGAAAGGAAGGTCGGTCACGGTCAGGTCCTGGCGCTTGCCGCGCAGGTCCATTTGGACTTTTGTACCCGCTTCGCTGAAAGCAAGGGGGACATAGGCCGTGCCGATGTTTTTGGAAAGGGTGGGGGAAACAGCACCGGAACAGATCTTACCGATCTCGGTGTCCCCGTCCATGACTGGGTAGCCCTCGCGCGGGGCGCGCTTGCCATCGGTGATGACACCCACCAGCTTGCGAGTTGGGTTGGCTTTGATCTTGGTCAGGGCCTCGCGGCCGATCCAGTCGCCCTTGTCCTCGTGGAAAGACACCCCAAAGGAAAGGCCAGCTTCGATGGGATTGCGGGTTTCGTTGATCTCGTGGCCATAGAGTGACATGCCCGCTTCGAGGCGCAGGGTGTCCCGGGCCCCGAGGCCGATGGGCTTCAGGCCATGCTCGGCGCCGGACTCCATCAGGGCATTCCAGACCCGTTCGGACTCGTTGCTGTCGAAATAAATCTCATAGCCGTCTTCGCCGGTGTAGCCCGTGCGACTGACGCGCACATTCGGCATGCCGCAGAGGGTGCCGAAGCCCGACTTGTAGTAGCCGATGGTCGAGACGTCGAGATCTTCTACCACCGCTTGCAAGGTGGCCACGGACCCTTGCCCCTGGAGCGCCAACATGGCTAATTCCTGGGTCTGGTCCTCCAAGGTCACGTCGGCCCCGGCGAGGTGTTTCTTCAGCCAAGCCACATCGCGCTCGGTGTTCGAGGCGTTGACAACGAGGAACACATCTTCTTCGCCCTTGTAAACCAAGATGTCGTCGAGGGCTCCGCCGTCTTCCTGGCAAAAGAGGCCATAGCGGATGGAGTCCACCGGGATGCGGTTCACATAGGTGGTCACGATGCGGTCGAGGGCGCTGACGCGATCGGGCCCGGTGACGCGCAGGCGTCCCATGTGGGAAAGGTCAAACAGGCCGACCTTTTCGCGTACGCACTGGACTTCTTCCAAGATCGGGCCGTATTGCACGGGCATGTGCCAACCGCCGAATTCCACCATGCGCGCGCCGAGGCGTTCATGGACTGCGTGTAGAGGTGTTTGAAGCATGAGTACAGGGGGGTTGAGGCAGCCCCTGGTTGGGGATGCACCGGGGCGGTTGAGCTGAGTTCCGCGCACCTGTTCGCATATGCGTCCAGTGGGCCGTTGAGATCCGGGTCCTGGGTGCCTGAGAGTTTGACCGCGCATCGCGGCTTGCCCCTTCGGCGCCAACCTCTTGTGGGCTGGGCTCTCCCCGGATCAGCGGGTCGAGGATTCTAGCCTCTGGAGCCGCTGGGGTGGCTCGCCGGAGTGCTCATTTCGTCCCAACTTGGGGCTCGGGGTACTCCATATGCAAGTTGTGTGCCTCAGTCTGGGACGTGGGTGGGGCTTTCCGCCTGTCCGCCGCCCCCGAGCCACTGGGGGGGTAGCGTTGTTTGGAGGCCGCACAAGCCATGAATACCGCGCAAAAAACAACACTCACATTCACTTTCCTTCTCAGCTTGACCGCAGGGGCGAACGCCCAGGTCAACACTCCTTTTCAACCCAGCCAGCGTTGGGGGCACGCCCCAGGCAGCAACGAGGCCTGGATTCCAAAGGATGTCCACTTCTGTGCCGACAATAACCTGGTCTGGGTTGGCGCCGAGGGACAGAATCCCCAATGGATGGTGCTCGATGTCCCCCGGGACCAAGCCGGGCCCGCCCGTTTCCGGGACGGCCTTACTCCTGCAACCGCTCTCCTCAGTCGCACGGTTGCTCCGGCCAAGAGCGGCGTGGTCTTTGGCCTTACCCAAGAGCCCGCCCCGAACATTTATCAGCGAGCCACCCGCATCACCCGGCACTCGCCCCTGAGCACCGCTCGCAATGGCAACTTGAGCACTGATTGGGATCACACGATTGCTCCCCTGATCAACTCCGCAGCGCAGATTGCTACGGACGAGACGGGCAGCTTAGTGGCGGTCGCAGCGTTTGAGAGCTCATCGAGCTCGGTGCACCTGGAATTGCTCGATGGCAGCAACGGTGCGCTCTTGAGCAGTCAAGACTTTCCGGGCCTTGCGCTTTCCAGCCTGCAGGTCAGCAAAGATGGTTCGATCATCGTGCTTGCGGCGGGTTTGGATTTCTACATCCTCAATGGAAGCGGCCAAGTGCTGCACCAGCAGGCTTTGAATTCAGCTCCCAGTGCCACCGCAGTGTCGGGTGACGGCAGCCGAGTGGCAGTTGGTTCCACGGGACAGTTGGTGGTCTTGACCGCCGGCTCCAATGGTTGGGGCGCGCTAATCACCTTGACCCGTTCCCAGACCGATGTGGTCACCGCCTTGGATCTGTCCCAAGACGGCGAGACCCTGGCAGTCGCTTGGTGGCGCTACACCACCGGAACCTGGGCACGGTATGAGCTGCGCCAGAACGCGGTGCTTGTTGCCCAACACGAACAGTCAGGAGGCATCGGTGCCCGCCAGAATATGCCCAGCATCGCTCGCATCACGCCGGACGGAAGGCGCGCAGCGTATGGCGCCTGGGGGGATGGAATGTCTCCTGAGGTGATCCTGCTCGAAGCCGGCCTGCCCCAGCCCGTGTGGGAAATCGATGTCCCGGGTAGTGTCACTGGCTTGGACTTGGATGAGAGCGGAACTCGCATCGTGGTGGCCCACAAGGATGTTCACGTGAGCACCTTTGGAAGCACCGGAGGCATCCGGCTCTTCGACACCGGAGAAGGGGATCTGCGCCAGAACAACCCCATGACCATCGGCGGAATTGCTTCCTTCTCCACCAAGCGTCAGAACTCCTTGATCTCGCTCTTGCTGGTTGGGCAGCGCGCCCCCGCCGTGGCTCTGCCGGGAGTCGGTGGCCTGTTGTACCTGGACCGCTCGACCTTGGCGGTTCTGCCCGCAGCATCGGACCTCGACGGCATTGCCGACCATCAATTCACCATCCCTTCTGATGTGGCTTTGATTGGAACCACCCTTTCCCTGCAGTCGGCCTTCCGCTTAGCGGGAGCCACTGAGCTTGGGGAGTGGGTACTGGACCCCCTGATTTTCTAGGCGCAAGCCGGAGAATCAAATTGGAGATCCCCCGCCTGCGGGGCTCGGCTCGCGCGCGGCGGGCTGGGCCCCGCAGGCACCTTTTTGGACCTTGCTAACCAGCTCGGGGACCGCCAGAAGGGGTTCCTGTCGCTTCTCTGGGACCGGCTGAGTTTGGGTTTCAGGTAAGGCGCCTGGGGACCCGAAAGAGGAGGGCAGGGGAGAACTCTTTTCTCCCCCCCGCTCTAGCGCTGGAAAGCCCCTTGCCTCAAGAACCCCAAAACGATCCGCTCCAGGGCGGCCAGGCCTATGTTGATGACGCTGTGCAAGCGATCACCGGCGGCCCAGATCACGAACTCGATGCGGACGGTCTGCGCTCCATGATGGAGACCGCAGCGTCCGATTTTGACCGTCGCACGGCCCACGCGTTTGGCTCGGCCTTGCTCGACCACTTGAGCGAGGACCCGGCGAACATGCGCCTTTTGGAGGCGCTTGTAATTTTAGGATTGGCCCATCCTGAAGTACTGCAAGACGCCCGCATTTCCTTGGCGGTGGAAGGCCGCCGCTTGGCGGTGCTGCTCGAGCGATCTGGTGATGTGGAAAGGGCCCAGGCCCTGCTGGAGTTCCTGGCCGGACACATGCCCCTTGATCGCACGGTAGACCAAGAGCTCGCGGGCCTCATGCGTCGCAACGGGAACACGGATTCATTGGTTGAGCGTTACCTGCGGCGGGCCGACGATGCGGTCGAAGCTGGCCGAATCAGCGAGGCGATTCCCTGGTTGCAAGAAGTCCTCTTGTTGGACCGCACCCGGCGAGACGTGGCGCGCATGATCCGTGACTTGCGTTATGGGGAAGTGGAGCGTGACCGCAAGAAGCGTCGCGGAGTGAAGGTCCTGGTGGGCCTTTGCGGTTTGTGTTTCCTCGTTGCCATGGGCGTCGCTTGGAATACGGACGCCGCTCGACGTTATGGTGACCTACCGGTTGCCTCGGACGTGGATCTCAACATGATGGCTGCGCGGCTGAAGGGGCTCGAGTCCCTCAGTTCAGTTCGACCCATCTGGAGTGGGTCGATCAAGGTACGCACGGAACAAGACCGTATCCATTGGCAGTTGCGCGAAGTACAGCGTGTTCAGCGGGATGAGCAGGTGGCAGCACAGTTGGCCGAGCAAGTACGCTTGGCCCAAGCCGAGGCGGCCCGTGTGCGTGGCTTGACCCATGCGGAACGGGGAGACTTCAAGGCGGCCCTGATTGCCTTCCGAGAGGCTATTGATCGGGCGCCCGAGGAGTGGGATCACTTGCCTCAGCTGCAGGTAGACCATGACGCACTTGTGGAGCATCTAGGCACGGGGTCGGACCAGTGAGCATTCTCGGACGCATTTTTCGTGGCCAGCGTCATCGCAGCGCCGCGCGCTTGGTGGCTCTGGATCCATCAGCGGAGAACTACTTGGCCTTGGCCCGTGAGTCCGTGGTCAGCGGAGAACACAATCGGGTGGAGGCAATCTGTCACGAGGCCCTGGATTTGCATCCGGGACACTCGGAATTAGTCCAGATGGCACGTCGGGCAGCTCGCATGCGACTGGATGCGCGGGTGCGTGACCTGGAAGCGGACTTGCTGGTGGGCGCTCGGCCCGCCCTTTGGAGCGAGCTTTTTGATGCACACATGGAAGCCGGGCGTTTTTCCAGGGCGAGCGACGTGGCTCGCCGTTGGGGTAAGGCTGGCGGCGGTGGCGAAGCTCTGCACTTGGAATCCTGCGGGGCTCTTGGCGCGTTCTTTGGCGGTGGCGTCCGTGAGGACGGTCAGTTGGCCTGGGATTTGGGGCAGCGTGCAGCGGAAGCCATGCCCAGGGATCCGCGGCCTTTGGAGTCCTTGGTCGCCCTGACCGGCCGAGTGGGTGCCCACGCAGAGCGGCGGACCCTTTTGGCACGGCTCTTGGAATTGTGTCCAGGCAAGCCCGAACTGGAGGCTGCTTTCCGAGAGTCCTCTCAACAGAGCGACTCCGCGCCTGGATTTGTCCAGGCCCTAGCGGACAGCACGCGCCGGGGCGCCTTGGATCAAGAACCCCGCGGAGTCCAAAGCGTAGAGCAGACCAAGCCGACGCGGGGCCGTTCCGTGCGCGGGTTGCTCAAGAACATTGCTCGACGGGAAGGGGTGCACTGCGCAACCTATCAACAGGGAGGCACGGCTTTGGTCCAGGGGCTCTCGGGTCCCGTTGCGGATCGCACCGCACGGGCTATTCGTGAAAGCGTTCGCAAGACCCGCGAGCTCACCACTCGTGTGGGCCTGGGTCCCATGACTTCTCTCACCGTGGAAGGAGCCCATGGCACCCTGGTGATGAGCTCGGGAACGCTTGGCCTGGGAGCTGCCTGGTGCGAAGGGGATCCCCCCGAAGAATTGGTTAGGGATTTGGGTCGCCTAGCGGAACAGACGGGAGGCAAGGTATGAAGCAAGTTCTGAAGCCACTGGCCCAGGTGCCCGGCCTACGTCAAGCCCTCGTGATTGGGCAGGACGGCCTTTTGATTCACTCTTTGGCGGGTGCCGCCGGAGGGATCGGTCCAGTGCAGCACGATGTAATCTGCGCTCTGGTCCTCGGTTGGGTGCGCGACTTGGAAACCTCCTTCGGGCCTCTTTCCTGGGAGGCCCCCGAGCGGCTGGTCCTTCAGGGCAGCAAGGCCACCCTGGTGGTTTGCCGTGGGCCTCAGGTTTTCCTTGCCGTTTGGCTCGAACCAGGGGCTCTTGCAGATGACCTACGAGTGCCCATGCAGGCGGCCCTTGGCCGTATAGCTCGCCTTCTGCGCGGACTCGGAGAGGGCATGTCAGCCCTTGAGTCCAGCAGTGATTCCGAAACTTTCCCAGAGCCTATAGCCCCATTGCCGACGGAGTTCGCGGCTCGGGGCACATCACAAGAACACGACTCCGTGCGGCCGACCCTTGGCCTCGCGGGCAACAAACCTCGAAAAGAAGGAGCCTGATATGGTCCAGATTAACTTTGCTCAGAAAAGCGTGACGGTCAAGATCGTCTACTACGGTCCCGGTATGTCGGGTAAGACCACCAACCTTGAAGTGATTCATCAGCGTGCACCGGACAAGAGCCGTGGCGAGCTGACCAGTATCTCTACGGATGGGGATCGCACCCTGTTCTTTGACTTCATGCCCTTGGATCTGGGCACGGTGGCGGGCATGCGCACTCAATTCCAGATCTATACGGTTCCAGGTCAGGTCTACTACAACAGTACGCGCAAGTTAGTGCTGCAAGGGGTGGACGGCGTGATCTTCGTGGCGGACTCCTCGGCCTCGATGGTGGAAGAGAACCTCGAATCCATGGCCAACCTCGTGGAGAACCTCGCTGACTACGGCAAGGATATCTCTGAGATGCCTATGGTCATTCAGTACAACAAGCGCGATCTACCCGATGCGCTGACCGTGGAAGAGCTCAACGCGAGCTTGAACCCCAGCGGTGCACCCACCATCGAAGGGGTGGCGAGTTCGGGCCAGGGGGTTTTTCCCACGCTTAAAACCCTCGCGGCATTGGTGCTTGACACGGTGCACAGGGCGAGCGGTGCAGCCAGCGCGCCGTTAGTTACGGAAAGTGCCGTGCCTACGCCGAAGCCCAGTCGTCCCAGTGTTTCTACAGCGAATTCAATGGGTTCGCCGGTCGAATCTCCAGTGCTCTCCAAGGCTCCGACCATGGAACCTGTCTCAGGTCCCCAGTCCATAGTGAGTGAGTCACCTGTAAGGGAAGCGCCTCCATTGGATTCGGGGTCGGGTGATTCGCCCATGCCGAATCCCCTGCGCATGAGCCCCAGTGGTCCAGTGCCCGAGCCCGCAAGCAGCAGTCCACGGATTGCAGCAGAGCACACGGGAGCCGGTGAGCGCGAGAAATCCCCGAGCATGCCCATGGGTATGGCGCCTAAACCTCTCGTCGCCCCCGAACAGAAAATGTCGGCTCCCATGGGCCAAGTGCCCGTGGAGCGAGAGGCGATGGGTTCCGTGCAAGAGGGCCAACCCAGCATGCAGCAACCCAGCATGCAGCAACCCAGCATGCAGCAACCCAGCATGCAGCAACCCAGCA
>CALEMP010000109.1 GCA_937910685.1 uncultured bacterium
CGGTGCGTTTCCCCACATCAATTGGACTTTTTATATTTGGATGGGTGTGTTACCTACCGTTCCTGACGCTAAGACGGGTCCCAGTATCTGTCAAGCAAAGGGTGTTAGAGAAGGGGCGACCAGATCCCCGGGTAGTGATTATCGATTGCTACTCTCAATTCGTGCTACGTCGCGAGCTCGGAGGGCCTCAACCATCTCCGAATGCAGTTCAAGGGTCTCGAGGAGGTTTTCCACGTGCGGGAACTCGGATTGTTTGGTCACCCGCTGCATTGTGTCCCAGAACAGGCCCGCGATTCGAGACAGCAGGGGGTTCTCGAGGCCCGCATAGAGCGCTTGGTGGAACTGTCGGTCGAGCTGCGGAGCGTAGAAACCATGGCCGGCGGCCAACTTCCATTCATCGAGGATCGGCTCGAGTGAAGCGAACTGTTTGTCGTCCGCTACGGCGACTAGTTGTTCAACCGCACCACGGTCCCGGAATCATCGATCCTCTCACCATTCGGATCGAGGACCTGGCCGAGATGGACCGTTCATCGCGAACCTATCGGTTAGCCGAGGATGTTCTGCTAGGACGGGATGTGGACTGTGCGACTTAAATAGAGGGGCTTGGCGGAATAAGGAACTTGAACCATTCCTGTGAGGGGAGCGATGACCGAAGATCTGAGCCAAGAGCAAGACATGGAGGACTCGACGAAGGTCGAGAAACTTTCGCTAATCCGCAAGCGCATCGGTAAGCACATGGTGGGGTCAAAGGCGACCTCCCCTCATGTGCTGGCAGCTATGGAGGTCGACTACGAGGCGGTGAATGTAGCGAGGCGCGCACACGGCTCCGCTTGGAAGGCTTCCGAGGGATTCAGTCTCACCTACTTACCATTTCTTGTCCGTGCGCTGGCTGGGGCCATAGCCGAGTACCCGAAGGTTAATTCCTCCGTAGGCGAGGGAGAACTGGTTATTCACCGCGATGTGAACCTCGCCGTGGCTGTTGACCTTGACTTCGAGGGTTTGGTGGTTCCCGTGGTTCACAAGGTGAGTGACCTGTCGCTGACCGACACGGCACGAGCACTTGCAGAAATCGCGCGACGTGCCCGAGCAGGAGAACTCGTCCCAAACGACATGGCTGGGGGAACCTTTACTGTCACGAACCCAGGTTCTTACAGGACGCTGCTCTCGTTTCCAATCATCAACCAACCACAGGTGGCAATCCTTTCTACCGATGGGGTGCAGAGAAAACCTGCTGTTGTACTGGATGACGCGGGCGAAGAAACTGTGGCAGTACGGTCCATTGGGGTACTCAGTCTGGCCTGGGATCACCGCCCCTTTGACGGCGCGTACGCCGCAGCTTTCCTCAATCGGATCCGGGAACTGATCGAGACCACGGAATGGAAAGCTGAGCTTTGAGTCCCACGTCTCACCTGATCATGGCAGTGTTGACAGTCGAAAGGGGTGCTTCTACCATTCGGCCGTTACCAGAACACCGATTCATACGTGAAGAAGCAGGGTTTTCGGTCAAGCAGACTAACGGGCAGGCTTTTGGATGACCGAGGTGAGACCACAAGGAGCGGGGGTTCAGTGAGCGCTGATGTCAAGGAACTAGTGCGAAAGCTCTACGAGGACTTCTGGACCGCTGGCGACGATTCTTTGGCCGATGCAATCATCGCCACCACCTTTGTGGACCATCACGTCCCGCCGGACTACCCACCAGGCCCCGAGGGCCTGAGGCAGTGGGCAGCGAATACTCGCGGAGGCTTTCCCGACTTTAAGATTAATCTCCTCCGGATTGTGGCAGAGGGCGATTGGGTTGCGTGTCACATCGAGTTCGGTGGAACTCACACAGGTGAGTTCAATGGCATCCCCCCGACAGGCAACCGTGCTGGAGCACAGGCGATCAGCATGTTCCGTGTCGAGGGCGGGCAGTTGATCGAGTCTTGGGAATTCGCCGATGTGCCTGCATTCCTGGAACCGTTGGGCGTAGTTCTCGGCCCCGTGCCCGACTGACATCACGTGTACCCGCGCAACTCTTCGCACTTGATCCAGTGACTGACCCTCTCTTGTCGCTTACCTCTTCCACACTTGTGGAATGGCTCAGGAAGATGGTTGAGATCAGACTCGCTGAGGACAAGATCATGGAGATCTACATGCGAGGCCTCGTTCCCGGCACCGTGCACTTGGCCCAGGGCCACGAGGGAGTCGCAGTCGGAGCTCATGCCGCGCTCCAAGCGGAGGACTGGGTCGTTTGTACCTACCGGGGTCATCACCACTCCCTTGCTCGCGGCATGGGCCTAGAGCCACTGTTTGCCGAGATCATGGGAAGGACCACTGGGGCCTGTCGAGGCATGGGGGGCTCGAGTTACGTCACCGACTTCTCCTTAGGCATGCTCGGGTCGCCTGCGATCATCGGCGCCGCTGTGACACTTGGTGCCGGTGCCGCCATGAGTGCCAAGCTTCTCGGCCAGGACCGAATATCCATCACCTTCTTTGGCGACGGGGCCTGCAATATCGGCGCGTTCCACGAAGCTCTCAACATGGCACAACTTTGGAAGGTTCCAGGCGTGTTCGTGATCGAGAACAATCAGTATGGGGAGTACACCCCTTACCGGAAGTCCACCGCCCTGCTGACAGACATCGCCAACCGAGCCGATGCGTATGGCATGGCTAACGCCGTCGTCGATGGGCAGGACGCGGTCGCAGTCTATGAGGTGGTTGCAGCTGCCCGGGAGCGCGCTATTGCTGGGGAGGGACCGACTCTGATTGAGGCCAAGACATACCGCTACCGCGGGCACTCCCGTACAGACCCGGGGGCCTACCGGCCAGACGGGGAACTGGATGCTTGGAAGGCTCGTGATCCGATTGACATTCTTGGTGCCCGTCTTGAGGAAGCGGAAATTCTTTCGGCAGCCGAGCGCGACACC
>CALEMP010000110.1 GCA_937910685.1 uncultured bacterium
GTGCCGCAAGCGACAAGTCCGATAGGGCTGGCAAGAAGTGCGAGCAGAAGTGCTTTTTTCATGGGTCTGTAGTGTTATCAGGATGGATCAGACGGATGGTGAGGGCACCGAGAACTGTCGGGGAAGACACCAGCCAACCGAGGAGAAGGTCCATCGTACCCCTCGAGCCCAGCCGGAACTCCGCCAAGGAACTGTAAAAGCCCACCGCAGACCCGCAATAGCGCCACCAACCCCCAGGGACCGGGATCTCCCGCCATAGGAATTACGCCCAAGTACGAGGAACCGCCCAGGTGGCTCACGCCTGCCGATATGCTCCTGCCATGAGAATCGAGTGCATTGGCGGGGGCCCGGGTGGACTCTACGCGGCGATCCTGGCCAAGAAGAAATTCCCCGAGGCCCAGATCCGGGTCAGCGAACGCAACAGGCCCGACGACACCTTTGGCTGGGGTGTGGTTTTTTCGGACGAGACCTTGGGGGCGTTCGAAGAAGCGGACCCAGAATCCTATGGCGCCATCACCGCTGCCTTCGCCACCTGGACGGACATCGACACTTGGCACAAGGACACCTGGACGCGTTCCACGGGCCACGGTTTTTGCGGCATGAGTCGCAAGCGCCTGCTGCAGATTCTGCACGCACGCTGTGAAGAACTCGGGGTGGACCTTTGCTTTGAAACCGAAGTGGATCTGGATAGCCTCCCGGAAGCGGACTTAATCATCGCCGCCGACGGCATCAACAGCACCATCCGTGAAAAGCACGCGGACATTTTCAAACCAACCCTGGACTGGCGCGAATGCAAGTTCACTTGGCTCGGAACCACCAAGCCACTCGACGCCTTCACGTTCATTTTCTTGCCCACGGAACACGGGGTCTTCTCGGTTCACGCCTATCCGTTTGAGCAAGGTGCCAACACCCTCTCCACTTGGATCGTGGAATGCCACCAGGACACTTGGGGCAAAGCTGGCCTTGAGGGCTGCTCCCAAGAGGAAACCGCCGCACGCATGCAAGCCTTGTTTGCAGACTTTCTGGACGGCCATGAGCTCTTGGTCAACGGATCCATATGGCGTACATTCCCCACCGTGCGCTGTGAGCGTTGGCACACGGGCAACATCGTCATGATTGGCGACGCAGCCCACACGGCTCACTTCTCCATTGGCTCGGGCACCAAGCTGGCCATGGAGGACGCAATCTCCCTGATCAGCGCCCTCGACACCAACGGAATGGACGACATTCCCGCCGCTCTCGCCGCTTATGAGGACGAGCACCGGGTCGACACGCTCAAACTGCAAAAGGCCGCGCAAACGAGCCTTGAGTGGTTCGAAAATGTGGACCGCCATGTACAGCTCGAGCCCCTGCCGTTCCTGTTCAGCTTGATGTCGCGTTCCAAGCGCATCACCTGGGAGAACTTGGCTCTACGCGACCCTGACTTGATCGATTCCGTGCGCGAGGACTTTTGGGCCAGCCGCGACTTGCCCCTTGAGGACGGTCAACGGGCACCCGAACCCATGTTCGCGCCCTTCAACCTAGGCCCTCTGCGCCTGCACAACAGAGTCATGGTCTCCCCCATGTGCCAATACTCCGCCACAGATGGTGCACCCGATGATTGGCACCTTGTGCACCTAGGCTCACGCAGCGTGGGCGGAGCAGGACTCGTTATGTGCGAGGCGACCTCCGTCGCGCCCGAAGGTCGCATCACTCACGGCTGCACGGGAATCTGGAATGATGCACAAGCCGCCGGATGGAAACGAATCGTGGACTTTGCACACGAGCACTCATCGGCGGCCATCGGTTTGCAGATCGGACACGCCGGACGCAAGGGATCCTGCAGCCGGCCCTGGGAAGGCGACCGCCCCCTGACCGATGATCAGGCTTGGGACACGATTGGCCCCACATCCACCCCCTTCCGCAAGGGGAGCCCCGCCCCCAAGCAGATGCAACGGGAACACATGGATCGCTTGCGGGATCAGTTCGTCGCCGCCGCCGTTCGTGCCGATGATATGGGCTTCGATTTGCTTGAGTTGCACATGGCCCACGGCTACCTGCTCTCCAGCTTCCTCTCCAAGGCTGTCAACCAACGCAGCGACGAGTACGGGGGCAACCATGAAAACCGCATGCGCCTGCCACTCGAAATATTCGATGCTGTACGCGCGGTCTGGCCCTCCTCGAAAGCCCTACTTGTGCGCGTTTCGGCCACTGATTGGATCCAGGATGAGGGGCAGACCATCGAAGAGACAGTCCTGTTTGCCCGCGCCCTGAAAGAGCGCGGCTGCGACGCCCTCGACCTTTCCAGTGCCGGCAATGTGCTCGAATCCGTCCCTGACTATGGCCGTATGTACCAAACGCCCTTCGCCGAGCGAGTGCGCAATGAAACCGGCCTGCCCACCATCGCCGTGGGCGCAATCCTCGGGCACGATCATGCCAACACGATCCTCGCCGCGGAGCGAGCCGACATCATCGCCTTCGCCCGCCCGCACCTGGCGGACCCAAACCTGACCCTGCAAGCAGCGATTCACTACGGCCATAAGGACACGCCCTGGCCGAATCAGTATCTGGCGGTCAAGCCCCGTTAGGCATTCGAACCGCCACCCTCTTGAGCGGGCTCTTCCCGCTCTCTGGGGCCGGCTCGCTCAGCACCGGTCGGCGGCGGCGGGATCGTCTCCAGGGGCAAGTCGCGAGGCACAAATTTGCGCCCTTCGAAGGCGGGATGATCGAGGGGGTAGCGGGTCGCACGGAACATAGAGTTGCCATTGCGGGGCCCACCTCCACCTGCGCCACGGGGGGGGCCGCCATCAGGGGGGCCATCACCGGGAGGGCCCTGACGCCGTTGGCCGTCGGGCGGACCACGCCGAGGACCCTGCCGCCCATCACGTGGGCCACGGCGCCCGCGCGGGCCCCGGGGACCCCGGGCGCCGCCCGCACCACCCTCGCCAACTTTGCGACCGACGGGGCTGATGAATTCCCAGATGACCTTGCCGTCGGCGTCGGTCTCGATGATGCGGCCACCTTCACCATCACAGACCAGCAACCCACCGCTGGGAAGGGCATGGGTGCCTGAAATGCGGCCGGAGTAAAGGTCCTCTCTGTTCGGCATGGTCCAACTGCTTTGCAGTGTGGCCGAAGGGAATCGATGGTTCGTCAAGGGGCCAAAAACCCCCTCCCCATTGACCGGAAGAAGGAGCATCTCCACGCTGGAGTACTTGGCGTCAGGGCGGCTTTCACCGTTATTGAAAATCGAAAGGGCTGGCTGCCCATTCACTCGGGTCCACTGCGGATCGTGTTGGCCGAAGAGGGTACGGTCCTTGGGACGGCCCTGGTGATATTGCTCCGGGTTGCCCACCCGCCAAACGAGATCGCCCCCCACCCCTTGGCGACCGCCGCTGGAGGTCTTGGCTTCGGCGGTGCTGGTGGAGTGATCGATCACCCAGACTTCACTGAAAGACCGCGGTGAGATGGCGATTAAGTCAAGCCCCGCATCGTAGGAGATCCCGTTGGTGTGCATCCAGTCCGCGTGACCGCGGGCACGGCCTCCGTCTTGATCGTCGTCCGCATCCCCACCTGCATAGCCCATGGCGCGCAGGCTTTTCTCAAGTTCCAGCCGCTCCTTCTTCTGCTCTTCGCTCTCCGGTTGGGCTGCAGCAGCGGTGCCGATGTTGATGTTGACGCGCCTAGGATGATCGGCCACCTTGCCAAAGTTGGCGCGCTCGGAATCAAAGTCCTGAACCAAGTGATCAAAAGCGTGCCATTCCCAGACGATTTCCGCGCCCTCTGGCCGAGTGGGTTTGAGTTCCAAAATACTATCCACCCACAAGCCCTCCGGACCCACGCCCTCGGGATCACGCCCCCCATGGACCGTATCTCGCCGGGACTTAGCGCTCCAGACGATCGCAAGAATATTGCCATTGGGCAAGGGTTCGATGTCGTGGTGCAAGCGTTGCTCATCCGTGCACAGCTCGTACTCCCAAAGGAGTTTGCCGTCCCAGTCGAGTTCCACAATGCGGCCCCCTTCGCCACCCCCAGTCATGGCAGCCTCGGAATCAAACTTCTCGCAACGGAGGAGGTTGCCGTTATCCAAGAGATAAACCGAGTTGCCCGGAGAGTCCTTGCGCTCCCAGGAGTGCACCGCTCGACCTTCGTCATTGATCAACCAAGTACTCCCCGACTGCAAGGGTGCGAAGAGTGTGAACCCTGAAGTTGCGCCTGGCTCACGAACCTGCACCCCATGGCGCGGCCCCGGGGGCCGTTGGGCCCTTGTGCCTTGAGGCTCTTCGGCCTCTTGTGGCTGAGCCTCTGAAGGGAGTGCCTGAGGCGAAGAATTCGCGGGACCCGGATCCTGACAAATCAGCGGCAAGAACATCGCAAGGGAGATCATCATCGAATCAGCCTAACTGCAATTGCTTACGAAAACCCGAAGACTCATCACTCCCTCACCACCGAAACAAGGCCACATAGCCTACCCCGCCACTGGCACAGCTCCCTGCGCGAGCCTATGCTGGCCTTGGAAACCCCGCAAAAAGCCAAAACCATGAACTCCAATACAAACCGAGGGACCGCACGGCAAGCCCTGCGTCCATTCATCATGTTTGTGCCCCTGGTTCTGGTCCTGCTCGGACTGTCCCGGATGGGCCTCGTGATCTGGCAGTGGGAGCGCGTGAACGCTGTGGGTGGAGTCGGGTACATTCTGCTCCAGGGCTTGCGCTTTGATCTTGTGGCCCTGGGCATGATGCTCGCCCTGCCGGCGATTCTTGCTCCGCTCCTGTTTGCCTTTCGGCGCACCTACAGCATCGCCGAGAGGATTCTTACCTGGATCTTGGCACTCGAATTTGGGCTCTTCCTGAACCTTGAGTTCGCCACCCCCTCCTTCCTTGAGGAATACGACACGCGGCCGAACTATCTGTTTGTTGAGTACCTGAAGTATCCGAAGGAGGTTCTGTCCACCCTCTGGGGCGCTTATCCAGCCCAATGCATTTTGATGGTGATAGGTGTCCCCATAAGTATCTGGGCCGCGCAGCGCTTCCTTCGACGTGGCACCGGCCTCGCTGGGCCACTCCACCCCCTCAAGGCAGCGAGCCTTTCCCTCATCCTGGCCGCACTCTGCTTCATCAGCATTCGCTCAACCCTCGAACATCGTCCGGTGAATCCCAGCACGGTTTGCTATTCGTCGGATGCAATGGTGAACGCCCTTCCACTCAACTCGCTCTACTCGGCGACCTATGCGATCTATGAAATGCGCAAGAACGAAGGAGATGTCAGCCTTGCCTATGGGAAGCTCCCCGCCGACGAGGTGCTGGAGCTCGTCCGTAGGGATTCCGGGATCCCAGTCAGCGCATTTTTTGACCCGGACATCCCCACCCTCCACCATCAAACGAGCGCGCAAACCCGGCAGCGCCCGCTCAACTATGTGATCATTCTGGAAGAAAGTCTCGGGGCCGAGTTCGTGGGTGCTATGGGCGGCCTGCCCCTCACTCCACACCTAGACCAGCTGATCGAAGAGGGGCTCGCTTTTGATCAACTGTATGCCACGGGTACCAGATCCGTGCGCGGGATCGAAGCGGTGGTGACCGGCTTCTATCCCACTCCCGCCCGCAGCGTGGTCAAACTGCCCCGCTCCCAAAGGGGATTCTTTAGCGTGGCAAGCTTGCTCGGCAACGAGGGTTACGCGACCTCCTTCATCTATGGGGGCGAATCGCACTTCGACAACATGGGCCGTTTCTTCACGGGCAACGGCTTCCAAACCGTGATCGACCAGACGGACTACGAAGATCCTCTTTTTGAAGGCAGCTGGGGTGCGTCGGACCAGGACTTGTTCCGTCGGGCCCACGAGGAGTTCGAGGCTCTTGGGGACAAGCCCTTTTTCAGCCTGGTGTTCTCTAGCTCCAACCACTCTCCCTGGGAATTCCCCCTGGGGGATTTTGAACTTCACGAAGAACCAGCAGCTACCCGTAACAACGCGGTGAAGTACGCGGACCATGCCCTGGGAGAGTTCTTTGAAATGGCCAAGAACTCGTCCTACTGGGACAAGACAGTGTTCTTGATCGTGGCGGATCACAACTCCCGGGTGTATGGCCCGGCCCTGGTTCCGGTGGAGCATTTTCACATCCCCGCAGTGTTTTTGGGGGGCACGATTACGCCAGAGCATGTGCAGAAAATTGCGAGCCAGGTGGACCTGTTGCCCACGGCCCTCTCCCTGATTGGGCTTGATTCCGATCACCCGGCCCTCGGGCGGGATTTGACCAATCCTGCGGTCCGCGCCCTTCCGGGTCGCGCCCTTCTCCAGTTTCATCAGACCAACCTCTTCCTTGAGGAAGACCACGCGGTTGTACTGCGGGCCAACATGCAGCCTGGACACTTTCGCTGGACCGGGGATGACCTTGTTCCCTCGGAGCCCCGGCTTGAGTCCGAGCGCCGGGCCCTTGCCCATTCCCTTTGGCCGCAATTCGCCTACCGCGAGGCCTCCTACCGCCTGAGGTAGGCCCGTCCCCCATGTTCAAATCTCGCGGAATCTTATTCGGTGCCCTGGCCGCCAGCCTTTTCGGTATCAAGCTTGTTTCCATCGTGGTCGTGGGGCAAGCAACCACCCGCATCCTGCCCAATCTGTGGGTTCTATTCCTCCTGCTGGCCCTGGTTCAAGCTGGACGCCACATGCGGGCCGATTCTTCGGATCGACCCCAAAGGCGCAAGACCCTCGCCCTGCTTTTCATTTCCGGCCTGATGACCACCGGCTTCATCGCCCTGGTCACTTGGGTCGATCATCAACTGGCCCAGCGGAAAAACGTCGGGGTTTTTGACGATCCCCACAAAGTCTGGGCCGCCCGAGGGTTGGTGCTCGGTGGACCCAAAATTGTTCGCCACGGCGACCAGAACTCCATTCCCGCAATTAGGCTTGCCTTTGACCGGGGCGCGAAGGGGGTCGAGGTGGATGTGTTCTTTGAACCCACGTTGAGCAAGTATGTGGTCTCCCATGACAGGCCTTACAACCTCAAGGACGGCACCTTGTTGACCCTGGGGCCGCTGCTTGATGCCCTAGGCGAGCGAGGGCATTTTTGGCTCGACTTCAAGAAGCTTCGGCACCTCGACCAGGACCAACTCCGCGCCGCCATCGCAGAGTTGGAAAACCTGACCGCGCGCGGAAACCTCAAGAGCCGATTCTATGTGGAAGGAGAAGACCCGCTCAACCTGCATGCCTTTCAACAGGCCGGCTTCCACACGATCTACGACACCCACCCCCTGCCCGATTCAAACCCACTGACGCCCCTGGTCAGCGATCTCTACAAGCTCATTTTTTACTTCGGAAACCACACGGTGATGGGTATGAACAGCGGGGAAGGAGACCGCCTGATCTACGGCTCCGAAACCCAACGGGCCCTGCGCCATGTACCCATGTTCATCTACCATGCGCCCGATGACGAGCAACGGCTGGGCGAGTTGCTGGACTCTTCGGATGTGCGCGTGATCCTAGTGGTCGACCATTCCCTCGACCGCTACGGCCTACGGGGCAGCAGCCAGCAGTAGGCCCCAAGCCGCGTCCCTTCCACCATTCCCTCGGGACAGTGGAGCCCCCCACCACACCAACATCCAAAGGGCCTAGCCCATGGGGGTTCGGGTTCTGTTAGGGTTCGGCCCATGTACGCGCCCCTTCGTTGCCACGGTCACCATTCCCTGCTCACAGGGGTCGGGGAACCGGCCAAGTGGCTGAAGAGGGCGGACGAGCTGGGGGTGCCGGCGCTGGCTTGGACCGATGTGGATTCCCTCGCGGGGATGGTGGAGTTCCTGGAGGCGGCTCAGGGGGCCGGAGAAGGCAACGGCGTGCAGCCCATCGTGGGCGCAGAGTTAACCGATAGCGCCGGACGGCCGGGACGCGTGGTGGCTTTGGTGGAAAGCGAGGTGGGGTACCAGAACCTTTGTCGATTGATCAGTCGGCGGCGGCTGGGGTATGACCCGGGGGACTCGGATGAACCCCAAGTGGCTGCGCCTGAAAACTTTGACTTAGCAACAGCGTTGGTGGAATGTCAGGAGGGGCTGCTCCTCTTGGCGGATCATCCGCGGCTTTTGTTGGAGCTTTCAGGGCGGGTGGAATCCCGGCGGCTCTTGGCGTTGCTTTCGCCAGCGGCGGGAGGGGTGCGGGGGTTGCGCGATCCACGGAAGCAGGCAGCGGGATCGCGGAATACCCATGGCAATCCAACCAAAACCAACCGGCGCACCGAAGAGTTGCAAGCCGACGATCCAGAGCATGCACTGGACGAACCCAAAACCCCTCCCCCGGCGCGGCCCGTACCGGCCCTGACCATGCTCGATGCGGCGCGGGCCACGGGAACGGCATTGGTCATGGTGCCGGATGCCTGGCATATTTTGCCCGAGGAACAGAACGATCACGAACTGCGGGTGGCGATCAAGCACAACGCTTTGATCAGCAACTTGGACCCCAATTGGCTCGCGGTGCAACCGGCGCATCTTTGCGCCGGCAAGGAGCTAAGCGAATGGGCCCAGAACATTCCTGATGTACCCGGGGCTTGGCCTCTGGACGAGGCAGCACGAGCGGGAATTCGACGGGCGTATCCGGGACTGGATGGGGCCTGGAAGGAACAGCCTGCGGTGATCCAGCGCAGCTTACTCGTTGCCAGCCAGTGCCGCTATGTGCCGACCCTGGGTGGGGTGTTGTTCCCCAAGGTGCAGCTGGAAGAGGGAGAAACTCCCTATTCGCGGCTTTCGGGCCTGACCCTGGCGGGAGCCCAACGGCGGTATCGGCCCCTGCGTCCCGAAGTTCTGCAGCGGCTGGAAATGGAACTCTCCACCATTGGACAGTTGGGCTTCGCACCCTACTTTTTGCTGGTCAACCTGATTGCGGATTTTGCTCGGGAGCAAAACATTCCCTGCGTGGGGCGCGGCTCGGCGGCGGATTCCTTGGTGGCTTATTGCTTGGGCCTGACCGATGCGGACCCCTTGCGCTACGGCTTGCCCTTCGAGAGGTTTTTGAACCCCGAGCGCAGCGACCGACCAGATATCGATTTGGATTTCTGTTGGCGGCGTAGGGACGAGGTGTTGGAACATGTGTTCACCTTGTTTGGTGCCAAGCGCACGGCAATGATCTCGACCCTCAACTGCTTTGGGTTGCGCAGCGCCTTTCGCGAAGCAGCCTTAGCCCACGGGATTCCCCCGGCGGATATCAATCCTTGGAGTTCGCGCCTGCCCCACTCTTTGGGCAGCAGTACGGATGAAGGCAAAGGGGCCGCAACGCCCAAGATCTTGGTCAACACCCCCCTGGCCCAAAACCCCATCGCCCGTGCCATGGCATCCATGCCCGAAGCACGCGGCTTTCCGTTTGACGACCCACGCTTTCAAAAGGCCCTTGCCTCAGCCGTGGGACTGCTCGACACCCCACGCCACTTTGGACTGCATCCGGGCGGCGTGGTGGTGGCGCCGGGAACCATCAGTGCCACGGTGCCATGCCAACCCTCCAGCAAGGGGCCTTTAGTTACCCAAATGGACAAGGATGGGGTCGAAGCCCTGGGGTTGGTCAAGATGGACCTTTTGGGCAACCGTGCCCTGACCACCTTGGATGATTGCCTCGGTTTTTTACGGGAACAGGGCCAGCCCATCGACCTAGAAACGATCCCCGAGGACGACCCGCACACGGGACGCCTTTTGATTCGCGGGGAAACCATCGGCTGCTTCCAAATTGAATCCCCGGGCATGCGCCACCTCTTGCAGCAGACCGGCTCTCACACCATGGACGATGTGATCCAGGCGATTGCCCTGATCCGACCTGGACCGGCCCAGTGCGGCATGAAGGACGCCTACATCCGGCGCTTTCGAGGGTTGGAGGAACCCACCCCGCCCCACCCCAGCACTCTGGACCTTTTGCTCGATACCCACGGGGTGATGCTCTACCAGGAAGATGTGATGCGGGTGGCCGCGCGGGTGGCGAGCATGTCCCTAGCCGAGGCCGATCAACTGCGCCGGGCCCTGCAAAAGCGACGGCTCGATGACTTGGTCCCCTTGCAAAAACGGTTCATGGAGGGCACGCAACAAAACCACATCGGCCGGGAGGAGGCCGTGGACCTTTGGCAGCGCATCGAGGGCTTTGCGGCCTTTGCCTTTTGCAAGGCTCATGCGGTGACCTATGGGCGCATCGCCTACCGCGCTGCTTGGCTCAAAGCACATCATCCGGCGGCTTACTTGACCGCGTTTTTGCTGAGCGCCACCGGCTACTATCCATCCCGCGTCTATGTGGAAGAAGCGCGCCGTTTGGGGGTGCGCATCCTGGGGCCCGATGTGAATCGCAGCGGGCGCGCATTCCAGTTAGAACGCAAAGGCACAGCCCTGCGGGTAGGACTGGAGCGAGCCCGAGGCTTGACGAGCACGACCTTGGAATCGATTCTTGCGGCACGACAAGAGGGCGGGCCCTTCCTTTCCCTGCCGGACTTTTTGGAACGCAGCGGGGCGCGTAAGGATGAAACCGAAACCTTGATTCAGGTGGGTGCCTTCGACGCCTTTGATCGCACCCGGCCCGAGTTGCTCTGGCGTTTGCACCTTTTGTTGAGCAAGCCGACTCGAACCCCCAAGGGCGCGGGCCTCGACCCTAAAACCTTGGCGGATTGCCAAGAGAGCGCTCTGACCCCCTTGGCCCGCCAAGCCCCCGGAAGCGGCTGGGATGGGCGCGGCCTCGGTGTGGTGGCAGAGGGACTGAGCCCTGGCCAGGGCGCGTCCCTTTTCCCTGCACCAGCCCCCGATGCGGTGGTGCTGCCTGGCTTGCCGGGTCCCGGACCTATCGAACGGGGAAAAGACGAGTTCCGCCTCCTGGGCCTGACCATCGATGCCCACTCCTGCCAATTATTCCCCTGCCCAGGAGAAGAGCGCCTACGGGAAAAGAATGCCGCGGGGCAGGAACGCCCGGCCCAAGCCAAGGGCACCTTTCACAGCACCCAAGACCAAATCCGCCCGGTCAACCCCTGTAGCTGCGCCCAACTGCGCGCCAAAATCGGAGCCCGTGTCACCCTGCGCGCTTGGCCCGTAGCCACCCGCCGCACACGCACTTCCAAGGGTGAGGTCATGCGCTTTTTGACCCTAGAAGACGAAAGTGGTCTAGGCGAGGTGCTGATCTTCCCGGACGTTTACCGACGGGATGGACATCTACTAGAACTCAACCTGCTGGTGCTGATCACCGGCGTGGTGGAAGACCAAATGGGTGCCTACGCTTTGCGCGCGGAACGCATTTGGTGAGGGGTCAGGAGTTCGAATTGCGCTTGTGGCGCAAGGCGACATTTTGACGCCCCATCTCACGCAGACGATCCTTGTCCTTACGCAAATCCAAGCTGTGGGCTTTTGAGACCACGCTCTTCACGGACCGGCCCAACTTTTGGGCGATCACTAGGTTCGGGGTTTCGGCGTAGACTTCCTTGAGCATGGCCAATTCTTCCTGGGACCAACGCGGCATCTTGCTCGACAGGGGCTCCCCTTCCTTGCGGCGCACAAAGGCCTTGTCCTTTGCGAGGCAAAGTCGCTCGGCGAGATCACTGATATCTTGTGTCGGGCGCCCGAACGCGACGGCCAAGTCTTCGTCCGTGCGGCTGCCGTACCTGCGCTTGAATTCTGCGATCTCTTCAGGGTCGAAAGGACTCGAAATTCGCTGCTGGGCGAGCTTGGAAATCTGCTCTTCCAGGTCACTGATCGAGCGGGCCAAGACGCGTCCAAGGGCGATCAAATCCGATGCGCCCAGGCACTCGCGCAGCAAAGCAATCTCCTTGTCGGACCAGGGTCCGGTGGTCAAAGGCTGGTTGGCGTAGAGGGCGTCGGCCGTGCGGCGAACGGCTTCCGGGGTGCGGCCGAGCTCACGCCCAATGGAGGCGCGGGTCCTATGACCATACAACTCGCGGAGGCGGGCTATCTCTTCCGTCGGCCAACGTCCGCGGCGCGGAGTGGCGGGAGGTTTTCCCCATCTAGGTTTAGGCATGCGAAACACACCGCCAAGGGCCCCATGGGCAGGCAGCGATGCAATAAAAGTGTATCAGAGTGAGAAGGATACAGGAGGAATCACCCCGGGTGGTACCTCAGAGGGGGATGGGATACGAATAGGCCGCCTCCCTGTCAAAGCATCACGGGATCGCTAAATGAGGGGTAAACGCCTGGCAGGGCCTAGGATGCCCCTTCTGCCGGGGTGTCCCCCCCCTTGACTGCCTGGTACAGACGGCGCCGCTCCTGGGCGAGGCGCTGACGAACCCCCTTGGAGGTCTTGGCCTCCACCAAGTCTTGGGCAAGCTGACGGGCCTGGGCGATGGGAGTGGTGCGCACGGCGTAGCGAATTTCGGGCAGAAAATTGGGTGCCGCCGAAATCGACGTGAAGCCCATCCCCATCAGGGAGAGCGCCGCCGCCTGGTCACTGGCAAGTTCTCCGCAGACCGAACTGGGCACTCCGGCTTCGGCACAGACACTGCCAATCCGACTGAGCACACGTACCACCGCCGGATGAAAGGGGTCGTACAACTCACTGACCCGTGAGTTGTCCCGGTCCACGGCTAAGAGATACTGCACCAGATCGTTGGTACCCACGGAGACAAAGTCCACCAGCTGCAGGATCTCAGGCAAAACCCAAACCGCAGAGGGCACCTCGATCATGACCCCCAACATGACCCTTTGCGAGATCTCATACCCCTGGGAGACAAGTTGCTCGCGGACACGGTTCATGATTTCCGCAACCCGCTTGATCTGCTCCACGGAACTGATCATGGGCAGAAGGATGCGCACTTCCCCGTGGGCTGTGGCGCGCAAGGCTGCGCGTAGTTGCACCCGCAAGAGGTCCTGCCATTCCACCATCACGCGAATTCCACGCCAGCCAAGAGCCGGATTGTTCTCCTTGGGCATCTGCAGGTAAGGCAGTTGCTTGTCCCCACCGATGTCCAGCACGCGCAAGACCACAGGTCGCCCGTCCATGGCATCCACCACGCGGCGATAGAGCCGGTACTGGTCCTCTTCTGTGGGGAACTGAGTGCGCTCCATGTAGAGGAACTCCGTCCGCAAGAGACCCACCCCATCGCATATTTTCACATCAAAGGCCTCGATGTCGCGCACGGACTCGAGGTTCACATGAACCCCAAGAGGGTGGCCATCCGGGGTCACCGATGGCATGCCCGAAACCGTGGCTAGCACCCCCTGGCGCGCGATTTTCTGGCGCTGGCCTTCGATGAATTCGTCCACCGCATCCTGGTCCGGGCGCAGGGTGACCAGCGCCCTATCCCCGTCCACGAGGACCTCCATGTCCTGTTCGAGGCGGGCCATCAAGTTGGGCAGAGCGACAACCGTGGGAAAACCAAACGATCGAGCAAGAACCGCACCATGAGAAAACCGGCCGCCGGTTTCGGTGAGCACCGCCAAGATGCGATTGCGTTCGATGAAGGTCACCACCTGGGGCGTCAAGTCCGCCGCCGCCAAGACGACCATTTCTTCGCTCGCGCTGACTTCTTCCGCGTCCCGGGTGCCGAGCAAGTCTCGCACCATGACCCAGGGCTCGGTCAGATCCTCGGCGTAACGACGTACGCTGTCTCCTTCGAGGCCCTTAAACTGCTGGTAAAGGGAATCCACCAGGGCCTGCACGGCCCACTCCGCGTTGACGCGATCTTCGCGCAGACGTTTCTCTACCTGACTGACCGCGCTGGGGTCATCGAGGATCGCCAAGTGCACTGCGAAGATGCCAGCCTCCTGCTCGCCCCCGCCCCGGAGCACAATCTCTCGTTGCCGATTGAGTAATTCCCGAGCTGCATCAAGAGCTGATCGGAGCCGCGTGACCTCTGCATCCACCGCATCCTCGGGAATGGACCATTGGGCCACCGTACCGGGCTTAGCACGGATAATGTGAACCTTGCCCAACGCAAGGCCGGGCGCTACGGGAATCCCCTTGATACTCGGCATTAGTTCTCGGTCAGCCGCTTGTGGGCTGGGACATGCTCGGGAGCAGTGTCGTTTCGAGGCACCATTGTACCGAAGAAGAGACTCCCGCACCCAGGGCTCAAGCCAACCCCTTTTCAAGCCCGAAAGCAAGCGGGCGCAATCGATGGGGATAAGCCCCGCTTTTTTGCTCGTTTGCGCACGAGATCCCATGGAATTATCCAACCGGGGCCGCGCCAAGGCCCCACTTGAACCATCTGTCCGCGCCCTTCCCTTTGATCAACGTCGGGCTGGGGGCGGGGCCCGAGCCTGGCTCGTGGGCCTTGGGTCCTTGAGCCTAGCGGCCCTGGCCGCTGCCGGCCCCTTAGGAATCGAGCCTTGGCTGCGGCCCCTGTTGAATCCGCTCGCCGAATCGGGAGTGGACTCCCGTTTGATCGCCCAGGCGGCCATGGTCTTGGGAGCCTGCGCTATGTTGCTTTTCACCTTGCGCCAGCAAGTCCAGGGCATGCTCGACGGAGATCAAACCGAACGGGCGGTCACCGAGTTAGGCGCTGACTTTGTTCAAGCAGAAGAGGGCCTCCAGGAGTTGCGCTCGGGACAACTCGATCTGCGCACCCAAGTCCTAAGGCTCTGCGTCAGCTTGGATAAACCCGATCTTGGGACGAACGAAAAGAACATGACCGAGGCGGTCTTCAATCTGGCCGCGTCCCTCGACCGGGTCCATGCGCACCTAGACAAGAGCATGACGAAGAACACGTCGGGACTCACCACGCAAGTGCAAAGCCAGGTCGCAGGACTTAGCCAGCTGGTGGAGCGTAGCCGGGACTTCCTGCAGGAATCCTTTGAGGGATTGGAAGATCGCCTTGGGAAATCCATTGCCGCGATCCCTGTTGTGGAACTGCCCTCCGTAGATCATTCCATAGCCGATGAGAGGAACGCACCCGAACTGGCATGTCCAAGCCATGAGGCTGGGGAGCTTGCTCAAGAAAGTGACGGCCCTTGGGACCAAGTCCATGGTTCCACAGAAACTCTCCCCAAAGAGTCTGTACCCGAGGACCTACCGGCAGCACATGAACCAGAGGAGTGGGATGATCTTCCGGATCCCGAGCCCCTACCCGAGTTTCAAATCCTCGACTTAGGCTTGCTCGAACACCTCGACGACGAGTTGGGGGACACGGACGATACGGACGGCCTCCTTATGGATTTGGACCGAGTCGCATCTCTGATGCCCAGCGAACCTGACTCCACTGACGAGCTCGAACTACCGACCTTCGCTCAGTTTGAGCGGCCCGCACCGGAATTCTCCGGCGGCGCTGCCGATGAAAACCAAGATCCATCCCGGGACAAGCGCTGGCCAGACGAACGGCCCTCTCCAGGCAATTTGCGCCCGGACCACGGGGAAAACCCGGGCCCTCCGCCGATTTGGGACCTCTTTGGAACGGAATAGAGCGTCTCAAGAAGCCGCCCTCGCATCCGTGAGGAAGCAAGGGCGGCCAGGTATCGGTCAGGGTGATCCGTCACCCCGAAAAGGACTCAGGACTTCTCTTCTGTGGAGCCTTCTGTAGAGGCTTTGCCCTCAGCAGCGCTCGACTCCCCGGTAACTTTCGGCACATCCGGGGAAGGGCTGCCTTTCGCTTCCGCGGCTTCGGCTGCTTCCGCTGCCTCCGCTGCTGCGTTGGGGGTCCACTTTACGTTCACGTGCTTGGCCTTCTTCTTGCTCGCGGGCTTGGGTGCTGCGACTTTGTCGGGCGCACCCGAGCCGTCCTCTTCGCCGGGTTTCTTGAAGAACTTGGCAAAGGGAAGGCTCGCCGCCTTATTGGCTTGGGCATTGATTTCCTTCAGGTTCACGCGCTCGCCGCGCGGCTCCCGATCAAGAGGGCCCGCATCACGGGAACCGGGTCCACCGGTCGGGCGCTTGCGCTTGCCGGTGGGATCACCCAAGGGCATACCGCGTGCATCCCCTGGTCGTAACTTGACCCGAGACCCACGATCCGGACGATCGCCTTGGCCACGACCGCCGCCGCCGCCGCCGCTGCCGCCACGACCACCACCGCCGCCGCCGCCGCCGCCGGTCCGGGGAGCGCGTTCGGGGGGAGGAACGTCGCTCATGCTGAGGGTCAAGCGCTTGTCGCTGGACTCCTTGATGACGGCGCGCACGGTTTGGCCCACGCTCAAATCCTCGCGGGCATCGCGCACATAGCGCCGGCCCAATTGGGACACGTGCAACATGGCCTCACGCTCGAGCCCCACATCCACAAATGCTCCAAAGCCAGCCACGGAAGTGATTACCCCTTCCACCACTCGGCCAGAAGCCAAGCGAATCATGTCGGTTTCGGGATCAAGCAACTCGGGCAAGCGATTCCGCATACGCGCGTCACGGCCGGGGAAGGACAACTCGCGGATCAGATCACGCCAGGTGCCCTCGTCCACCTCAAACGTGGAGCGCTTGAGGCCCTTGCTCACGCCGGGACGGCCTAGGGATTCCTCCACGGTGGTGCCGACGCTCTCGAGCATGCGCCGGACCAGAGGGTATTGCTCGGGGTGCAGAGAAGTGCAGTCCAGAGGGTCTTCGGACTCGGGCACCCGCAAGAATGCGATGGCACTGGCCCATTGGGCTTCGGTCAAGACCTCTTCCGTGCGCAACTCTTCACGGGACTTGAAGGGCTTTTCGGCCCGCCGAGTCATGATGCGTTGCACCGCAGCGTCGTCGAGGCCGGGCAAAGCAGTGAGCACTGATTCAGCGGCTGAGTTCAAGCGACAGCCCACCAGGGCGGCAGTGGACTCGACCATTTCGCTCAGGGCACGGCGCAAGTTGGCTTTGCTCACGAGACTTTGCTCGGGGCCAAGAGACAACTGCCAGGGGTCTAGCTTGAGCAACTCGGCCAGGGGGTCCTGAGCGCGGCGGGCCAAACTGATGGCCGTGCGCTCGGGAACACTGCGCCCGGACAATTCCTTGCGGGCGCGATCGGAGTTAGCGTAGCTCGAGAGGCCCGCATCGTTGGTCACCAACACGGGAACCTCGATGCCCCCAGACTTGGCCGCGAGGCGCAGCTTGGGCAAGTGACGACGCAGAGTCCGCTGGCCGGCAATCACCAGGGCGCGGGGATTGTTATCCCCCACCAATTCGGCGAGTTCCTTACCCAAAGCCTCATCGGACTTGGGAACCGACTTGAACTTGGGCTTGGGAGCCGGCGCGGGTTTCGCACGGGCTTCGCTGACGGGTGCCGTGGCAGCGACCGTGGCCGTGACCGCCTCGGGCGCTGCAGGAGCTTCTGCTACGGGAGCTTCTGCTGCCGGTGCTTCTGCTGCCGGTGCTTCTGCTGCCGGTGCTTCTGCTGCCGGTGCTTCTGCTG
>CALEMP010000111.1 GCA_937910685.1 uncultured bacterium
CGCCTGCCTCGAAGGCCCCCAAAACCCCGTGGCCCATGGGAACCTGGGGGCTGTGCTCTTGAGCCTTGGAGAACCCATCGAAGCCGAGGGACACTATCTGCAAGCCATCGAGTTAGCCCCGGGAAGGGGCGCCCTCTGGCGTGGCTTGGCCCGCGCTCTACTGGATCAAGGCCGCCGGAAGGAAGCACGCCTGGCCCTCGAAAAAGGGATTCAACAAATGGGCCAAGATCCCGCCAGTGAGCGCTTGCGTCTGAAGATTCAAGAGGATGAACTATCCCCCCCATGAAAGCCCTCCCACTCCTAACCCTCTTGGGGTTCTCCCTTTTGGTGAGCTCTTGCAACAACGAAGTCACCCAAACAGACGCCCACCCGGGAATGTCGCTCTACAACGACCGCGGGCGTGGGGCCTGCGTTGTCTGTCACGGGCATGACGGCAGCGGCACCATGCTCGGCGTGGACCTACGCGGCAAACGGGCAGCTTGGGACGAGCAAAAACTCGCGGAGTACATTGCCGATCCAGAGGCCTACGCGAACAAGACCGAAGGCATGGAATATGGGCGCATGCCCAAGCCCCCCGAGATGCCCGCAGCCGACCGCCTCACCTTAGCCAGCTATACCTTGACCCTGATGAAGTAAGGGCGGGAACTACTCGGGCCATTCAAAGGAAAGATCCAGAGCGCAACAACCGTCGAGGGTTGCGTGCACCGGACATCCCAAGGCTGCTTGCTCCAAGCGCTTGCGATCCTTGGCCTCAGTGATTCCGGGCACGCAGATCACCAGTTCCAAACGCTCGATCTTGCGCACGGGAGCGCTGGCCATGAACTTGTTCACGCGAATGGTCGCGCGGCTCAAGTCCATCCCATGGCGCTCTCCCACAATGCCCAGCAGGGTCATGATGCAAGTACCCAAGGCCGTGGCAACCAGGTCCGTGGGCGAGAACGCTGCACCCTGGCCCTGATTGTCCAGGGGTGCATCGGTGGTAAGAGTGGCTCCGGAGGGGCCGTGAACCGCATGGGTGCGCAGGCCACCTTGATAGGTGATGTTGATTTCGACCATGCACCCAGTCTAGCCCAAGGGCAACGCCCTCAGCGTCCGTCGAATGCGATCTCCCCGTCCACGAGGGTCAACAACACACGCGCCTGCAACAATTGCCCCGCGCTCGTCGCGTCCAATTCAAACGGGTCCACATCAAGCACCGTACCATCGAAGGCAAAGCCCACCTTCAAAGCACCCCGGGTGTTCTCTTCCCCCAGGGCAAAAGCCGCGCCCCGGGTGAATGCGCCAATGGCTTCCGCAGCACTCAAGCGCTGATCGGGGAGCCAGCCCCCGGACGGTTGGCCCTCCGCATCCTGGCGGGTCATGGCCGCATAAATTCCCTCAAGGGGCGCGGGGCGCTCCACCGGAAAGTCGCTGCCAAAGGCCAGGGGCGAAGTGGCAGAATGCAGGCGACGCCAAGCGTAGGCCCCACGCACCCGGTCGGCCCCAAGACGCTGCTCGGCCCAACGCAAATCGCTGGTGGCGTGGGTTGGTTGCATGGAAGGAATCACCCCAAGGGCGCGCAGGCGATGCCAGTCCCCAGCCGCAACCACCTGGGCGTGCTCCAGCCGCGGGCGCAGATCCCGCAGGGAGGGAACTTCCGTTTGCACCACACCAAAGGCATCCAATACCTGTCGGCAAGCGGCGTCACCGATGGCGTGAACCGCCGGCTGCATTTGGGCCTCGGCGCAAATACGCACCAAGCGCAAAATGTCTTGATCTTCAAAGCGTCCCAAGCCCCGGTGTCCCGGTTCGTCCTCATAGTCCGCCAACAGCCAAGCTCCTCGGGAACCAAGAGCTCCGTCCACCATCAACTTGACCCCGGCCACCCGAAAACGATGGTCCCCCAGCTGCTTCAGTTCCAAAAGTTCTCCCGGCCCCAAAAGCGAGTTGCCCGGCAGGTACGCCGCCACACGCAAGGGCAACTGGCGCTCCTCGCGCAACCCGGCCAAGACCTTGAGGGATAAACGATCCGTGCCCATGTCGTGCACGCAACAAAGGCCCACGGAAAGTGCCTTTTGCACCCCGGCCAACATGCGTCGTCGCACGTCGGATTCCTTGGCTGCAGGCAACCAACGGGTCACATGGCCCATGGCCCGATCGATCAAGACACCGGTGGGCTGACCCGCCGGATCCCGCAGGATGCGTCCCCCGGCTGGATCTGGGGAGGAACCATTGGCCCCCAGCAAACCAGCTTTCTCCAGAGCCGCATGGTTGACCAACACCGCGTGTCCATCGACGCGTTCTAGTAAGACTGGATTGTCGGGCACCGCTTCCGAGAGGGCCGAGTGATGGGGAAACTCTGCCCCGGGCCAACGGGTCTGATCCCAACCGCGCCCTTGAATCCAGGCGCCCGGAGGCAAGTCCTTGGCGGCCTCGGCCACCCGTCGGATCAGTTCCCCATAGGACTTGACCCCCACCAAATCCACCTGCTCAAGCATCTCCCCAAGGCCCAACAAATGACCGTGCGCGTCCTGCAAACCAGGAATCAAAACCATGCCTTCCAGGTCCAACTCGGGCACCTCCGGCCCTTGCCGGCGCAGCTCCCCCACTTCCCCAACAGCCACGATCCACCCATCCTGCACCAGCATCGCCTCCACTGGTTCCAGGGGCACGAGACGCCCGTCCACGGACTCATGCACCCCGGGACGAATCGTGCCCCCAAAGATCAATAGGTCTTGGCTGGGAATCAACGCCGCCCCAAAAAGGGCAAGGGAAACAATGCTCATGCCCGCACTCTAGCAGCCCAATGCACTATTGTCTGAAACCATGGAAAGTCTCAAAGGAAAAACAGCCTGGGTCACCGGGGCATCGGCGGGCATTGGCGCCGCCACTGCCCGCGCCCTGGGCCAGCAAGGTGCGCATGTGTTGTTGTCCGCCCGCCGCGAAGATCGCTTGGAAGAGTTGGCCGCAGAACTCCCCAGCGCCGAGGTCCTGCCCCTCGATGTGTGCGACCCGGCCCAAGTGAAGGCCGCCGTGGCGGACCGAAGCTTGGACATCGTGGTGGCCTGCGCGGGCCTTGCCCGGGGTTTGGACATGCTCCAGGACGGGGACCCTGCGGACTGGGCGGTGACCCTCGACACCAACCTGAAGGGCGTGCTGCATGTGGTGCATGCGGCCCTGCCCGGTTTGATCCGACAGGGATACGGGGACCTAGTGTTCTTGGGCAGTGTGGCCGGACGCCAGGTCTATCCCGGAGGCAACGTCTACTGCGCCAGCAAATACGGGGTGCGTGCGGTCTACGAGGCCCTGCGCATGGACGCCGGCGGCAAGGGCGTGCGCTACACCACGGTGGATCCGGGCATGGTGGAAACCGACTTCACCTTGACGCGCTTGGGGGACCCCGAGGCAGCCGCCAAGGTCTATGAAAACATGCATCCCTTGAGCGCCGAAGACGTGGCGGACGCGGTACTCTTCGCGGTCACGCGTCCCAAGCACGTGAACATCGGCGAAATAGTCCTCTGGCCCACCTGCCAAGCCTCAACACGGGACGTAACCCGGGACTCTTGAGCCACCCATGGCCCTCCTCGGTTTACAATCCCAAGCCACATCTCCATTAGCCTGATTTCTCCACATGACTCCCCCCCCCGACGAACTCGATCGTGAGATCGCCAATGCACTCTCCGGCATCAACCTGCAATCCCTCGGCAACGAGGAGAAAGAAGCCGAGGAAACCGCCGGAGAACGCCTATGGACCGGCACGATCCAAGGCGTCAACGGAGACGACGTGATCGTGGACATCGGACCGCGCGTGCAGGGAATCGTTTCCCGCCGCGAGTTCGAAGAGGACCCGGTGGTGGGTGCAACCATGAGCTTTGCCCTGCGAGGCCGCGAGGAAGGCCTTTGGCTCTTGTCCCTCACGGGCGCAAAGGAAGTCGCCGCTTGGAACGACCTTACGGTGGGCTCCCACGTGCGTGGCCGCGTCAGTGGCCAGAACAAGGGCGGCTTGGAATTGGTCATCGGCAAGAACCGAGCCTTCATGCCCGCCAGTCAAGTGGCCATCGGACGGGAAGAAGACCTAGCGCGCTTCATCGGCCAAACACTTCTCTGCGAAGTGCTTGAGATCGACCGCAGCAAGGACCGGGTGTTGCTCTCCCGAAGGAAGGTCCTGGAGACCGAGCGCAACGCAGCCCGCACCGAAGCTGTGGGCAGCCTGCAAGTGGGCGCCATCACCCAGGGCAAGGTCACACGGGTCGAGCCCTTTGGCGGGTTTGTCGATCTGGGCAACGGCCTCGAGGGCCTCTTGCATGTGTCCAACATCAGCCACCAGCGGATCGAAGACGCCTCCACCGAATTGACCCAAGGCCAAGAGGTCAAAGTCAAAATCCTCGACATCAAGGATGGCGGCAAGCGCATCGGCCTCGGCATCAAGCAACTCCTGCCGGACCCCTGGGACGACGTGCACGAGCGTTTCCCCGCGGACCGCGAGGTCACCGGCAAGGTCACACGCCTGGCGGATTTCGGTGCCTTCATCGAACTCGCCCCGGGCCTCGACGGCCTTTTGCACGTGTCCCAATTGGGCCGTGACCGGGTGCGACGGGCAGGAGATGTGCTCTCCATGGGCGAAGAAGTCACCGTGCGCGTCAGCAGCGTTGACATCTCGGCCAAACGCATCTCCCTCACCCGTCTGGACTCCCGCGGAGCAGTCTTGGGATCCGAAGACGCGGTGGATGCCGAGGTGATCGACAAGAACTTGGCAGGCCCCGGAGAAGGCAACCTGGGAACCAACCTGGGCAACCTGTTCCGAGATGCCATGAAGAAGAATAACCCGGACAAGTAAGTCCGCCCCCGCCGGTTGGTGGGACTTCAGTAACTCTCTTCGGGGCTTGGGAATTCCATGCTGCGCACATCAGCACTGTAGCGGCTGAAGGCGTCCTGCATATCATCCGCCACGTTCGCATAGCGTCGAACGAAGCGCGGCTGAAAGCGCGTGTAGAGCCCCAGCATGTCGTGGCTCACCAGAATCTGACCATCCACGTGGGGACCGGCGCCGATGCCGATCACCGGCACATCCACCGCCGCGGCAACTTTCTTGGCGACTTCAGCGGGGACCTTTTCAATCACGATGGCAAAGGCTCCAGCCTCTTCCAGGAGCACCGCATCCCGCAACAGGGTGTCCGCCTCTTCCTGATCGCGAGCGCGCACCTTATAGGTGCCAAAGGAGTGAATCGACTGGGGAGTCAAACCCAAGTGCCCCATGACTGGAATGCCCACGCGCACCATGCGGCGCACCGCTTCGCAGACCACTTCGCCCCCTTCCACCTTGATGGCTTCCACGCCCGCCTCTTTGATCATTCGCCCCGCGTTACGCAAGGCTTCATCGGAATTAACCTGGTAGCTCATGAAAGGCAAGTCGCCCACCACAAGGGCACGTTCCACACCCCGGCGCACCAAAGCCGCGTGATAGAGCATGTGATCCAGAGTCACGGTCACCGTGGTGTCGAGACCTTGGACCACCATGGCCACCGAGTCCCCCACCAAAATTACATCGACTCCGGCCGCATCCACGAGGCTCGCCATGGTGCAGTCATAGGCAGTCAAGCAAGCGATCTTCTCGCCCCTGGTTTTCATCTCCCGCAGGATCTGGGTGGTAACCTTTTTCTCGGACCTCTTGGAGTGGCTGGACATGGGTCTATTCTAGCCAGAAAGGTGAACAGCGACCCAAGTTGTAAATCCTGCCCCGGAAAATCAGCCCCAGGGACGCCCTAGCTGTTCCCTACAGCATGCAGAGCCAAAGCCGCCCCTGCCCCGTCGATGGCGGCACTCATGATGCCCCCAGCCCAGCCCGCTCCTTCCCCTACCGCCTGCAGGTTGGAAAATCCCCGCACCAAACGGGTGGTCCGGTCCCGGGGAATGCGAATCGGCCCGGAACTACGGGATTCGACCCCCAGCAGCAATCCCGGCGCGCCGCTATAGCCCGGGATTTGACGCTCAAAGCGTTCCAGGGCAAGGCCTAGGGCACGGGTCACAAACTCCGGCAGCATCTGATCCAAGCGTGCGGCCTGTGCGCCAAACACCAGGCTGGTTTTGAGCTCCCCGGTACTCATGCGCCCCGTCAAGAAGTCATCCGCCCGTTGGGCAGGTGCCGCATAGGTCCCACCCCCCGCGTGAAAGGCGCGCTGCTCCTGGTCCCGCTGGAAGTCCACCCCACGGAATGGATTGCTTTCGTCACCGGGAAATTGGTCCGGTGTCACGGTGACCACTAGACCGGAATTGGCCCAGGGAGAGGAATGGGCCGCGTTGCTCATGCCGTTGGTGCACAGGGTGCCGACTTCGTTGACGCTGGCCACGACCCTTCCACCGGGGCACATGCAGAAACTGTGGGCCGCTTGGGTCAGTCCATCGGCCCGGGAGGTCAGGCTATAGGACGCTGGACCCAAGACTTCTGCTCCTGTTCCATAACGGGCTTCGGTGATCAATTCCTGGGGATGCTCGATGCGCACGCCAAACTGAAAGGCTTTGGCTTCAAAGGGAACGCCCTGGCCCGCCAAAATCTTCCAGGTATCCCGGGCACTGTGTCCGGTGGCTAGGATCAAACCATCGCAGGCCAAGGTTCCTCTGGAGGTACGCGCACCGGTCACGCGCTGGGGCGCGCCATCCTCTAGCTCGAGGCCTTCGAAGCGCGTGTCGAAGGCAAAATTCACTCCCTCGTCGATCAGGCGCTGGCGCAGCCGGGGCAAGATCGCATGCAGGAGATCGGTGCCAATGTGAGCCCGTGCATCAAAGCGAATCCCATCCGGTGCGCCGCAGGCAACCAATTCATCCAGGATCGGGACCTCAAGGGGATCGTCCACGCGCGTGTAGAGTTTGCCGTCGGAATAGGTCCCCGCGCCCCCTTCTCCAAAGAGCAGATTGGTTTCCGGGTCGAGGGCCTTTCCCCGGTGAAACGGGACCAACCGCCGGTGACGATCCTCAAGCACGGCCCCCCGTTCCAAGACCGTGACCGATGCTCCGCCGAGGGCCAGGGGCAAGGCCGCGAACATCCCCGCGGGACCGCTGCCCACCACCACCACGTGCCCACGCCCCACGGGGCCCGCGGGTTGTGCCGGGGTCAAACTGCCGGGCATCGGCGCCTGGCGCACGCGACCACTGCGCTCTTCCCGTGAAAGGGCCTTGGACCCAAAACGCTTGGGCACAACCAAGTCCACCTGCACCGGTAACTTGGGGGGGCGCTTGCGCGCATCCACCGAGCGTCTGGAAATACGCGCGCCGCGCAGGGCAGACTCATCGATCCCTAGGCGCTTTTGGGCCCGGGCCAAGAGTTCCATATCCCCTTCCTCCAATCCCTGCACAAGTCCGGAGAGGCGCAGGGTGATGAGGGCTTCTGGACGGGGATCAGGCATGGTTGAGAGAGGGCAAGGTCAGCGCTCGAAAGCCATCTTGCCAGAACCTAGGCCTGGCAAGGCGAACTCACGCCCAAAGCCCCCACCCCATAACACAAACTCTTGGGCGTGAAGGACACCAGCGAAGAGCAAACCCCCGACATCCCTGGGGACCGGGCCCAAGCCAAGCAGTGGCTTGGGGAGTTGCTCGCGGAAACCCAGTCCTGCCCGGGTGCACGAGTCGTGCTAGCCCTCGACCCCGAGGATTCCGCCGAGTTCACGGACACCCTGCGGGAGGAAGCCCATGGGGAGCACGCGCTCCTGCGAAGAGGAACGGACTATGGGAGCTGGCTCGAATTGCGCACCCGCCTGGAGCCCGCGGACCCCGAGCCTCGTTTCTCCGCAGCGGAACCAATTCTGTTCCCCGGGCATTTTGATCCCGCCACCCTGGCCCCCGAGGCGGGGCTGGACTTGCTCAAGACCCTGGCCGACCCGGATGCTTTTTTGGCCTGGGGCGAAACCCAAGGCAGCCGCAAAGATTTCTCCTGCAAGGCCGATCCCGCTCCCCTCCAAAATCCGGGGGCCGATCGCTGCAAGCTGATCTTTGAAAAGCCCGGGACAGCACGCACATGGGCCAAGGCCAGCATGCTCTCGGAACTTCCCGGAGAGACCTCCATGCGCCTGCGGGTTTCCGCGGGGAGGGAACCCGAGGACGAAGGCAATCGCGACCTACCCACCCACCGCACGGTGGCCGAATTGGGCCAGGCCCTGCTTCCTGGCATGCAGACCATCGCCCAGGATCCCGGCCTCACCAAGCAGCTCAGCCAATTGCTCGGGGGAGCGCCACTCTTGACCCAACCGATTGCCTACTGGAACACCCCCGGTGGCGGCGCCCTCTTCCATCACGACGCCTTCAAGGAGGAACTGAAGGGCGGCCAACGGGGAGTCTGCTTCGTTCAAGCCAGTGGACGCACCGCTTGGCTAGCCCTCTCCACGGAAGCCTTGGCCCACGAGGTGCAGGCGTTCCTGCGCGGCTTGCTCACGGGCGAATGGCCCGACCTGGAAGAGCAATTATTGAGTGACGCCACCACCAAGAGCGCCATGCTCTGTTTAGCCAGCGATCCCGAGAGCATCATCGACCAGTTGATTCTGCCTGGCTGCGGCCAGTTAGCAGGGATTGTCAACCAAGCCCCAACCTTCACCGCGCTCTTGGCGGACCAAGGGCATGCCCTGATCTTAGACCCGGGAGATGTGCTCCTCTTGCCCAACCAAGGCCTGCGCAAGACCCTCATGCACTCGGTCTTTTGTGCCTCCCATGAAGCGACCTATGGGCTATCCATGGCAATCCGCGAAAGTCAGCCCGTGCGCGAATTGGACAAGACCGTCCATCGCCTGGGAGGCGGTCGCAAGCGGCGCCATTCAGGAAGGGGCCAGTCCCGCCAGGGGAAACCCGGCGGAGGGAAATCCAGCGGCAAGAATTCAGGACATTGAAGAAGAGGCTCGAGAGGGTAAAGTTGCACCACGACGAGCCCAGCACCCGGCATGACCCAAACCACCGACAAGACCCACCAGCAGATTCTCGCAGCCCACGGATGCGATGAGGACCTCCTGGAGATCGGCGCCCCTGGCATGGGTGCACGCATCCTGCGCACCACGAGTCAGCGCCCACAGGGCACGTTGGATCTGTACAGCTTGCCGGTTGGCCTTGGGGAGAACCTTCCCCTCTTGGTGCATGTTCCCGGCCAACCCACATCCCAAGACCTGGCCGCCTGGCGCAACACCCTCTGGCCGGAGTTTCACGTGGGCACCCTTTGGACCAGCGAAGCAGGCCAATTGGTGCGGACCACCTTGCAGGGCAAGCAAAAGAACCAGGGCCAGGGGCAGATTGACGGCACGATCCTGGTGGCAGCTCGGCGCCGAGAAGTCTTGGCCCCAAAAGCCACCATGGAAAAGTTCGACGCCAACGCTGCGGGCTGGAATGGATACCCGGGAACCTCCAGCTATGGGCACTTCCGCTGGATGCGGCGCACGGTTGCAAATCGCGCGGGACCCGGCGCCTTCAAACGCATTTTGGATTTCGGTTCTGGCGCCGGCTGGGTTGGCATCGAGGCAGCCCTCAAGAATCCCGGCGCATCCCTGGCGGCTTTCGATCCTTCTCCAGAAATGGTGCGCATCGCCGGAGAAAACGCTGCGGCCCAGAACATCCGTGGCTTTTGCGGCCGAGTCGGCTTTGGGGAAGCACCCCCTTTCCCCGCGGAAGGAGAAGCCCTCTTCGATCTGGTGCTTTCCTCTGGAGTGATCAGCTTTTCCTCGGACCCCGAAGCCTGGCTCGATGGTTTGGTCAGCAACTTGGCTCCGGAAGGAACTTTGGTCATCGGCGATGCCCACGGGGGATCCCGAGGCTTCGAACGTCGGCGCACGCAAAAGCCCCTCTTGCCCGTGCGCGAGTTGTCAGCCTGGCGCAGGGAAGATGTGCGTCGCGGGCTAGAGCGCCGTGGCTTGGTGTTTGAAGCCTGGGCGGGCTACCAATTGACGCGCCCGATTCCTGAAGTCATGCACCTGAGCGAGACGCGCGCAAAAGGGCTCTTGGCCCAACCTCTTCTGCTGCTCAACCGGAGCGCCGCGGCCCTCAACCAGAGCCTTGGGTTCCCCGGGCAAGACTGGTTTGACTCCTGGGTCATGCGGTTTTCGCGGC
>CALEMP010000112.1 GCA_937910685.1 uncultured bacterium
GCAGGTAGTCGGCTTCGGTGACCGCCAAGGGTCCCTTGCCGTCCACCGGGTCACCGAGGGCGTTGACCACCCGGCCGAGGAGCGAATCCCCAGTGGGCACACTGATGATCCGGCCTGTGGCCTTCACCGTGTCGCCTTCCGAAACCTTGGCCGCATCGCCGAGGAGCACACAGCCCACGTTGTCTTCCTCAAGGGAAAGCGCAATGCCGCGCACACCACCCGGGAACTCGAGCAGTTCGTTCATCATGCAGTCGTCAAGGCCATAGACGCGGGCCACACCGTCACCGACGGAGAGCACGGTGCCGACGCTTTGCATGCGGCTTTCGCCACCGTAGTTCCCGATTTCCTTCTCGAGGATCGAAGTCACTTCTGCGGGTCGAAGATCCATTGTTTTGTCCCTAGGGGGTTGTTGCTGGCCGGCGTTGGGTGCCGGCGGGTTGGTTGCAGGTTTGGGTCACTGAAAGGCCCTGTGAGGATCAATCAGTAAGGTGAAAAGTGGGTCTCTTGCGGTCAGCCTGAAAGAGGCCTCCCGTATCTGGTTAGTCAGCGCTTGCCGGAGAGGGCAATCGCACTTCAAGCAAACGCCGGCGCAAGCCGTCCATACGGCCAGCTATCGACGCGTCGATCATTTTGTCCCCGACGGTGACGCGCACGCCCCCCACCAGGTCTGGGTTGGTGGATTGGGTCAGGCGAATCGTCTTCCCTAGGCGCCCACCGAGTGATTGCTCAAGGGCTTCCACATCGCTGTCTTCCAGAGGCCTCGGTGTTTCCACATGGCCCTCCTGGATGCCCTCTTCCTGCATGCGCCGACGCCGGAAGGCCTCGTAGGCCATGGGCATCACCCCCATTCGGTCCCGCTCAAGGCAGAGGCCGATGAAGTTCTGGGTCAGGGGCAGGAAGGTGTCCAGCAGAGGCTGAAGCTTGGTCTTGCGATCCCCGGCGCTCACGGTTCCTCCCAAGAAGTATGCGCGCACGGCGGGGATTTGGAATTCATGGGCCAGTTGCTCTAGATCAGCCATCACGCCGTCTGTCTTCCCTTGGCCAGCGGCCAGGTTCCAGAGGGCACTGACCCAGCGGCCGGTGACGGGATCTACAGCGGCTTGACTCATGACTTGTCCTGTTGCTCAGCAACGAGACTCTTGACTAGGCGGCGATCATCTTCCGAGTTGACGCTCCGGCCAATGACCTTCGAGGCGGCGGAAAGGGAAAGCTCGACTACCTCGGCCCGGATCGTTGCCAAAGCTTTTTCCTGCTCCGCTTGGATCTGGGTACGAGCGCCATCAATCATGGCGCTGGCTTCGCGCTTGGCTTTCTCGACGATGTCGTTCTCTCGGGCTTCTGCGCGCTCGCGGGCGGTGGCCAAGTGACGTGCGGCTTCGGCTTGAGCCTCGCCAAGCGCGACCTCAACCTTAGCTGCACTCTTGGCCGCCTCTTCGCGGGCCTTCTCAGCCGCCGTGGCGGCTTCGCTGGCTTTCACATCGCGCTCGTAGAGTGCGGCTGTGATCGGACCGAAGACAACCTTCCACATGAAAGGCAGCGCAATCGCGAAGATCACGAGCGTCCAGATGAAACTTCCTGCGTTGACCTCGAGCGGGTTGAATCCGCCCTCGCTTTCCAGGACTACAAAGCTTGCAATCATTTCAGAGGGATTGGTTGGTTTAGTGTCGGTTCGATTGAAAAAGGGTTAGCTAAGGGGGCCCCGCAGTCGCAATCGACTGCGGAGCAACCCCTTTGGCTTAGCTGGCAAAGACCTCAGGATGAGATGCCAAGAGGAATCAACTTCCTAGCAATCCTGGACTTCGCCCTTTGACTCAGCCCAAGGCGATCAACAGGGTGACCACGACGGCAAAGAGTGAAACACCCTCGATGAGGGCGGCAAGGATGATGGAGCCGCCGCGGATGTCCCCGGCTGCTTCGGGCTGTCGGGCGATACCTTCGTTGGCTGAGGCGCCGATGCGCCCAATTCCAAGGCCGGCACCAACCGCAACGATGCCAGCGCCAATACCTGCGCCCATCTTGGCGATTTCCATGACTTGGTCGGCTTCTTGAATCATGATTACTGTCTCCGGTGTGCCCCGTTAGAGGCTTCGTGTTGTGTCAAAAGGGGTTTGTAAAGTGCTTCGCGACTGACGCCGCAAACAACCCAAACGCTGAAGAATCAGTGCTCGGGGTGGACGGCTGAACCGACGAACATGATCGTCAGTTGAGTAAAGATGTAGGCCTGCAGGAGAGCGACGAAGCCCTCAATGATCATGATGAACACTGCGAGTCCCACGGCCGGCGGTGAGACAGCCCAACCAAGGGAGCTGTACTGGTCACCGGCAAAGTAAAAGATGAGGCCCATGAAAGAGAGCACAACCAAGTGGCCTCCGGTCATGTTGGCGAAGAGACGAATCATCAACGCGAAGGGCTTGACGAACAGGCCGAGGACTTCGACCAGGAACATCAGGGGCCAGAGCCAAGTGGGCACATGGGGCACCAGGCTCGTCCAAAACTTGATCGGCCCCTGGGAGGCCATACCACAACCGAGCATGGCCAACAGGGTGGTCACGGCCAGGGCGGCGGTCACCCAGATGGACGCGGTGGCTGTGGCGCCACCGGGGACCAATCCCATCAGGTTCATGAACACGATGAAAAAGAACACGAACAGGAAGTAGGGCAAGAACTTTTGCTCGTCCCCCCGCTGCATGTTGGGGCGAACCATCTCGTCTCGGATGTACGTCACCCAGCCGGCGAGGATGCGGGTCAGCTTGTCGCCACCCCCCTTGCGCAGGTGGTTGGAAACCCCGCCGAAGGCGATCAAAATCAGCAGCACTGCGGCCAATTGGAAGATCTGCAGGTTCGTGGGGGCGATCGCCTCAGGAATGCCAAAAATCCCAGCGGCGTGCTCATGGTCTTGAGCGGCATGCCCATGGTCCGAGAACACCAACTTGGCAGGAACCACGTGGGCGTACAACACCTGCATGGGTTGCGCGTTGCTCCCCGAGTGGTGCTCGGAGTAGTTCATCGAGAGGAAGGAGGCCCCAACGATCACGGCCAGAAGAAGAAGCGGTCGCAGACGGTTCATGCGGCAGTCCTGTTTTGGCTCGCCAATCGGGCGCCTTCCTGGGCGCCGAAGACAAGCGGGATGAACGCCAAGGTGGCGTAGCAAACAGCGAACGCGCGGGCGTCAAAGAGATCTTTGGCAACCGGTGCGTAATGCAAGGCAATGGTGCCCATCAAGAGGGCCCCAAGGTGAAAGAGGAAGCCTACCCCGAGGGCGTTGAAGGCTTGGGCTGGGCGATGCTTGAGGGTGTGGCACAACCAGGCAAAGCCCAGCAGTCCGATCCCGGCACCCAGCACGGCACCAGCAAGGATCCCCGCGCGCATGGCAGACTCTTCCCGCACCGCAATCAAGACTGCGGCGGCCAACCCAAGGAGGGTGATCAGGGAGGTTTTGGACATGGGGATCGGGGGTTGCGCGTGAATCTGTGGAATAGCCTGACTCATGGTTTCCGCTTCCCACTAACGGGTGGGATTTTACGGACCAGGGAGGTCATTCCACCGAAGAATCCGAGGCTTGTTCCAATCAGTAGGCACAGGGGGCTCGTGCCGAACTGTCCATCAAGCCACCAGCCAGCCAGAGAAAAGACAGCCAAGGTCACACCAAGGGTGAGGCCAAGGCCACCGTAACGGGCTAGGTCTGCTTGCCAGTCTTTTGGACCGGGGCGGTCGTCCTTTTGAGGGGCCTGAGGCACGCTGGAAAAAGGGGTAGACGGGGCTAATGAATTGGAAGCCGGGAAGAATCGGGAAGATTCAGGGGGACGCAGGTTCTCAAATGTTCATCCCGATTCAGGGCCAGAACCGCGCTTGCGCACGGTCAGAGGTTCCCGATTCGTGATATGGGCCGTTATGTTAGGGGTCGGCGTTGCCCAGTCAACGATCAGCGCGGAGTTATTTTCCGCAGCCTCAAAAACCTGCGACCTTCTGCCGCAGCAGCATTCTGCCCATCCACCACTGGGAACCCTCAAAACACCGGAAAGGGCGTGCCCCAGCAGTAGCGATGGGATCTGGACCTTTTTCCACCATTGTAAAAAAACCCCACTGCTTTGGGCCCAAGGCCCCCAGGGCACTCGGTTTCGCCGGATCAGCCTTTGGTCTTGCGAGATCCCCGGGGAAACGGGGTGGCGGGGCGGCCCTGTCTTCCCTATGCTCCCCCCAAATCCGGGGCGGGCTCGGAAACCTTCCAGGGATGGGGGTCGAAACGGTCCGCCCTATTTTTTCAACCCAACCACTGAACCGGACCTTTTACTTTGGAACGCACGCTCGTCCTCCTCAAGCCTGATGCCGCCCAGCGCGGCCTCGTCGGACACATCATCTCCCGCTTTGAAACCAAGGGACTCAAGCTCATCGCCCTCAAGATGCGCACCTTCCCCAGCGATCACCTCGAGCAGCACTACGAAGTTCACAAGGAGCGCCCCTTCTTCAAGAACTTGGTGGGCTTCATGAGTTCCGGCCCGGTTGTGGCCATGTGCCTAGAAGGCAAGGACGCGATCAAGGTCGTGCGCCAAATGGTCGGCGCCACCAACAGCCGCGAAGCAGCCCCGGGCACGATCCGCGGCGACTATGGCATGAGTTTCTCAAACAACCTCGTGCATGCCTCCGACGGCCCGGACACGGCCAAGAGCGAAATGGCCCTGTGGTTCAACGACGAAGCGGAAATCAGCGAGTGGGAACCGGCCAACCTTGGCTGGACCTACAACATCGCTGAGGAGCTTTCCTGAAGCCGCCCGCTTTTAGCGCAACACACTTGACCGAGCTCGCTTGCGAGCTCGGTCAACTCGTATCTGGTTGGACCGTTGGCGAAGTCCAACCCCTCCCCCCTCGGGATCTCTTGCTCATCCTGATGCCCCCGGTTCCGATCCCAGATGGGCCGCCCCATCTGCGACTGCGCCTTTCTGCCCACATGGATGGGGCGCGCATCCACCTGCAGCAAGGCCGGGTGCATTCCCATAAGGGCAGCCACTCGGAGGTGTTTGACCGCCTGAACGGGGAACTCACCGGCGCGACCCTACGGTCGATTGAGCAGGTGGGCGGCGACCGCATCGCAATCCTAGAATTCACCCACAGCCCCAAAGGAGGCCGCCGGGCCCTGTTGCTGGAGTTCCTCGGTCGGCATTCCAACATCTCTCTGCTGGGCCCCGAAGACCGCATCCTGGAAGTCCTCGTCCCCCAGCCGGACAAACCAGAGCGGCCCGCGAGGCTTGCCCCAGGCTTGATCTGGGGCCCCCCCGGCGGAGTCTTGCGCCCACCCATCAAGCCCCAGGCCTCCATCGAGGAATCCTACCCCGAACCCGATGAGGTGCCCCACGGCCCGGTCCCCGACCGCGCCCCCCTTTCCTGGCGGGTGGAAATTGCCCTCGGTCGCCTTGCCGACGCAACGGTCGTGGAACAGGACCGCAGCCGCCTGATCGCACGCATCGAACGTCGCACCAAGCGTGCCCGGTCAGCCCTCAATGGAATCCATCGACGAGCCCAAGCCACCGAAGAGTGCCCGCGCATCAAACAGGACGGAGAGCTACTCAAGTCCACTCTCGGTACACTTCGACGTGGAATGAAAGATGTGATGGTGGCTGACTGGTTCGAGGACGGCGCACCCCAGCGCAAGATCACGCTCGACCCCAAGCTCAACCCCAGCCAAAATCTGGAAAAGATCTTCGCCAGGGCCCGTAAACTGGAAAAGGCCAAGGCCTCCCTAGAACAGGACCAGTCCATGGCGGAAGAGCGCATCGCCCGCTTGGAGGAACTCAGCGCCCAAGCCAGTACCAGCGAAAACCCTCTTCAATTGGATCTTGATGCGGTCAAGGCGGGCCTGCTCGAAACCCGCCAAGAGGCCAGCCCCCGCAAGCAAAAGCCCAAGGCACCGCGAATCCCTTATCGCAGCTTCCATACGGACGGAGACCTGGAAATCCGGGTGGGACGCACAGCCCGGGACAATGACGATCTGACCCTGCACCATTCCCGCGGGCTGGATCTTTGGCTGCACACCCAGGATGTGCCGGGCAGTCATGTGATCCTGCGCACGGGGCGCGGGGTCCAGCCCAGCGAAAGAGCCCTCCAGGACGCAGCTCTCCTGGCGGTGCACTTTTCACCGGCCCGGGGCGCCACCTATTGCGATGTGCACCTGGTGGAGCGCAAGCACGTACACAAGCCCAAGGGAGCCAAGCCCGGATTAGTGACCCTCGCCGGTGGTAAGATCCTTCGGGTTCGTGCGCAACCGGAACGTCTAGCCACCCTATTGCGAGGGCCCAAGGCCCCCTGATCCGCTTGAGGCCCCCCGGCGGGCCCCTTTGGGTATCCTGCGCCCCTGCTGCCCAGCCCCATTCCCCCACACCCCATGCGCTGCACCTCCCTGATCCTGTTCACTTTGCTCTGTTTGCCCCTGCTCGGGTCCTGCTCCAGCGGTCCCAAGGAAATGACCACCGCGCAGAAACTCGACTATTACGCCGAGAGCTGCATGAACTACTACGACATGCACACCTTCGACCGTGCGATCCACCAGGCAAACAAGGGGCTGGAAGTGGACCCGAACAACGAGTTCTTCCGGCTGGTCAAGGCCCGCTGCCTACTTCTCTTAGACGAGACTGAGACCCTCGAAGCAGCCGCTGAAATTCTCGACACCATGACCGGCATTGAGAACCTCCAAGTCCATCTGGTGGCGGGTGAAGTGGCGGAGCGCCGGGGCCTGATCCGCTGGGACACGGCCAAGAGCATCGAGTCGGGGACCACCTACACCGAAGCTGCCGACCCCCACGCACGAGCTCTGGAACTCACCCTGGAGGCGTACGGCATGTGGACGAATGCAATCGCCCATTACAAAAAAGCAAACGAGCTCTTCATCGGGGGCACCGAAGGATTGAACGGCATCATGCGCTCGGCCACACTGCGGAGTTCCGCAGGTCGCGCGTTGGGGTTGGCAGACGAGGAGATTGATTTAAACGACCAACTCATCCTGGATAATGGTCTGGAGCTGCTCCAATCACTGCGCGAGTCCAACAAAGCGAAACAACGCGGGATCGACAACTTGCGCAACACCGAAGAGAATTCCTGGCCAATGCAGCGTTCCATCTTCGCCAACGAAGAAGTGATGATCGCAACCCTGATCCACCTCTCCGAATTACACCGCCGCCTGAACCAAGATCATGCCGCCCTGATGAGTATTGATCAGGCATTGCTGATCAACGGTGAGCTGCCCCGACTCCATGGGCGTCGGGCGCAACTGCTGCTTGCCGCAGGAGACGCGCGACGGGCTAAGACCTCCCTCGAGGAGTTTTTCCGCTTCACCAAGCTGGAATTTGACCACCCGGACGTGGTCCGGGCACGGGCTGCCATGCGCCAATGTGAGCGTTTGCTAGAGAGCCCCAGCCCGGCCCTGAGCCCCCCCAAGGGTGACTAAGTCCCGATCTGGGCACTTTCTCGCATTCGCGGCATGCCCCCTGTAGAGTTAATTGTCTAGTGAAGGTATCCCTTCACCGGGCACTTTTAGTTCTGCATGGAGAAAAGCCAATGAAAGTTCGACAGTTACTCGGTTCCTTCGCTCCCGTAAGATTACCTGCCACGGCCAGCGTTCGTGAGGCAGTGGTCAAGATGGTCGAGTGCGGCTGTGGGTCGGTGATTATTGAGGGTAAACAAGGGAGCATGCTTGGGATTTTCACCGAGCGCGACCTGATGACTCGGGTGATCGGCGTGGGTCTCGACCCTGACTTGATCCAACTCAAACAGGTAATGTCCAGCGAGGTTTTCACCGCAGGCCCGGACGATCTCGTCAACGACGTCCGCTTTCAGCTACGCGAGCGACACATTCGCCACGTCCCTGTGGTTGAGCATGGCGAGGTGATTGCCGTCCTCTCCGTGCGCGACTTAATCCGCGCACACATGGCGGAACAAAAGGCCGCAAACAAAGCCATGGATGATTACATCCGCGGCAAAGCGAGCTGACCCAGCCAAGGTAGGTCCGCCCTACCAATTACGCGGGTACAACAGATAGGGTCCAAGGGACTCTCGCCACTGATCCAAACTTGCGCGCCAGGCGCCCTCGGCGGGCACTGTTCTCCCTTCGCGTAAATCCCAAACCGCCTGCAAGGTAACCGCATGGGCGAGGCGCTCATCCGTCCGAGGCCATTCGAATTCAGCGCCCCCCAGCGCGATCAATTCTTGCAGCAACACAAACCCGCTCTGCACCTGACGCAAGGCAGCGCGATCCAACACCTCGAACTGCACTCCGCTACAGAGTTCTCCCTCGAAGGGACCGCTGCTTGGAATAAACTCCAGAGGCACCGTCGCAAGCCCGGGCAGGGTCCGGTCCCGCAGGCGCAAGCAAAGAGCGCGGCCGTCCAACCAAGGTGCCCCCACGCGCATGAAGGGCTCATGGGTGCCACGCCCCACCGAGAGGTTCGTGGCCTCTAACATGCCCAGCATGGGATACAGCAGGGCGCTGGTGGGCGTGCGCAGATTGGGGCTGGGGGCGCGCCAAGGCAGCCCCGTATCGCTCCACTGACTATTGGGATCCCAGTTTTCCATGGGCACGACCCGCAGCTCTACAGCCAACTCCTCTTGAGCCACCCGCCAGCGGGCCAACTCCCCCACGGTCAAACCGTGCATCAACGGTAGGTCTGCGGGACAAATAAACGAACGCCGGCCCGGATCGGAAAGGGGGCCCCGGGGTCCATAACAAGCCAAAGGATTCGGCCTGTCCAAAACCAACACCGATGGCGCGCTGCCCGGACTCTCCCGCTCCATCTCTGAGCAAGCCCCAAGCAAATAGAACAGAGTCGTGGTGTAGGTGTAGAAACGCACTCCCACGTCTTGCACATCAAAAACCAAGAGGTCCAGATCGGCCAGATCCTCCGGTCTAGGTCGGCGCTGTTGGCCATAGAGACTGCGCACAGGCAAATCGGTCAGCCCATCCGCCGCGTCCCCCACACGGCCCTCCAAGAGAGTTTCGAGCCCATGCTCTGGACTAAAGAGTCGCACGAGTTCCACCTCGGGAGCGTGCCAAAGAACATCAATCGTGCGCCGGCCATCCACCAAGCGCCCGGTGCGGTTGGTCAAGAGCCCGACCCGCTGGCCTCGCAAGAGATCCAAATCCCGGGCCACAAGCACATCAATGCCCGGCAGGGTGAGGGCTGCGGAATGGGAGCCGGGAACCGCCACTTTGGACTGGGGCGCCTCAGGAGAAGACGCGGGGCGGCAACCGACCGCAAGTACAGTCAAGAGAATCAGGAAAATCGAAAGGCGCATGCCCTCGCAAGGGTAGCGAACCCTCGCCTCCGATTCGATCTCTTGGGTGCTGCCGTAGCGGGTGTGCAGGCCCTCGTGACTCTTGAAGCGCGCCCTGGCCCCATGGGGCGAACGCAGCCCTCAGCCCCGTCCGGCGAATTCCGAGCGCAGAAGGGCCGCACGTAGGCGGCTACGCTCGGAGCGATCGCCGACTTCTGCCTGCCCTCCACGCTGCAAAGCGTGCAAATGCCCTTGCTGGATTTGTAGGGCAAGGCGATTGAGCAAGTGGGTCGAGAGGCCTTGGACCAAGCCCACATGATGACCAAAGCGGATCACCGAAAGGTGCCGCAGGGCCTCGTCGGTGCTCAGGGCACGGGAGCTGCGCAAGGCCACCATTCCCCGGGCCACACGATCATTGAGGGCACTGGCACGGGCATCGAGGAGAGACTGACGCATGCGGCGTTCTGTGCGCACCACGCCGCGCACCACCACCATCAAGCGCGCGATTAATTCGGGTTCGGAAGCTCCCAGGGTCACCTGGTTGGACATCTGGTAAAGATCGCCAATGGCCTTGCTGCCTTCCCCGTGCAAACCGCGCACCGCAAGGCCCGTGTGTTGCGCCGCATGGAAGACCTTTTGCAACTCGCTGCGTACCGCACCCAACGCGGGCAGGTGGAGCATCACCGAAGCACGCATACCCGTACCCACATTACTGGGGCAAGCCGTTAGGTAGCCCAAGCCCGCTCGGGTGGCATAGCTCACGCGACTTTCCAATTGCCGGTCCAACTCCACCACGCGCTCGAGAGCCTCTTCCAAAGCGAGGCCTGAGGTCAGGCATTGCAGACGAAGATGATCCTCTTCGCCAATCAGGGCGGCCAAACCCTCGTGCGCCCCAAAGGCCACCGCCTTGCCCACCAAGTCCCCGGCACCGTCGCCGGAAACCAGCTCACGGGTGGCCAAGCTGCGCTCAAAGAGAATTCGACGCAAGACCTCGTCGGTGTCCCCCAGGGAAACCCAGGTGGTCTCCCCCTCGAGGGCCAGATCCAACAGCTCGCCCTTGAGGCGGTTTGGCACCTCCATGGAGCGCTCGCTGGTTAGGGTCGAACGAAAAGGCAATCCCCGTAGGTTGCGCGCCAAGCGCACCCGGCTGGAAATCACCACGTCCGCCTCCGGGCCTTGGCCTTGAAGCCAGAGGCCCGTACGGGTGGCCAAGTTTTGGGGATCGGGGGGGATAGACTGCACGCTTGTGTATGGGCGGGACGCCACTGAACAGGGGCCTTCCGGGTATAGGTTTTAGCACACCCCAAGCCTCTGCCAAACCCCCGGCCCGATCCTAGAGGCAATCTCTGTGGATCTGGCCCGGGTTGAGAGGCACCCTCCAGCGTGATTGGGGCTCCAAATCCAGTCCGTACACCCAGAATCAGGCGGGTTCGCACTTTTCCAATGCCCCGGAGATTCGAGGAAGCTAGCCTTAGGGCATGTTCCCGCTTGACCCCACAACCATTGTGCTCGGCCTGCTTGGCTTGACCCTCGTGGTCTTCGTGGCAGACATGGCCCGCTACGACTTGGTGGCTCTCGGAATCGCCTGCGCCCTGGTGCTCACCGGCGTGCTTGACGCGGACGAGGCTTTTGCCGGCTTTGCCTCCGAAGCAGTGATCTTGATTGGCTGCATGTTCGTGTTCAGCCATGCTTTCCAACGCTGCGGAGTAGCGGACCTTTTGAGCCGCGCCTTCCTGCGGGACAACCAATCCAGCGAAAGAGGTCTAGTGGCTCGGGTCACGGTGCTCTCGGGCTTGCTGTCAGCTGTGCTCTCCAATACCGCCGTGGTAGCCACCATGATTCCTGTTTGCAACGGGGTTAGCCGACGCAAACAGATCAGTCTGTCGCGCATCCTGATGCCCATGGCCTTTGGAAGTTTGCTCGGTGGATTGGTGACCGTCATCGCGACCTCCACCAACTTGGTGGTCAATCAAAGTCTGCGGAATGCGGGGGTCGAGCCTTTTGGCATGTTCGATTTCAGCCTCCTGGGTTTAATTTTGTTGGCCGTGGGCAGTCTCTATCTGGTGGGACCTGGACGGAAACTTCTGCCCCATTCCCCTGTGGGACAGTCCCTAACCGAACGCTACCAAGTGCCCCGGTTCGTCACCGAGATTTTGGTGGAGCCCAACAGCAGCCTGATCAACCGCTCAGTGGCCGAGGTGGAAGTCCTACGCAAACACGGGGTCACGGTGCTTGGGCTCGTGCGTGCCCACGGCGAGAGTCCGATTCTGGCTCCCGGCCCCTACAACCGAATCCGCGCGGACGACACTTTGATTCTGCAGGGCAGCCCTGAGGACATCTTGGCCCTCTCGGAAGAACTGCCCATGCGCGAGAAAAGTCATGTGGCTACCCAGGATGCACAACTGGTTTCAGACGATGTGCGCTTGGTGGAAGCTCTCATTCCCGCGGGCTCTTCCCTGGCGGGCACAAGCCTCAAGAGCGCTGAATTCCGCACCAAGAGCGGGCTCAACGTGGTGGCGGTTTCCAAGTCCAGCGGCGTGCAGCTTGCGCGCATCAACGAAGTGGATTTGGAAGTGGGCGACACCCTGCTGTTGCAAGGGCACCTGCCCGACATCGAGCGGGCCGGGGAAGAACGCGACGTGGTTATCCTCTCAGAGGTCGCAGCACGCAACTTTGGAAGCAAGGGCTGGATCACGGTCGCGACCCTGGGAGCGATTCTTTTGATCGCCGCCCTCTCGCACACGATTTCCCTCAGCGCCCTCGCCTTGCTCGGAGTCTTGACATTGATCGGGACCCGAGTGGTGCGTACGGACGACGCCTATCGTTCAGTGGATTGGAGCGTGCTGGCTTTAGTGGGCGGCATGCTGGCCCTGGGGCGTGCGTTCCAGCAAGAGGTCCTGACCCCCGAACACACCGACGGGGCCGCGGGCATGATCGCCGAATCCCTGCAAGCAGGCATCTTGACTCCGCAATACCTGATGGTGCTGCTGCTGGCCAGCACGGTGCTCTTGACCCAAGTTTTGAACAACACGTCCACGGCTATCATCATGACGCCCCTGGCCCTGCAGTGCGCCGAGATCGCGGGCGTCGGACCACACCCCTTCCTGATGGCAGTGATCACCGGGGCCAGCTTGGCGTTCCTATCCCCCGTGGCACACCAGGCCAACGTCATGATCATGGGACCGGGAAACTACAAGTACCGAGACTTTCTACGGGTGGGTACGCCCCTCACGCTTCTTCTTGCAGCCTTGGCGTCTGTGACCATCCCAATCATGTGGCCCTTCGTAGGGGCCTAGGCCAAAGGCGGTTCCCCCGCTTCCACTTATCGTGGGGAGCGTTTGAAACAGAGCTCTAAACTCCGGGCCGCTCAGGCTTGAAGACCAGCTTGAAGGACTCAAGGCGGCTGCCCACCAACTGCCGCAGGCGCTCGATTTCCGCCCGTTGACGGGCCTCTTCCGCTTGGGATGCCTGCAGGGCGGCTTCGAGGGACTCGGCTCCCGCCTGGGTTTCCTGCAACAGACCGAGCACCTCCGTGCGGTGCTGCTGGACTCCAGCCAGGGTCTCCAGCACAGAATCGCGATCGGCTGCCAGATCCTTGAGCTGCTGCCCCAGGGTCTGGGTCAGTTCTTCCCGCAGGGACCGTTCCTCACTGAGCAGCTCCCCCAGATGCAGATTTTGTTTTTGATTCCCGGCCAGGGAGGCCTCTAGTTCCTTGACCAAATTTCCCCGGGCAGCGATTTCCCCCTTTAGCTCTTCAACCACTTGCGCCCCAGCAGCGGCTTCTCTCTCGCGCACCTGTTCAGATTCCATCAGGCTCGCCTGCAGATTCGAAACCGCCAACTGGTGAGCTTCCATACCGGACTCCAGCTCAGTCAGATGAGCCCTGTGCCCCTCCAGGTCTTCAGCAAGTTCCTTGCTGACTTTCACCTGGGCGGCAAGCTCCGGCTCCAGCTCGGCGAGGGCCTCTTGATGGCCCG
>CALEMP010000113.1 GCA_937910685.1 uncultured bacterium
AAGGGGTTGGCACCGAGGACCGCGGCAGCGGCTGTTGCACAGTCATCGCCGGGGGCAGGGCCACCGAGATTGGTGATCGTGAGATCACCGACAATTACGCCAGTAGCGCCAAAAGCGCCAGCCTGGACCAGAACCGTTTGACCGGTGGTCAACGCCACAGTCACGCTGCTTTGAAGACCACAGGAGTCATCGTTGGAACCGAGGCAAACCAAGGCGCCGCAGGCGCCGTCGAAGACAGCAATCTTGCTGTCGCCAGTGGCGGCACAGAGGTCAAAGGAGTGATTTGCATCGCTCGCAGCGGTGAAGGAGTACCAATGGTCCATGTTGACACTGGTACAGCCTGCTTCGCCACTGGTGGTAGCAGCACTGGTGTCGATGGCGTTGGCACCTTCAACCGCGGAAAACGCGGTAGTGCAGTCGTCGCCGGCGGCGGTACAGTTGTTGGCCGCGTTTGGGGTGTTGGTGGTAAGGTCACTGAATGACCCAACCGTCCAGACGCCAGCGCAAGTCCAACCGGTGGCGGGCACGAAGGTGCCGTCAGGGCCGATGGAGTGGGTGCCATAAACTAGGTCGCCCGTACCAACGCTTTCGATGATCGACAGGGAGTAGGTAATGGTTCCGGTGAGGGCATCGAGGACGCCGTCATCATTGGTGTCGAGGTCGTCGCCGACCGCGCCCAGGAAGGAGTCGATGAGCATGTAAGTGACGTTGTCACTGTTTTCAAAGTTCATGGAGTCGTCAACCAAGTCGGCAACGCCGAGGGTAAAGGTGCTCTTGGCCAAGACAAAGTACCCGTTGGCGTCGATGACGAAACCGGTCAAGTCTACGGCTGTTTCCACTACGCCGCTGCCAGCTGAGCCATCTCCAAGGATGACGAAGGACAAACCGCTGAGGTCTTGACCGGCAAAACCGGTTAGCTCGACGAATTCCTCAGTGTCTGTGCCGCCCATGTCCAGGCGGAACTCGCTGAGTTCGACGGGGGTACCGCCATCACTGTTGGTGTGGGCCGAAGCCCCATTGAAGCCGGCGAGCACAAAGAGGCCGCCCAGCAGAAGGGAAATTGATTTCATTGGAACAAAATGGAAGAGAAAAAAGAGATCACCGCCAAAGGTGGCGGGGGAAGTTGTTCGCTTGAGCGTAGCGAGCCGCTGTGTTTTAGGGGGTAAAGGCGCGTATTTGTGGGCAATTTTCTTTGAAGTCGCAACTGCTGGGGAGCTGCCTAGGCGTTAGGGGCGCCCCCGTTACAATGTTGCATTGCGGAGGAGGGCCCCGAAGAAGCCTTACGGGGCCCTTGGTAGCAACATCTGAGCCTCCAGGATGGGGCCTAGTGCCCATTCCCAGGTCACGCCCGAGTTCGAACCTCAGAAGTTTTGAACTGTGCGGTTTCCGAACGCTCCCTGGTGGGTAGGCTCCTTGCGTGAGCGGATTCGCACAAAACCCGCAGCGGTGGACCCCAGAGTGGTCTAAAGGATCCTACAGCCGACCATGAGCATGCACTGGAAAATCAACGAGGGGGGTGTGGAACGCACCCTAGAGATGGGAACCGAGCCCCTGACCATGGGTCGCGCCCCTGGAAACAGTCTGCAAGTCCATGACACCCGGGTCTCCCGGGAGCACTGCCGAATTGAAAGGCGCGGAAAGGAATGGTGGGTCGTGGACCTGGGCTCATCCAATGGGACTCGGGTCAATGGGACCCGGGTGGACCGGCAGTGCCTGAATGAGGGGGACGAAGTGGCGGTTGGGTCCGTGCGGCTGACCCTGGAGGGCAACGCCCCTGGTGGGGCCGTCCTGGGTCTGGGGACACTGATCCAGGACGGCCAAAGCAGCGAAGGTGATCTGGCGGTGTTCGCCCGCCTGATCCGAGAGTTGGCGCGTGAGACCGACCCGGGCCCTCTGCTTCGCCAAATCGTGGACTCGGCGATTTCCCTAGTGGGCAGTGAGCGTGGCTTCTTGATGCTCGCCAGTCCCGAGGCCAGTGGGTCTTCTGCGGAGGGCCAAGATCCCAGCAAGTGGCAAGTGCATGTGGCTCGAAATTTCAATCAAGAGGACATTCCCGTGCCTCGCACTCGGGTTTCCATGGGGATCATCGGCAAGGTCATCCAGGAAGGGCGCGCCCTCTTGACCGTTGATGCGGGGCAAGACGAGCGTTTGACCAACATGGCTTCGGTGGAGGAACTGCGCTTGCGCTCGGTGCTTTGCGTGCCGATCCCGGGGGAGGTGAGCGTCAGGGGGCTCATCTACTTGGACAACCGCATGCAGATGGGGGCTTTTGAGAACCGGGACCTCGAGTTGGCGGGGCTCTTCGCGGCGCAGGCATCGGTGGCCATTCGCACGGCGCGCTTGATTGGTCGCTTGCGCGACCAGAACCAACGCCTTGAGGTGTCCTCCAAGGCGATCGAGCACTTGAACGATCAACTCGGGCGCAAGGTGCGGGACCGGGAAGGGGAGTTGTCTGTGGCGCGCAAGGAACTGGGGCGCGAGCGCGGTCGTCATGATCGCTCGGGCATCGTTGGTTCTTCCGATGCCATGAAGCGAGTCTTTGACCAACTCGAGCGGATCATGGACTCGGAGCTCCCGGTTTTGATCGCGGGGGAATCCGGCACGGGTAAGGAACTCATCGCTAGGGCGATCTGCTTCAATAGTCCCCGCAAGAAGGGTCCGTTCGTCAGCGAAAACTGCGCCGCCTTGCCGGATTCCCTGCTCGAGTCCGAGCTCTTCGGACATGTGCGCGGCGCATTCACGGGGGCCTACAAGGATAAGCGAGGTTTGTTGGAGCAGGCCCACGGGGGAACCCTGTTCCTGGACGAAGTGGGGGACATGAGCCCCGAAATGCAAAAGAAGATCCTGCGCGTGTTGCAGGAGGGCGAAGTGCGCTTGGTGGGGTCGGACAAGGTACTCAAGGTGGATGTACGCATCCTTGCCGCATCGAACCGGGACCTGGAGGCCATGGTGCGTGAGGGCTCATTCCGGGAAGACCTCTACTATCGCTTGGCCGTGTTACGGGTTGATCTTCCGCCCCTCCGGGATCGCGGAGATGACGTGCCCCTGTTGGCCGAGAGCCTCCTGGGGCGAGCCTCACGGGAAGCCGGTAAACCTGCTCCGGAATTGCCCCATGAAGTGCAAGCGGCGCTTGCTCGACATAATTGGCCGGGCAATGTGCGTGAGCTGGAAAACGAGATGCGACGGCTCGTGGTATTGGCCTCGGGTGTGGCTCAGATCAGCGACCTTTCCCCATCGATTCTCAAGAGCTCGGGCCCATCGCAATTTGCCGACCCGATGGGGACAAGTGAAGACCCAGGAGACATCAAGCTCGCCGTGGCGGACCTGGAGCGGCGCTCCATCGAGGCTGCCCTAACCCAATCTGCGGGCAACAAGAGCAAGGCGGCGCGCACCCTTGGGATCAGCCGTTTTGCTTTGCAGCGCAAGCTGGAAAAATACAATATTTCGAAGGCGGACGACTGACCGCCGCGACGCAATCCGCAAGCGGGTTCACTGGAAGGTGATGCGCGTGGGCAAGGAGAAATTCGTCGTGGCTCCGCCCATGTCATCCCGGTACCAGACTTGGAAGTTCCAAGTCTCTCCCGTCTGCACCGCCGTGCTGGTAGGGCGTGTGGGCATGTTCGTTAGATCCACATCGTGATCCACTCGGCCGCTGCCATCCGCAAAGGACATGGAATCGCGAAAGACCGCCAGGTACCCGATCACGCACTGGAAGCCGACGGTCCCATTGATGGGGGGCAGGAACGCTGCTGCCTGGGAGGCAATCAAGAGGGCCGGTTGACCCGGGGGCAGGCCCTCGGTGGCCAAGAGAGCATGTCCGGTGGAGACCGTGCCGGATCCAAAGGACAGGGTTTCTGCCGATTGACCGGTCGAGTTCACTACGGACACGCAGTACGCAGTTCCCGTGTCCCGGGTGCCGCGGGATGCGAGGCCGGTGAAGGGGCCGTCGTAGAGCCAGAACTTGTGGGTTGCTAGGCCCGTGACCGGATCGAGTTGCAGCAGCTGGGAGGTGGGGCCAGCGACTCCAAAATAGTTCCCGGTATCTGGATCGCAATGCAGGTCCTCTAGGCCTGGCGAATTGTGGGCGCCAATCCATGTGCAGGCACCACTGCTGGTTTCGATCGCCCACAAGCTGAGACTATCTGTTCCCACCAAACGATCCCGGTTCACGTCGTAGTCGAGGCCTTTGATTTGGCCCATGGTGACCCAGGGATTTGTGCTATAGAGTTGCCCGACGACCACCGTGTGCCCACTGTCATGATTGATCTGCACCAGGTTTGAGCCGCTGGTTCCCCAGAGCTCCCGGCGCGCCTCGTCAAAGGCTAATTCGCGAACCCCGCCGCCCATTGAACCTAGGGCCTGGAAACTCCAATTATCCAAATTGACCAACAGCAAAAGGTCGAGCAAGGGCGTCCGGGCAAAGACCAAGTTCTCTTCGACTCCATCCGTGGCACCTTCGATGCCAACCATGTTCAGTACATGGTTCGTGTCACCGTTGGCGGTGTTGATCTCGAAGGCTCCATCTGATCCCACGCCCACGAGCACTTGTCCGGTGCTGGGAGCGGTGAGGGGGAGACAAGCCAACAGAAGGCAAGAGGGGAATCGTGCTCGCATGGGTGTTTGTTTTGGTTAGGTGTGGAAGGGGTTCACCCCTCACATCGGTATGCGCTTTGAATGTCCGGAGCGCGCGGATCCCAAAAGCTCATAGGGCGTCCCACCCGTGGGATTGGGGCTGTTGACGTAGCCAAGGGAAGGAACCTGCAAAGCTGAGGGGTGAACGTTTGGAAACCTCGCGCGGGTCCCTGGGGAGGGCGGGCTCCAGCCAGGCGGCGAGCAGGGCAGAGGCGCTTGATTTGCCGGCCCATCTTCAGAATCAGCATGCTCTTGGGGACAATCCTTACTCCGTACAAGCCTCGGAGGTCGCCGGCGGTTAGCATCTGCGCCCCTGCCCTAAAGCAGCCCCTCTCCCCGTGAAGATTCAGCCCATAATCATCGGCACCGCTGGTCACATCGACCACGGTAAGTCCTCCCTCGTACGCGTCCTGACCGGCACCGATCCCGACCGTTGGGCCGAAGAAAAAGAGCGCGGCATGACCATTGATTTAGGTTTTGCGCGCATGACCCTGCCCGATGGGCGTCAGGTGGGACTGGTGGATGTGCCGGGGCACGAGCGTTTTCTGCGGAACATGGTGGCCGGGGCCACGGGCATTGACTTGGTCTTGTTGGTGGTGGCTGCGGATGACGGGGTGATGCCTCAGACCCGGGAGCACTTGGAGATCATGGATCTCCTTGGCGTTCGGGAAGGAATGCTGGTGCTCAACAAGATCGACCTGGTGGATGAGGAGATGGCCGATCTGGCTGCTGAAGAATTGCGCGAGGTGACCCAGGGAACTTTCTTGGAGGACGCTCCCCTCTTGCGGCTATCCGCCACCACGGGGCAAGGGGTCGATGCGTTCCGGGAGCAGCTCCACGAACGGGCAAGTGCCCTTCAGCCACGCCAAGCGGACGGTGTCTTTCGCATGCCGGTCCAGCGGGTTTTTAGCGCCAAGGGTTTTGGCACGATTTTGACAGGCATCCCAATCTCTGGCAGCGTCAATACTGGGGACATCCTCGAAGTTCTGCCTAAAGGGGGGAAGGGGAAAATCCGCGGGTTGCAGGCCTATCACGAGGGCACCGATCACGCCCGGGCGGGGCACTCCACTGCGGTCAACCTGAGTGATGTGGATCACAAGCAAGTGGCCCGCGGGGCGGTCCTCGCGACTCCAGGGTACTTTCATGCCCAAAGCATGTTGGGCGCTTCCCTTCGCCTCCTGCCCAGCACTCCCCGCGGGCTCGGCAACCGCACTCCGATTCGCCTGCACATTGGCACCGCCGAAGTCCTAGGCGAAGTCATTCTGCTCGATGAGGAACAACTGGAGCCGGGCGCGGGTGGTTTGATCCAGTTGCGGCTCGAATCTCCGGTGGTCTGCGCCCCCGGCGATCATTTTGTCCTGCGCCGGGCGTCCCCGGTGGAAACTTTGGGGGGCGGGGTAATCTTGGAAGAGAGCCGCTTCCGCTTGAAGCGTTTCAAGAGCTTTGTGATCGATGAACTTGTCCGTCAGGCAAAGAGTCTGGGTTCCCCCGAGGCTCTTTTGGAATCCCACTTGGTCCGGGCCCCCGAAATGTGGCTTGGCGTTGAGGACTTGACCGTGACCCTCAAGATGCCCAAAGGAGAGGTGCGGGACTTGCTCAATATCTTGGGCGGCAAGGGGCGCACGGTGGAGCTGACCCCGGACCGCTGGATTCATCGGGAGGCTCTGGACGTGGCTATGGACCAACTGCTGGCATCCGTCAACGCTTGGTTCAAGGACAACCCTACCCGTTCGCGCATGGACGTGCGCGACTTGCGTGCGGGCATCCAATTCGAATCTGCGTTGACCGATCAGTTGCTTGAGCGTTTGGTGCAAGCGGGGAAATTCCAACGGGTGGGGGTCGGCATGTTGGCTCCCGCCGGACGCAAGGTCGAGTTAGATGCCGCCACCCAAGGGAGCCGGGACAAGATTCTCGATCAGCTGCGCAAGGGTGAGTGCCAGCCGCCGACCCCGCTGGAATTGGGGACGGCCCTTGGTCTGGGGGCGGACCAGGTGCAGACCGTGTTGCAACTACTGATGGACGAGGGCGAAGTGGTGCACGTGTCGCGGGATTTGTTCTTATCGAGTGTCGCCCATCAAAAAATGCGCGAAGAGGTGATCAGCAACTGCGAGCGCAATGGGGAACTCAAGATCCCCGAGCTGCGGACGGCCCTCGGGACCTCGCGCAAATTCTTGATTCCGGTGCTGGAGAGTTTCGATACCAGCGGTCTTACCCAGCGGCGAGGCAGCACCCGGGTGCTGCGCAAGGCCTGAGCGGGTACTGGCCCCTTTCAGTGTTGAAATGGGGCTCGACTGCTGTTGGAGGTCCCTAGGCCCTCCGGTCCGGGGACTCAAGGCGCCCTGGGATCAGCTCAGAAGGGTCACTGGGATTTCAACACCGAAAGGGGCCAGTACCCCTGAGCGGCCTTGGGGGGAATGTCTCCCCATGGGGCAATTATGGGAAGCGGGGGCCAGGGCTCGACCCGTTTTGGCCCTCCTGGGGGCCTGGAGTGCTGCCGGGGGGACACCACTCAGAGTTGAGAGACCTTTCCCTAGGCCGCTCTACGGTCATCGGCCCCAGTCTGCCGATTGGAGGGGAAGAGAAACTGTTCCAGGGATTTTGTCCTGGGCAGGTTCCTCCTTGCGTGCCCCGCCATCATTGGCAGCCCAGATCAACCCAGAAAAGCCCCATGGCCCAGCCTGAACCCCCGTTCGAACCTTGGTTCTCGGACGACCCAGCCGACTCTGCAATGAATCCCGATCCGTCTCCCGCCCATGGGGAGCCTAGAGGGTCCGCGGAGCAACCCCAGGAGGGCTCGTGGCTCTTTGAGGAATCCGTGGAGGCAGATGCTTGTCCCGAAGAGCAGCCCTGCGAGCCTAGTGGGTTGGACTCAGCCCCCCTGTCCACGCCTGCGTTGGACTCGGACAGTTGGCTTTTTCAGGACAGCCCCGAGGGAACGGGAGAACCAATCCCTCCCTTGGCCCAAGACGAAGGTGTCTTGGTTGAAGAGACCACGGGCGCGGGAGACTCTTGGGAATCCGATGTCCCTGAACCTGAGTGTGTTCAGGAGCCTACCTCCAGACTCGTCCCCGAGGAGCCGCAGACTGCTGTACCCACGGGCGAGGAAGTCCACGTGGCCTCGGAAACGACATGCCCAGAGCCTGGCTTCGAGACAGACTCCTGGCTCAACTATTTCGATGGAGAAACATCTGAAACTGTGGCGGGGGGGCCCGACCCGGCGGTGGAAGACGTCCTTGCGCCAGCCATGTCCGGAAGTTGGAGTCACTCCAAGCCGAGCATGCCCACCGTGCCCATGGGCCTCGTTCGCATGGTCTCCGGTGCGTTGATTTTGGGTGTGATCTCCATGGTCGCGGTCCAAGTCGGCAGTACTTCCGGCGAGACAGCGAGCAGCGTCGGGGTTGATCCCCTCGCCCCCAGCCATTCGATCGAGACCGGCGTGCTCCTCGATGGCCCCGATATTCCCCCTGTGCCCGCCCAGACAGAGCACCGGGTCCTGTACCCCATTCGTCGGGAAAGCTCGCCTGTTCCCGCCGCGGGTTCTTCGGTTTCCCGTCGCCGTGCATTCCGCTCACCTTCGCCGGCTCCGCGTGCTGGAAAGGGCGCCGCGAGTATGGGTTCGGCAGAACGCGAAGCTGGTGAACCCGGACCAGTAACAGGTGGCTTCAGTCAGGATCCCCGAGGGGGCGCTTTGGGAAAACCTAGTGGGCCTAGGGGACAAGAATCTGTCGCACCCAAGGTTGTTGCGCCTGGGACGTTCGAGGAGCAGGGGGATGCACCCCAAGCCATTGCCCAGAAGTTCAACGTGACCGAGGAGGTCCTCAGGCCCAGTTTCGAGCTGCTCACTCCTGATCAGGCGATCGCCATCGCAATCATCAAACGGCTCGACCGGACCCTTACCCGCAAGCCGGAAATTTCCACCGATCGGGTTGCCCAAGCTCAGCCGAAAGCCTCGATTCAGCCCCAGCCGACCGTTCAAACCCTAACCCCGTCCAGCCCAGCTCCCGTCGTGGCCAGTCCGCAGCACACGGGTCCCTTGACCCTTGGCACTGACGATGCTGCCGAAGTTTGGCTTGGGCTGATGGGTCAACAGCCTTCCGATCTTGGGGTGCTCTGGTCCAAGGGCCCGCAGACGCTCTGCCCGGATGAAAGCCCCGAGCAATGGCTCCGGCGCTTGGGCCGTTGGGAGGTGACCCCCGCGGACCAGACGGGTCTCCCTGAACAACGGTTGGCCGGCTTCACGCCTGACCCCGTTTCCCAAGCTTCGCGCCTAACCGTTCCGCGTCAATACAGTGCGCCTCTCGTGCCCCCTGTGTTCTCCATGCAAGACGCAGCGATCGCCTGGTTCCAAGACTTTGAAGCGCAGCCCGAATCCTGGGGCATCCTTGGGTCGTTCCAACCGCGGGCCGTCTGCCCGGGTGAAACAGCAAAGGGGAAACTCCAACGCCTTGGTCGCTGGGACCAGCCCCGAGCGGTCGTCCTTGCCAAAGCGGATGAGCTCCCGATTCCCTCAGCCCTCAGCCCGGTGCCTCCCACCCGTGCGTCCGTGAGCATCGAGCCGGGCCCCTTTTCCCACAGCTTTGAGTTCCTAGCGGTGGCTGCGGTTGAGGAGCCCGACGTGGGAGAGATCTGGACCCGGGGCGCAAGCCTCGCCGATGGGTTCGCATCGATTCCAAAAACCGTCACTCCCTTTGCCTGGGCCCTGACGGCTTCTGAAGTGAACGAACAGGTCAACACCCTTCAAGGTGCGGGCGAAGAGCCGGCCATCGTTGCTCCCAGGGGGATTTTGGCCCGCGCTGGCGGAGAGGGGCAGTGGTCCGGCAGCGAGCCGTCCCTGGCGCTCTTGGACAATCCCACTCGTCTGACCACGCCCCGGGTTGGGGCCGTGCGGATCCTGATGGTGGGGGGCGAACTCTTCGAAGGGCGCCTGGTTGCCGTGGGGCAAAACAGAGCTTGGGTCGAGACAGGTCTGGGCACCATGAGTTTGGATGGGGAGCGAATCGATCGCATCGAGAAGCTGGACCCCACCCAGCTCGACGCCCAGGGCCAGGAGAGTCGCGTCCATAAGTACAGTGGCCGCCCGAGGGTTCGCGTGCTTGCTCCCGGGGGAGTCTTCAGCGGTCATCTGATCAGCCAGGAAGGGGATTCGGTAACCCTCTGGGTAGACGAGGGCTTCAAGATCACCTTGCACGGGGCACGCCTTGCAGACCAGAACGAGAAGGTGCATACCACCCTCCGACGGCAGAAAGAGGACTGATGGGCCTTGCTGCAGCAGTCTGAGGCCCCGCCCGGGGCCCAAGCCGCATCCAATTCGTATCCGTAGCAGCCCTAGGACCGGAGGAAACGTGTCCTCCCCCCCTGCGGGGACTAGCTTGGGTGTGATGCCGACGATCCGACTTCAAATATCTCCTCGTGTTTTCAGGGGTGTCCCTCCGCTTTCGGTGCTGCTGCTTGCGGTCCTTGGCTGGTCGACCCTCGGATCCGGACTGGCCCTGGAGGCCGCCGGATCTCCGCCCGGCACCTGGCTGCTGGCCCCTTCCGCGGGTTCGGATGACCTCCTGCGGGAGTTCAAAAAGTACTTCCGCAAGTACAAAGATTCAGCCTCCCTGGTCGAGGCCGTGCTGGCCCTTGAGGGTCAGACCGATCCCGAGGTCGTCAAGATTCTGGAGCCGATTCTGCGGGACAAGGATCCCGCCGTGGTCAGCGCTGCGGTGGGTGTGTTGGCGGGTTTGACCCACCCCGCATGCCAGACCGCGATCATTGAACTCCTTGCGGGCAGTAGTAAAGAGCCCGTGCGCCTAGGGATCCTGCGGGTCCTAGCTTTCGGGGCTCTGGATCACGATGGAGCCGCGGTCCGCGAGTGCCTCGTGGATCGTTCTTGGCAGGTGCGCCGGCGTGCGGCGATGGCCTTAGTGGCTTTGAATCAACGGGAATTCATTCCCGACCTTCTGTTGCTTTGCGAGGACAAGGAGGTGGCCGTACGTTGCACGGCCCTTGATGGGCTGACCACCATGAAGGCGGATGAGGTGCGCGCCCCTGCTAGCGCGCTCTTGACGGATGAAGCCTGGCAAGTGCGCGCTAGCGCCATCGCAGCCCTAGGTACCGTGCGTCACCGGGACAGCATTCCTCTCCTGATCGAGCGCTTGAAGCTGGAAGATGGGCGTTTGGCGGACGATGCCATCGCAGCTCTTGAATACCTAACTGCCAGAGCGTTTGGGCCCCGAATCGAACTCTGGGAGCGTTTTTGGACCCAATATAAGGATCGCTACCAAATCCCCACCGAAGCGGAATTAGCCAAGCTTGCCAAGCGTCGTGAAGAGCTCAAGGCGATCTATCAGCCCGCGCCGGGCGAGGCGACGACCTACCACGGCATCCAATCCAAGAGCCGTAAGGTGCTCTTTGTGATCGATGTGTCTGGCTCCATGGAAAGTGAAGTGGTGGAGAAAGACCGATTCAAGGATGGGGGCTACCCTTCCTATTCGCGCATGGACATCGTCAAGACGGAGTTGGCGCGCACCATCGATGGCCTTCCCAAGGAGACCATGTTCAACATCCTTTCCTTCGCCACCAAAGTACGCCCCTGGAAGAAGAAGCTGGTCAAGGCGAACGTGCTATCCAAATCGAGTGCCATGGAATGGACCTCGAAGCTTGAGCCCCTCGGCGGAGCCAGCAACAATGATCTGGCCTCGGTGGGCTTGGTGGGGACGGCCAATCTAGGAGCAGGGCGTACCAACACCTGGGGCGCCTTGAGTTGGGCCTTGGCAATGGACGTCGAAGCCAAGCGTGATCCTTACCTGCTGGAGGTGGACACGATCTTCTTTCTCTCTGACGGCCGCCCGACCCACGGCAAGATCGTCGATATCGAGGACATCCTCAAGGGCGTGCGGGAGGCCAATGACCTGCGCAAGGTCGTGCTGCACACGATCGCCATCGGCGAGTTCCAAAAGACCTTCATGATGCGCCTGGCCCAGAACAATGGGGGCGTATTCGTGGATCTCGGCCGCTGATGGAGGTCCCACCGTGGACCTTTTGCCCCTTCCTTGGGGGTAGAGGTTGACGGGAGCCTCCGAGGGGTCTACTCTCCCTCGGCTTTTCAGCCCTCGGGGTGTGGCTCAGCTTGGTAGAGCGCTGCGTTCGGGACGCAGAGGTCGGAGGTTCAAATCCTCTCACCCCGACCACCCCACTGTTTGCTGGTTGACTGGTCGACAGACTGATTGCGACCTCCCCCGAAGAGTCGCCGCTCTTCCGGGAGCCCCAGGGCACGTCCCTGGAACATGACACAACCCCTTGCGAAGCAAGGGATTAGGATGGCCTGAGAGTTGTTTTGCAGCTCGCAGGCCCACAGATAGCAGATTTGAACGACAATACGGCCGATGTGAGGAGGCCGCGCTGCATGCGCACCTCTTCCACATTTGCCCGGACCGTGTGCTCTGGACCCCTTGGGGGCTGGGCTCCTGGCCTCTCATCCGCACCCCGATCTGGGGAGTTTGGGGCCTCCGAGTTGGATTGTTGAGAACAGTGGGTCGAAATCAGACCCTCGATTTCCCATGCTCAGTCCACCGCACAGTTGTGTCGGTCGCCCGCTCCACCCGTGGAGCCGCCCGCTGGTTTCCGTTCCCCCTGGACGGTGAACCTGGCACCCCCCCCGGGGGCCTTCTGAAGGCCTTCGGAACCATTGCGCAGCCTGCACCGAGCCTTGCTCGGTGGCACAAGCGCCTGTGGCACCTTTCAGAAGCCCCAGTTCCGAGTCCGAGAGCCCCCCCAAGAGTTCGACCTCCTAGGCCATGACCTCCAAAGCATCCGAGTCCCTTCCCTTCGGCGCAGCGATCCCCCGTTCTGCCAGCAAGACCACCAAGAAGAAGGTGGTCAAGAAGCCTGCAGCCAAGAAGAAGGCGGCCAAGAAGCCCGCCGCCAAAAAGGCAGTGAGCAAAAAACCAGCGACCAAGAAAGCGGCCGCGAAGAAATCCGCGAGCAAAAAGCCCGCGAGCAAGAAGGCAGCGAGCAAGAAGGCAGCGAGCAAGAAGGCCACCACCAAGAAGGCAGCGAGCAAGAAGGCCACCACCAAGAAGGCGGCGACCAAGAAGCCCGCCACCAAGAAGCCCGCCACCAAGAAGGCGGCGAGCAAGAAACCCGCCACCAAGAAGGCGGCGAAGAAACCTGCCGTCAAGAAGGCCGCGACCAAGAAGCCCGCCGCGAAGACGGCGCCGGTGAAAAAGTCCAAGCTCAAGCAGTCTGAGTTCCCGCAGCTCGAGCGCGAGCAGCCTGAGCGCGAGCGGCAACGCCCCGAGCGTCAGCGGTCCGAGCGTGAGCGCCCCTTAGCCGAAAGCTCCTTGAGCAGGTCCAGCTACGCGCCGGCTCATGCCTCCGGAGATTCCAAGCCAGTGGCGGATCAGGAATCCACAAAGGATGATTCCAGGGAATCCCGCACCCAGGACGGCGAGTACAACCCCCAGGAGAACGAGGGCTTCGGCAAGCCTAAAGTGCGCCGCCGCCGTCGCAGTCGTGGTCGCCGCAGGAACCGGAACAAGGGCCTGGAGGATGACCAACGGCAGGGACGTCCTGATGTGGACGCGGCTAAGGCACAGGCTCCCGAGGTTCCCGAGCAAGAGGAAGTGGTTGCCTTTGGCAACCGCGCCTCCAGGGTCGAGGAGCCACAGCCTCGGGAGAAATCCGCTGGCCGCGGAGATTCCGAGCACCGTCGTCGGCGCAGGGAAGAGCGCAAGCAATCCAACGAAGGCGCGGGCACCCACTCCAGAGAGGAGCGCAAGCGATCCGACGAAGGCGCGGGCACCCACTCGAGGGAAGATCGCAAGCAATCCGACGAAGGCGTGGGCATCCTGTTTCAGGACCGGGGAGGCATCAGTTCCTTGCGCCCTCTTGATTCCTACGGTCAGCCCAGCAAGAAGGACATCTTTGTGCCGAAGCATATCGTGCAAAAGGAGAAACTGCGGGATGGAATGGTCGTACGGGCCAAACTCACTAGAGGCCAAAAGCACCAGTTCCAGGTGGCCGAGGTCCTCGAGGTAGATGGCCGTTCCCCCAAGAGCTGGCGGAACCAGAAAACTTTCCGCGACCTGACCTCGGTCGACCCGGATTTCCACTACGCAATGGGGGATGGGCTCGGTGACACCTCTATGCGCATCGTTGATCTGCTCTCTCCCGTGGGACGGGGTCAACGGGGGTTGATTGTGGCGCCGCCGCGCAGTGGCAAGACCACCATCATGCGCACCTTTGCCCGGGGCATCGAGGAGATCTACTCCGACGTGCACCTCTTCGTGTTGCTGGTGGACGAACGCCCAGAGGAAGCCACCGAATGGAGCCGCGCGGTCAAGACCGGACAGGTCTTTGCCTCAACCTCCGACGAGCCTCCCAAGCACCACATCCAGTTGGCCGAGGCGGTTTGGAAACGCTGTTGCCGCTTGGTGGAGATGGGAGAGGACGTGGTCCTCTTGATCGATTCCCTGACCCGTTTGTCCCGGGCTTACAACAACCAGCTGGGTGCGGGCCGCACCATGTCCGGCGGTCTCGATACGCGCGCCATGGAATACCCGCGCAAGCTCTTTGGATCTGCTCGTAACACCGAGAATGCGGGCAGCCTGACGATTTTGGGTACGATTCTGGTGGACACGGGTTCCAAGATGGACCAACTGGTGTTCGAGGAGTTCAAAGGCACGGGCAACATGGAACTGGTGCTCAACCGTCGCCTGGCGGATCGACGCATTTTCCCCGCTATCGACATCGAGAAAACAGGCACCCGCAAGGAAGAGAAACTGCTGGGACTCCGGCGCCTCACGCAGGTCAACACCCTGCGCCGGGTGATGACTCGGTTGCACTTTGCAGAGGCCATGGAGATGTTGATCACGCGCCTCGACGAGGTTGAGAAGACCGACGAATTCCTCGGACGCTTCAGTACCGATCCCGAGGCCTAGGGCCAAGGGGAGGTTTTTTGGGGGTCCGGGCCACTGGTTTGAAACCTCAAGGGGCTGATGGGCTAGAGTGAATGCCTATGACTCCCGATCCCTCGCCCGCCGAAGACACCCCGCAACCGGATTCCGGTAGGGCGGGGGCACGTCCGCGGGCCACCGGCCGTTTGCGCGAGTCGCCCATGGATTTACCTGGGATCGAGGGCTACACCATCGATGGGGTGTTGGGACACGGAGCTACGGGCACTGTGGTCAGCGGGGTTCAGATCGCGGTGGATCGTCCGGTGGCCATCAAGTTTTTGCACCCGGAATTGTGCAGCGACAAGCGCGCGATCATTCGCTTACAGCGCGAGGCCCGGGCTGCCGCGCGACTTGCCCACCCGGGGATTATTTCTGCCGTGGACATGGGGGTTTCGGAGGGCCGTTGGTGGTATGCCATGGAGCTAGTCGAGGGGATTTCCCTTGCCGAACGCATCGAAGAGCGTGGCACCTTGACCGAGCGCGAGGCGATCCGCCTTTTTGCACCCATCGTCGATGCGCTGGAACATGCACACGGCATGGGTGTGATTCACCGGGATGTGAAACCCGCCAACATTCTGATCGACGGTCGCGGGCGCGCGCGACTTGTGGACTTGGGCTTGGCTTGGGCCGAAACCGATCCGCGCGTAACATCCGGGGGAACCCTCGGCACTCCCCATTACATCAGCCCTGAGCAGGCGCGTAATCCCTCGGATGTGGATGGGCGTTCGGACATCTGGTCCTTGGGCGCGACACTCTTCCATGCCTTGACCGGTCGGCCGCCTTTTGTGGGCGATAGCGTGGCCGAGGTTTTGTCCGGGGTTCTGTATCAGCCCATGCCGGATCCACGGGGGTTGGTGCCCGGGCTTTCAAAAGGCATCTCCCTGGTCCTGCGTAAGTGCCTCTCGCGGGATCCCAATCTGCGTTATCGAGCGCCCCTGGAATTGCTCAAGGACCTAGAGCGACTGCGGGAGCGGCGTGCGCCCAAGGTTCGCCCCGAGGAACTAGAGCCCCTGACCCATGGCCCCGGCCGGACCTTGCGACTGGTGGGGGTTGGGGTCCTTGGCTTGGTGGCGGCGGGGGGCTGGGTTGCTTGGTGGCAGCCCTGGAGTACAGACCAACCGGAACGGGTCCGTTCCATGGACGTGAGCGAATGGCCTGCCCTGGACGAGGTTCGGCGCGGTTTGGAGGGGGGCACAGTCAGCCTGCGCCGCAGCGAAGAGAGCCTAGCCCTCTTGGTTTCTCCCGCCGTGGGTGGGGCGCCACCGGTTGAGTTGCGGGGGGATTTGGCCCGCCTGCGATTGAGTTGGGACAGCCAGTTGGACGGTGCCCTGAGCGCCCTGTTGACCGAAGTTGGCGTGTACCTAGATCGCTCCCTGTCCAACGGATCCCTGGCAGAAGCAGCGCTTTACTTGAATCAGGAACTTCCACGTCGAGTGATGCGGGCAACCGGTTATTCCACCATTGAAGAGTGCCCCGATAGTTTTTCGGGCAAACAACACGCCCTGGCAAGGTGGCAAGGATTGGTTGCCTCAGTGAGCCGCGCCCGAGCAGCAGGAATTGCCAGCATCGAGCAAGACCTTGAGCGCCATCGGCGAACAGTTTTGGCCCCTAAGGTCGAGGGCTTGGTGGCGGTGGCTCGTTATCAGGATGCTCTCGATGTGCTGGAGAACCCCGTGCTGGATTGGTTGAGCACTTCTAGGGCGACTGCCATGCGGATGGTGGATGAAGACCTTCAAAGTGCTCTCGCCTCTGCCAGCTTGAGGTCAGCGCTTTATTCGGATCGGGATGGGGTGCGCAACAGTTGGCGCTTGGCGGATGGGGAACTGGTGGCCTTTTTGATTCAGCAAGCTCCTGTGTATCAAGGGCAGGCCGGGGGGGGCGCGGCTCTTGGGTTGGCCTGGGAAGCAGAGCTCGTCCGGCGCGGGGTCACGGCAGATCAGTTACCCTTGGATGCGGATTGGCGCTCGGCCAAGACCTATGTGGGCCTCCTGCAAGGGATTTTGGAACAGGAGGAGAGCCTGATGCTGGCCCAGACCCAGGACTTCTTCCGCAAGGCCGTAGAACGCTCGGCCCTGCTGGTACAGCAGCGGGACTTTGGTACTGCCCGGGATCTCTGGGCTAAAGTCCTGGAGGGCCCCGCATCCGCGGCCGATCTTGAGGTCGCGGACCTTCGCCGTGGTGAGATGGACCTGATGGTCCGCTCCATGGAATTGATTGCCAAAGTCGTTCGCGGCCGGCGGGAGATGACCCTAGAGGTGAAGGGGATCCCCCGCAGCGGAACGTGCCGTGGAAACGAGGCGCCCATGACGCGACCTTTCCGCCTGTTTGACCGGGTCACAGGGGTGGTGCACTCCTTTGCCCTCACGGGTTCGGTCCAGGCAGAGAACAAGGCCGCCAGCGGGGGCGCCGTGCTCATGAGCAGCGGCGACATGGAGCGATTGCTGTTGGAGGGCTTGGCTTTGGCGGGGGGGCAGGATTTGATCGAGGCATCCCGGGCATCCCTGGCCTTGAGCCTCCTTCGTTTTCATCTGGGGGATCCCAGCCTTGAACCGGTTTCCTCAGGCGCCCCGGCACCCGCCGGAGCCGATGGGGCTTTGTGGAAGGACCTGGAGAACAGGGTGGCGGCCCTACTCGACGCCCGTCAGCGCCAGGTCGGTGCACGCCGGGCCCAGCTAGAGCAGGACCTGACGCGCCTGCGCACTCGTTTTACAGCGGGCAGCGCCAGCGACCTGGCCTTGCTTGCAGCTCGGGATGAGTTCCTCGCCCAGTATGGTGACTTGCTCAGCCCTGCCCAAGAAACTGAATTGCAAGAACTGTCCAGCAGTCTCACCCGGCCGCCGGCGTTCATGAGCCCTGAAGAGTTGTTCCCGGGGGCCGAGGTCTTGCGCGATCGGCGTGGCGCCTTGGAACGAGTGCGCTTTGATTTCGCCCAGGGGGAAGCCATGGGCTGGCAGGCGGGTCGCTGGTCCACCGATGGGGATGGACTGGTTTTGCGCACGGGCACACCAGGTGATCAGGCGTTCCTGCGGTCCAGCGATGCGGCCAGGGTCGATCTCTCGGCGGCACTGAATGTGGAAGAGCGTCTTATCGTTCGTTTTCACATGGAATCATTGGACGGCGGCGGACTTGGCAACGAGATTTGCTTCTCTCTGGCGGGCATGCATGTGTTTTTTGTGGACCGCAAGAGCAACCCGTTCATGGCCTATGCGGGCGGCGACTTGGAAGAAGCGTTGACCCGGATGCGCGCTGGTAAGCTGCGCTCACTGGCGAAGTTCGAGGGGTTCCCCGGGACGCAACCCATCACGGTAGAAATCTCTCTCCAGCCGCGCACCATGGTGTTGGAAGAAGTCAAGGTGGGGGGGCAGCGCCTTTCCCTCGGTGGTGTGCGCCGCATTCCGGGCCGAGAAGAGCGCGGCCTCCTGGCGATTCGATCACGGGCACCCATGCGGGTGCTGTGGGTCGAGATCGAGGCACGAGAGCGAGACTAGGCCCCGCTGTATTTTTTGGCCGTGGCCATCAGTGTCTCGGCTTCGGCCTCGGGGAGACCGGAAACTCCCAGTTCCGCTGCGGCCAGAATGGCCTCTGGCTTTGCCCCCAGGCGTTGGGCACCCCGGGTATGGGACGCTAATTGGCGTCGTTGATTCCCTGCGGCCAAGGCACCCACAGCCAAGAGCTCTCGGGTGGCCCCATCTAAGCCCGGACGGGAGAGGATCCGACCATAGGCGTGGCTCAGAGTCACATTGAGGATTTCCGGGTGGGCCTTTTCAAGGGCCTCGACTACTGCTGGGCCGGTGTCTTCGTAGATCGAATCAAAGAGGGCTTGCCCACGTTTCGGCTGACCCAATGGGGAGGCTTGCGCTTGGTCCTCGATCTCGTCGGCTGCAACTGAGCCCAGGCCGCCCTCCGCCAAAAGCACCGCGCAGGCTTCCACCATGCGCGGGATACCCGCGAAGAGGTGGCTTTGCAAAAGTGCCTCGCGCCAGGCCCGGTTTGGTTCGCCTTCGGGAGCTTCCCGCCGCAGCATGCGCAGGCCATGCCAGTCGCCGCGGCAAATGTGAATCGTCAAGCGCACCAGACGCTCGGTCTCGGGAGACAATCGAGGCCCGTGACTCATTGGGTCCACCGGGCGATTTTCCGCCCGACGCGCACCACCGAGTCGGGTGCGAGGGACGAGTCGGGTTCAAGGGTGTTGGGCGGCGCGATGACGATCACCGTAGATCCCAACTCGAAGCGCCCGAGTTCGGCTCCACGCTCGCGCGCAAGGGCCGGATGTACCATTCCCGACCAGTCCGGGGCAACGTCCTTGACGATTAAACGGGCCACATTCAAAGCGGCCACGAGCACCAGTAGGAGTGGCCCGCGATCCGTGTCCAGGCGCAGAACGCAACGCTCATTCACCGGCAGCACCATCTTGCGTGTCAAAACACTAGGGGCCACCGAGTGCATTTTTCCGCGGACCCAACGGGCCTCGCTGATCTCGCCGGCAGCCGGTGTATGGATGCGGTGGTAGTCACTGGGGGAAAGGTAAAGGGTCATGCAGACGCCACCTTCCAGGTTGAACTCTTCGCCCACCCCGGCCAACAGTTCGCGTACCGGATACTCAAAACCCTTGGCCTGCACAATCATTCCATTCCGAATGACCTCGATGCGTTGCACCCGGCCATCAACTGGGCTGACAAGGGCGTCCGGTTCGTCGTCGATGGGGCGGCAACCTTCGCGCAGGGGGCGCGCGAAAAACTCGCCCAGGGACCCATACTGGTCGAGGGCGAGGCCAGCTTCTTCCATGTGGGCGCCGGTGAATCGCCCAAAGGCCCGGTACAGGGGTGGGCGAAGAAGGCGGGGCACGGGTAGGTCTGCCAGGAATCCCACGCTGCGGGACAGGGCTCGTCGGAGGGGATCGATCACGGGAGGGAGGGTACTGATCGGGGTGCTCCCCGGGATGGGGACTTGGTCATAATGTGCCCATGGAATCCCCAGCCAAGACCCTGCCCGAGGCCCTCGCCAAGATGACCTGCCGCCCTGAGCCTCGCCCCATGGGCATCGTCGGTTGGCCCGAGGGGGGGCCAGATCAGGTCCCTTTCGCGGATCTAGGGGCCCAGGAGGGTCCTTTTCAGGTGATCCGGGAGGGGGGCGAGTGGACTGTTTTGGTGGATTGGCCCACGGCCCAGGCCCTCTCCGGGGCCCATCCAGGGGCCAATCTCGCGGGGCCCCTGACCTGGATCCGCTTCGAAATGCCAATGGACTGGGAGCTGGTGGGCTTTTTGGCCCGGGTTGCGGAGGCTCTCGCCCAGGTGGGGATCCCCATCGGGGCGGTGTGCGGTTTCTCCCGGGATCACGTTTTTGTACCCACGGATCGAGCTTCAGAGGCCTTTGCCGCCCTGGCCGGACTAGGAATTCAGATCCCCAGAGGTGACCAAGGATCGGCCTAGGTACTAGCGCGTTTGGGGCTCGCTGGCTATGCTACTGCGCCCGAAATCGCCCCTAGGCAATGCCTGGCCCGGAATCCTCCCTCACTCCCCCCTTCCTCGTGTCCTCCCTAACCGTTCTGGTACTGGCCGCTGGCCAAGGCAAGCGCATGAAGAGCGCCGTGCCCAAGGTGCTGCATGGATTGCTCGGTCGACCCCTTTTGGGTTGGGTCCTAGAGAGCGCCCTTGAGCTCAAGCCCGGGCGCATCGTGCTGGTCACCGGTCCTGACGGCGATCCCATTGAGAAGGCCGCTCGGGAATTGGTCGGAGATCGTTGCGAGTTGTTACGCGCGGTGCAGAACCCTCCCCGGGGAACCGGCGATGCGGTGCGCGCGGGAATGGACGCGGTGCCCACCGAGGACGGAGTGGTCTTGGTGCTTTACGGGGACATGCCCCTGGTGCGGGCCAGCAGCTTGGATGGGTTGCTTCAGGCACAGAGCGCAGCGGGCGTGGGCTCCATGGGGCTGATGACCGCGGAACTTGCGGACCCGACCGGCTACGGCCGTATTCAACGGGGAGACGAAGGCCAAGTGCTCGGCATCGTGGAAGAGCGCGATTGCAACGATGAACAACGTCTGGGATATGAAACCAATCCGGGGCTCTACGCTTTTGATGCTCCAGCCCTGCGCAAGATCTTGCCGCAACTCTCCAGCGACAATTCCCAGGGCGAGTACTACCTGACCGACGCTGTCGAGTTCTTCGTCAAGGCTGGCGGTCGGGTGGTGGACCTGTTGCTTGAAGACGCTGAAGAAGCGGCGGGTGTGAATTCCCTCGAACAACTGGGAGAAGTGCGCTGGGCCCTCCAGGCACGCATCCTGGGACAGCACTTGGCCAACGGCGTGCGCATCGAAGATCCCAGCACCACGATGATCGACTGCGAGGTCGAGATTGGACAAGACACAGTGATTCAGCCCTTTTCCGTTCTGCGTAAGGGCGTCAAGATCGGGGCCGGTTGCGAGGTCGGGCCCTTTGCGCACATGCGCACGGGGGCAGTTCTCGAAGACGGCGCCGTGCTCGGCAACTTCTGCGAGATCAAGAACTCGACCATCGGACCTGGTTCGAAGGTGAAGCACCTCTCCTATCTGGGAGACGTCACTCTCGGCAGCAAAGTGAACGTGGGCGCAGGCACGATTTTCGCCAACTACGACGGCAAGCTGAAGCATCCATCCACTGTGGGGGATGGGGCTTTTGTGGGCAGCGGCACTTTGATCGTAGCTCCGAACGCGGTGCCCGAGGGCGCAACCACTGCCGCTGGAGCCGTGCTCACCAAGAGCGCGAAGATGGGCCCCGGTGAAGTCTGGGCAGGGGTTCCTGCCCGGCGACTCGGCGGCTCAGCCAAGACCACGGAGGATCCCTCCTCCGGTTCCCAAGCACCCCAAACAGAGGAAGGCTAGTTTTGAGTTTCTACGGCGACATCACACTCATTTCCGGCACAGCTCACCCCGAGCTTTCTGCTTCCATTGCAGCCGAACTCAATCTGCCCTTGGCGGACGCTCATGTGGGACGCTTTCCTGATAAGGAAATCGACATCAAGGTTTCGGAAGACATCCGTGGCCGCGACGTGTATGTGTTGCAGCCCACCTGTCCTCCGGTGAACGACAACTGGGCCGAGCTGCTGTTGCTTCTCGACACCCTGCGCCGTGCCAGCGCTGGCCGCATCACTGCTGTCATGCCCTACTACGGCTATGCTCGCAAGGATCGTAAGGACGAGGGCCGGGTTCCCATCAGCGCCAAAGTTGTGGCCAACACCCTGGTAGGGGCGGGTGCTCAGCGCATCGTGACCCTCGACATGCACGCGGCCCAGATTCAGGGATTCTTCGACATCCCCGTGGACCACCTCTACGCCCGTCCGGTCTTGCTCGAGGCAGTGGGCCAGCTTGGGGTAGAAAACCCCGTGGTCGTGACTCCTGATGTGGGGGGCACCAAGATGGCGCGGGCCTGGGCCAAGCGCCTTTCCGCTGATCTCGCCATCGTGGACAAGCGTCGTATTTCGGGCTCTGAAACCGTGATCGAGAACGTCATCGGTGACGTGCAGGGACGTAACTGCGTGATCGTCGACGACATGATTTCTACGGGAGGGTCAATTACCCAAGCCGCCGAAACTCTCAAGCGCAACGGGGCCGCCCGGATCGTGATTGCTGTTTCCCACGCGGTGCTTTGCGGCCCCGCGGTGGAGCGCATTGAGAACGCTCCAGTGGATACGGTGTTGGTCACGGACACGATTCCTCTCAAGATAAAGCCCTCCAACATGAAAGTTGTGAGCACAGCCCCCCTGATCGCCCGGGCCATTAAGAACATCCACGAGAATAATTCGATCAGCCGCCTGTTCCAGTAAGCTCAAGAACGAGCAACTCACCCAATCACCAGCCGAAGCGTTCGGCTGGCTTCAATGAACCCTGTGCGCCCTTCGGGCGACGAACCATCCAGGAAAACGACAATGTCCACTACCCATCACGAAGCCAAGCTCGAAGTCGAGCTACGCGAGAAACTCGGCTCCCGCACCGCTCGCGGCCTGCGCGCTGCCGGTCGCTTGCCCGTCACCCTTCAGTTCTTCGGCCACTCCGAGGAGCCCCTGCGTCACTTCAGCGTTGACGCCGCAGCCTTCAAGGCTGCCCACCGCCACGAGGCGCACCTGTTCGATTTTGATTTCCCTGAGGGCACGCGCTCGGCGGTGATCCGCGAGATCCAGTACGACTTGATGGGCTCAAACATTCAACACGTTGAGTTCAAAGGCGTTGTGCGCGGCGAGCGTTCCGACGTGCGCGTGCCCCTCTCCCTGATCGGGGATGCTGTGGGTACCGTCAACCAGGTCCACAGCATGATGATGGTCAACTGTCTGCCGAAGAACATCCCGGACATGATCGAGATCAACCTCGGGGACCTGCCCCTTGGCACTCAGTTCCATGCCACGGACTTGACCTTGCCCGAGGGCATCACCCTCAGCGAGGACGAGGCCAAGAAGAACGACGTTATTCTGTCGATCGTTGAAGAGAAAGCGATGGTTGAAGCACCCGTCGAGGAAGACGACGAGACCCTAGACCTTGGAGAGGGCGTTCCTGACCCCAACGCCTGATCCGGAGGGGCAGGCTCCCCTGGTGCCCCGCGAGGGGTTTCCAGACCCGGGCTTGCCCTCTTGAGATCTGTCGCTAGACTATTCCGCCCTTCGGCCTGCCGGAGGCATCCGGAGTTCCCCTTATGATCCGCCTGATAGTAGGCCTGGGCAACCCCGGGTCCGAGTACCACTGGACTCGACACAACATGGGTTTCCATGTGGTGGACGATCTGGCGGCTGAACTCGGATTGCTCTTTCAATCTGCATCCCGCCTAGCAGCAGCTGGGCTCGACCATGAAGGTCCCACAGGTCGAACCGCCCGTGGGTTCGAATGGGCCCACAGCGCCGTTCACGACGTGCTGCTGATCAAGCCCACTACCTTCATGAACCACTCCGGCAAGGCCGTGGCATCGGTGCTCTCCTTTTTGGGAGAGTCCCAGCCCGACCCGGACCACATCTTCGTGGTCTACGACGACCTGGACCTGGAACTCGGTCAGCTGCGTATCCGGCCCCATGGGGGGCACGGAGGCCAGAACGGGATGCGATCCATCATTGAACACCTGGGTACCAATAGTTTTCCCCGCTTGAGAGTGGGGATTGGTCGCCCGGGAACCGACGCGGCGCGTCATGTTCTGTCCCCCTTTTCCCCTAAGGAAAAGGTGGAGGCTCAGATCAGTGTGCGTGAGGCAGGCGAGGCTTTTCTCGACTGGCTCACGATCAATGACCTGAGTGGGTGCATGACGCGGTTCCACAGCCGCTGGAACCGCTGACCTTTGGGCATCTGCTCAAGGGCCGCTCAACCCTACCGAAAGCAAAGGAGACCCCCTTGGGACAAATTTATGAAGGCATGATCCTCTTGGACAACAACGTTGTTCGGGCTGATTGGCGCAAGGCGAAAGCCATTGTTACTGACACCCTCACCAAGTATGAGGCCACCATCCACACTGCTCGCCGGTGGGATGAGCGTGCGTTGGCTTACCCCATCAAGGGTAATCAGCGAGCAACCTACTTCTTGAGTTACTTCGAGTTGCCCAATGGTCACTCGGATGAATTGCGGCGCGCCTTGGATCTGAACGCAAGTGTCTTGCGTTACCTGTTCCTTGCGGTGGATGAGATTCCCGAAGAGGAGTCCGATCTGGCCAGCGCTGAAGATGATAGCGCCCACACGGTGGATGCGCCTCCCGCGGATGGTCCGCGTCCCACCGCCTTTGACGAGATCGACGAAGCGCGCGAAAGCGAGCGTCAGCGCGTCCGTGACGAGGAAGATGGCGCTAAAGCAGCGGCAGCTGAGAGGGAGGCCGAATCCGCTGAAAAGAGCGATTCTGATTCCGAGCCCGAAGCTGAGGCCGAGGCCGAAGCTAAGCCCGAAACCGAGGCTAAGCCCGAAGAGGCAGCCGCCACCACCGCAACCAGCGACGGGGATAGCCCCCAGGAGTCCTGATCATGCCCATTAAGAAGACACTGCCTATCGGATCAAACAACTGCGACGATCCCAAAATTAACTACAAGGACCTCGAGTATCTCGGGAAGTACCTTACCCCTCAGGGCCAAATTGTCTCCCGCCGCCGTTCCAATTTCTGCACCCAGTGCCAGAAGGAACTGAAGCAGGCGATTAAGCGCGCCCGTCACCTTGCTCTACTGCCGTTCGTTGCCTAGGAGGGCTCTTACCATGGGAAAACAAATTGAACTTCTCCTTCGGGATCATGTAGAAAACCTCGGCCGTTGCGGAGACATCGTTTCCGTGCGCGGCGGTTACGCTTGGAACTTCCTGCTGCCCCAAAAGCTAGCAGTGTTTGCCACGAGCGAGAACAGGCGCGTGATTGCGCGCCGGGCCACTCGGGTTGACGCCGAAGAAAGTGTCCAACGCGAGGCCCTCGCGGGCATTGCCGAGGCGATCAACAACCTGACCGTGACCACCCTGCAGAAGACCGACTACGGTGGACGTCTGTATGGATCGGTCAACGCCGCCCAGGTTGCTGAACTTAGCGCTGCAGCTGGCGTAATTGTGGACGAGGGTAAGATCCGTCTGGCCCATCCGATCAAGGAGGTCGGGACCCACGAGGTTCCCGTGCACCTGTTCGCTGGCCTGATTGCCACCATGACGGTGGTAGTGGAATCCGAGAACCCCGCCCCCGAGCCCGAGCCTGTCAGGGAAGAAGCCCAACCTGAGGACTCCGAAGGGGGCTCTGATGACGCTCCTGACGGCGATGCGCCGAAGGAAGGCTGAGCGATCTCCTGAATCCCCTGCAGACGCTGGGGGATGAGCCCGAAACGGGCCCCCGCGACCCCAGGGTTGCGGGGGCCCGTTGTGCATTCCTGTGGACAACACCTTTGCCCGTCTTTCGCTTCGCTCTCTGGCCAGATTCCCGTATCCTTCGGCACCCATGCAGACCTTTGAAGAGACCGGGAGCGGGCAATCGACGCCCCACAACGACCAAGCTGAACGGCAAGTTCTGAGTGCGCTTTTGCAGCGCCCCGACCGCCTGCACGACGTTGTGACTTTGCTCAAGCACGAGGACTTCTTTGTCCGGCGCAATGGCTTGATCTACGAGGCGTTGATTGAGCTCTCTGACAAGAACATGGCTCTCGATGTGGTCACCCTGCAGGCTTATCTTAAGGCCCAGGGCAAGCTGGGAGATGTGGGGGGCAGCGAGTACTTGAGCGAGTTACTGCCCGAGGCCTTTGGGTGGGAGAATGTCACCAAGCACGCGGGACTGGTGGGACACCTCGCCACCCTGCGCAACCTAATTTCCATTCTTGGCGAGGGCATCGAGTCAGCGCGCCAAACGCCCCCCGATGGGGAGAGCGTGCGTGCTCTCTGCGACGAATGCGAGAGCAACGTCTTTGGGGTCTCTGAGGGACGCGACCCATCCGGAGCAAAAAACATGGGGGATCTCCTGACGGGGGTCTTTCAAAAAATCGACCAACAGTCAGGCCGCGGTGATCTGACGGGTTTGCCCAGTGGTTTCTATGACCTCGACGACATGCTCGGTGGATTCAATCCGGGTGAGTTGACCGTGATTGCGGCGCGCCCCTCCATGGGCAAAACGGCATTTGTATTGAACATCATGGAGCACGTGACACTCAACCCTCCTGCGCACCTTGAGAAGCCGCCGGTGGTGTTGTTCTTCAGCCTTGAGATGGGCAGCCTTTCCATCGTTCAGCGCATGCTCTGCTCTCGCGCCCGGGTGGATGCCCACCGTTTGCGCTCGGGCAAGATCGACACGAACTCCTACCAGGACCTGACCCGGGCAGCCGGTGAGCTGGAGGCTTCAAAGCTGTTGATTGACGACACTCCGGGGCTTTCGGTGATGGCCCTGCGCAGTCGCGCACGGCGGGTGAAGCACAAGCAGGGCCTCGACATGATCGTGATTGACTATATGCAGTTGATGGGTGCCAAGGCCGAGAACCGTCAGCAAGAGATCAGTTTGATCTCACGATCCTTGAAGGAACTCGGCCGCGAGTTGGAGGTACCGGTGCTGGCCCTCTCTCAGCTTTCCCGTGGGGTGGAATCCCGCGAGGACAAGCGTCCGTTGCTCTCGGACCTGCGTGAATCGGGTTCCATCGAGCAGGACGCGGACGTGGTCATGATGCTCTACCGGGCCGAGTACTACGCTGCTACCGAAGAGAACAAGGGCAAGGCAGAGGTGATCGTGGCCAAGCAGCGTAATGGCCCTACGGGTAACGTGGACCTACAGTTCAAGGGATCGATCCTGCGATTCGAGAACATGGCTCCCTCCACGGTCGAAGCCCTTCAGATTTGACCGTACGCTTTCTTCAACTGCTCTTCATGGAACACTCAATCCAATGCCGCAGGGGTTTAACCGGGCAAGCTCGCACGCTCGTGGTAGCCCTGATCGTTTGGCTCATTTCCCCCGCGGGAACTCTCGGGGCTGCAACGCTCCAGGAGTTGGTCCAAGGAGTGAATGACGGACCGATCTTGCAAGCTGTGAAGTTTGTGGGTTTGGACTCTTTCCCCGACGACGTGGTTCTTGAGGCTCTGGGGCTCGAAATCGGCAACCCCTTGCAGCCCATGCAGCGGGAGCAGCGGGTGGCTTCGCTCTTTCGCGACTACGGCCTATTTGTTCAGCGCATCATTCCCGAGGATGTCCCTGGTGGCGTCCTTCTAGAGATCGTGATCCTCGAATTCGAGGTGGACTTAGAGCCGAGCTTTATTGGCAACGCCAGTTTCGATGAGGAGAAACTTCGCGAGTGGGCGGGGCTGATCGACCGCAGCGAATTGTATCTGCACGAAGCCGACGGAGTCGTGCAGCGCATGACCGAAGGCTATCGTCGCGCGGGCTACCACTTTGTCGAGGTTTCTTGGGTTGCTTCCGATCCCTTGCCTGGCAACCGCGTGCGGGATCTGGTTTTTTTGATTCGCGAGGGCCCGAAGGTGCGCTGCGTCAATGTGGACATCGTGGGCAACGAGAGTCTGCCCGATGCGGGTTTTCTTTTCTGGAAAGGGGGGCTGCGGGAAATGTCTTCTCCCAAGGTCACCGGGCGCGGGCCATTCTCCTGGTTCGGATCGGTTTTCATCGAAGAGGAATTGCAGGCTGATTTAGTTGCCATGCGCCAGGTCTACCGTGAGGGAGGCTGGCTGGATGCCGAGGTGCAACTGGAACCTCTTCAGTTCAATGACCTCCGGAACAAGGTCGAAGTCGTGATCCATGTGGATGAGGGCCCGCAATACATGGTGGCTAGCGTGGATCTGGTGGCCGTGGAACTCGATCAGGACGTAGATGGGCAGAGGGTCGAGCGGGTTGTGCCTTTTGTCTTCCCCAAGGTCGACTTGATGGCCGAGATCGAGCTCAAGGCGGGCGCTCCTTTTGACTCCGCCCGTCGCAACCATGATAGCTCGGCCCTCCAGCGTTACTACGGCGAGCGTGGCTACCTTGCAGCCGCGTACTTTGTGAATCCAGAAGCGGCTGACGGCTTTCGTACCTTGCCCGCGGATGTCCTACTCGACCCCCTCAGGGCAGAGGTGCACGTCACGCTCAAGCTCGTCCAGGGCCGGCCGCGCAAGGTGCGAGCGGTGGAAATCGCTGGCAACACCAACACCCGCGACGATGTGGTGCGGCGCGAGATCAGCGTCCTGCCCGGGGAAACCGCCGATATGAGTGAAATCCAGCGGTCCCTGCAGCGGATACGCGGGCTGGGATATTTCCTTGATCGCCAGGATCCCAATCATAAGCCCCCAATCTATCGTTTTCGGGAAGTGCCCGACGAGCCCGGCGTAATCGATGTTGAGTACGAGGTCGAAGAGGGGCGCGTGGTGGACTTTCAGTTGCAGGGAGGGGTCGCGTCGGACAGCGGCTTGGTGGGTTTGATTTCCCTGAGCCACAGCAACTTTGACCACTCGGCATTGCCGACGGGGTTGTTCGCAACCCCGGGCGAGATCTACCGTAGGGAGTCGTTTCACGGCAATGGTGAATCCATTGAGCTAAACCTCTCCCCCGGTTCCCGAGTCAGTTTCTGGCGCTTTGCCTATCGCCATCCGGACATTTTCAGTGATCATTTTGACCGCTGGGGAACGTCGGTGGAAGCTCTCAACCGCGATCGGATCTACACATCGCATGATGAGGATCGTACTCACCTGAAATTAGACACGACTCGGCGCTTTGATCAAGGTGATCTCAGTTTGCGTTTTGGGCCGATTTGGCAGCGCATCAAGCTTTCCGACCTAGAAGGTGGTGTCTTGCCCAGCACGCTTCTGGACAGCTCCCCAGATACGACCTTCATAGGTCTCAATATGCGCCTCGCTTGGAGTCAATTGGACAATCGCAGCATGCCGCGGGATGGAATCTTCACCTATGCGGAATTGACCTACTTCGGCGGACCCTTCGGAGGGGATCAGGATCTACTTAAGCTCGAGGGGCGCTTCGAGCAATACTTTGAGCTGGGCGAGTCCGTCAGCGAGGTGGATCCAGTGCTTTTGATTGAAGCGGGAGTGGGAATCGCTGCGCCTCTGGGGAGGTCGGAAGAAACCCATTACTCCGAGCGTTGGTTCTTGGGCGGCACCCAGCGCCTGCGTGGTTTCGACTTCCGGGGCGTGGGCCCCAACGAAGGGGGAATAGCCCTTGGCGGGGAGAGCATGGCATACGGCTCGGTGGAAATGCGCTGGCCCCTGTTTTCCACGCCGATCCCGGGGACCTCGCGTAAGGCCGAGATGTTCCGCGGAGGCCCCTTTGTGGACTTTGGCGTGCTGGATCCGAACGCCTGGGATTTCGATATGGATGAGCTGCGGGTCTCCTATGGCCTGAGCTTCGCCATGGTGCGCCCGATCCCCATTTCTTTCAACTTGGGATGGCCCCTGCTCGAGGGGGAGGGGGATTCCCTTGAAGTCTTCTCCTTCAGCCTGTCCCTGCGTTGACAAAACGCCCCTCGGGTGGCTAAATCATGGTGGCGATGTTTCCGTGTCGCCGCTCTCCCCCCCCGTTGCCGCACCGTAGGCAACGATGGGTCCCCCTTCTTTTTACCGGGCCCCACATGACTTCAATGACCCTTGCCGAGATCGCCTCCCTTGTGGGCGGCACCCTGACCGGAGATCCTGCTTATTCCGTGACTGGGGCCGAGGCTCTCCTGGACGCCGGTGCAAGCGACATTAGTTTTCTCGCCGACCCACGCTATGTAGATCAACTTGCAGGCACCCAAGCTGCCGCTGTGTTGGTGGGGACGGACCACCCGGACCCTGGCCCCAAAGATGGCCCAGCGCTCCTGAGAGTGACGGATCCTTCCACAGCCATGACCCAGGCGGCGGCGGCACTCGCTCCCGTGGTTCGTCCCCCCGCGGTGGGCGTGCACCCCAATGCTGTGGTGGACCCCAGCGCAACCGTCGCCGCGGATGTGAGCGTGGGACCTTTCTGCGTGGTGGGGCCAGGGGCTGTCCTGCATGCGGGCGTCATCTTGCACGCCGGGGTAATCGTGGGGGAAGGGGCAGAAGTTGGCGCGGGCAGCGAGTTGCACCCGCGGGTCGTGCTCTATCCCTTCGTTCGGATCGGTGAACAATGCGTGCTGGAAGCAGGCGTAGTCCTAGGCAGTCGAGGCTTTGGCTATGACGCCACTCCCGAGGGCTGGCAGCCCGTACCCCAAAGTGGTGTCGTGGAACTTGGCGATCGCGTGGACATCGGCGCCAACTGTGCGGTGGACTGTGCAAGGATCGGGGCTACGCGCATGGGGGACGGGGTCAAGCTCGACAACCTTGTGCACGTGGCACACAACGTTCAAATCGGAGACCACAGCCTAGTTCTAGGTCAAGTGGGAATCGCCGGCTCCGCTCACTTGGGCAAGTGGGTCATCGTGGCGGGCCAGGTTGGAATCAACGGCCATCGGACCCTGGGTGATGGGGTCCAAGTTGGGGGCGGATCGCGGGTTTTCGACGACATCCCCGCGGGTTCCGAGGTTTTTGGCGTGCCCGCCCATGACAAGAAAACCGCTATTAGGAATTTGCGTGTAGCCCCGCGGCTATATGAGATGCGTAAGCACATTCGGGACCTAGAGACTCGCCTGGCCGCACTGGAGGGACAATCACGATGAGCCGTAAGCAGCAAACCCTGAAGACGCCGGTGGAAATCAGCGGCATTGGCCTGCACTCGGGGGAAGAGGTCCACGTGCGCGTGCTCCCCGCTCCCATCGACCACGGCATTGAGTTCGTGCGCACGGACCTTGAGGATGCCCCGACTATCCCAGCTCACATTCGCTATCACTCCCTGCGCGAACGTCGCACCCAGCTGAAACGCGAGGGAGTCGTTGTGGAGACCATCGAGCACTTCTTGGCCGCTTGTAGAGGTCTTGGAATCGACAACCTACGGGTTGAAATGGACGGCGCGGAATTCCCCGGCGCCGACGGAAGCGCGCAGCCCTTCGTGGAGTTGCTGCAAAAGGCAGTGGCCACCGAGCAGAAACAGGACGCGAAAGTTCTGATCCTGGGAGAGCCCATCTTTGTACGTGATGGGGACGCCACCCTGGTGGCTCTCCCCAATGGAGGCGAGGAGCTTTCGCTGCAGTACGTGGCCAGCTTCGATGACCCTAAAGTGAAGGGTGGCGTGTTCAGCATGAAGGTGACCCCGGAGACCTTCGCCGAGCAACTCGCCCCGGCGCGAACTTTTTGCTTGGCGTCCGAAGTGGAGGCCCTGCAGGCCGCCGGGTTCGGTAAGGGGGCCACCCGCGAGAACACGGTGGTGCTCGGTGACCCGGACACGGCGCAACGCCTGCCGGACGAACCCGTGCGCCACAAGATGCTCGATCTGCTGGGGGACCTGTCTTTGCTGGGCGCTGACCTCAAGGCCCAGGTGATCGCCACCAAATCAGGTCACAGTACCAATGCTAAGTTGGTGGAACGGCTCTTGGATCTGATGCAAGACCAAGAGACCGGAGGCCTTGTGGAACGCGATTCCGGCATGGACATTCGCGAGATCATCAAGATGCTGCCCCACCGCTATCCGTTCTTGCTCATCGACAGGGTGATCGAGGTGGAGGGCTACAAGCGCGCGGTGGCTATCAAGAACGTGAGCATCAACGAGCCTTTCTTCCAGGGGCACTTTCCCGAAAGGCCCCTGATGCCCGGGGTCTTGCAGCTTGAGGCCATGGCGCAATTGGCCGGAATGCTTCTCTTGCGCAGGCTTGAGTACTCGGGCAAGTTGGCGGTGCTTTGGTCCTTGGACAAGGTCAAGCTGCGAGGCGGCGTGACCCCCGGCGATCAGCTGCGGCTCGAAGTCGAGACCACCCGCATTAAGGGTGACACCGTTCAATGTCGCGGTCGCGGCTTGGTGGCCAACAAGGTTGTCTGCGAGGCAATCCTGATGTTCACCATTATCGAATCTTGAAAATGCCTCTCCCGAGCAACCTATGACTGTCAATATTCATCCCACCGCAGTGATCGAGCCCGGCGCCGAGCTGGGCGTCGACGTGCGCGTCGGCCCCTACACGGTCATCGGCCCCCGGGTGAAGGTGGGGGACCGCACCCGTATCGGAGCCCACGTGGTCCTCGACGGGGTCACCAGCATCGGCGTCGAGAACATCATCGTGGGCCAAGCCAGCATCGGCGGCCCTCCTCAGGACTTGACTTATCGCGGAGAACCCACCGAAGTCATCCTTGGGGACCGGAACACCGTACGCGAGTTCGTCACCATCAACCGTGGCACGGTCAAAGGCGGCGGGGTGACTCGCATCGCCGACGGTAGCTTGCTCATGTCCTGCTGCCACATTGCTCACGATTGCGATTTAGGTAGCAACTTGATCATCGCCGGGGGCGTTCAACTCGCCGGCCACACCTGCATCGAAGACTACGCCAACCTCTCGGGTATGGCTGGAGCGGTTGCCTTTTCTACTGTGGGAGCCCATGCCTACGTGGGAGCCAAAACCCGCATTTCCCGCGATGTCCCACCCTTCATGATCGTCGAAGGCCACGACGCCCGGGTGCGCGGCGTCAATGTCATCGGCTTACAACGGGCGGGCATCTCCGAGGAGAACATCTTGTCCTTGCGCGACGCCTACCGCCGCCTATGGCGCTCTTCACGCCCGCTTGCAGTAGCCCTCGAAGAAATCGCCGCCACTCCAGACCAAACCCCCCAGGTGGCCCAACTCGTCGCCTCCCTACAACGCACCGAACGAGGCCTCAAGGGCCGCTACCGCGAGACCTTGCGGGCCGAATTTGCCGCCGAAGGAGCGCGCAGAATTGCGGCAAAACGAGAGCAAACGGCCTAGCCGAGGAACAACTATGCGCATGAAACCCGTCGCTCCCTCTGTGTCTTTCACCGACCAAGAGAGGCAGCGTCTTGATCGTTGGGATCAGGACAAGACTTTTGAGGCCTCCGTGACCAAGCAGTCGGATCGACCGGCGTTTGCGTTCTATGACGGGCCACCCTTTGCCACGGGACTGCCGCACTATGGGCATTTGGTGGCGAGTGTGCTCAAGGACGTGGTGCCGCGGTTTTGGTCCATGAAGGGCTATTCCGTTGAGCGCCGTTGGGGTTGGGACTGCCACGGGTTGCCCGTGGAGAACGAGGCCCAGAAGGAGTTGGGGTTGAATGATGCGCGCGAGATCGAAGACATTGGCATCGTGGCCTTCAACCAGGCTTGTCGTGACATTGTGTTGCGTTATACGGGTGAATGGCGCGGGACGATTCGACGGCTTGGCCGGTGGGTCGACCATGACAATGGATACCGCACCATGGACACCCCGTTCATGGAGTCGGTTTGGTGGGTGTTCAAGCAACTTTGGGAGAACGATCGGGTCTACCTCGGTTATCGGGTGCAACCAGTCTCCCCGAGTTTGGGCACGCCCCTCTCAAACTTTGAAGTGGCGTTGGGTCCCCAGGAGCGCGACCCCAAGACCAAGAAGGATGGACACAAGCGCCGGCAGGATCCAAGCCTGACCGTGCGGCTTGCCTTGAACGATGAAGAAGCCTCGCTTTGGGTTTGGACCACCACGCCCTGGACCTTGCCGAGCAACTTGGCCGTGGCGGTCCATCCGGACATCGAGTACGTGAAGATCCAAGTGGTCGAAACAGGCGAGGTGGCCTATGTGGAGCCCAGCCGATTGGCGGACTACCAAGAGCGCGGCCGGGTTGGTGAAACCAAGGTACTTGCTCGATTGAAGGGCGTTGAATTGGTTGGACGTACCTACAAACCGCTCTTTCCCTACTTTGCCCAGCTAGCTGAAGGCTCCGAAGAATTCACCCCCGCGTTCCGGGTTGTGGCTGCTGACTACGTTGGCGCCGATGCGGGTACGGGCCTTGTGCACCAGGCTCCAGCCTTTGGCGAGGACGACTTTCAAACCGGCAAGCGCGAGCGCCTGCCCCTGGTCAATCCCCTCGATGTGAACGGTATTTTTGACGAAACCGTGCCTGACTACGAGGGCTCTTTCGCCAAGGATGCGGACAGCGAGATCGTCAAGCGCCTGAAGAAAGAGGGCAGCGTGGTAGATCAGGATGTGATCATGCACGCCTATCCCCACTGCTACCGCACGGACCAACCGCTCTTGTACATGGCGATCTCCAACTGGTTTGTTCGCGTGGAAGACATGCGCGAGCGACTGGTGGCCCATAACAAAACCGTGCGATGGGTGCCGGAAGCGGTGGGCAGCGGCCGTTTCGGCAATTGGCTCGCCGGAGCGCGGGATTGGAACGTCTCCCGCAGGCGTTTTTGGGGCACGCCCCTGCCGATTTGGGTTTGCGATACGGACCCCGAAGACATGGTCTGCATCGGGTCGGTACAAGAGCTAGAAGGGCTCGCTGGACTCGAAGCGGGGACGGTTACGGACTTGCACCGGGATCACGTGGATCAGATCACCTTCCCCTCGCAAAAGACTCCCGGCGGCGTGATGCGGCGCGTACCCGAAGTTTTTGACTGCTGGTTCGAGTCGGGCTCCATGCCCTATGCACAAAATCACTACCCCTTTGAAAACAAGGAAGAGGTCGAGGCCAACCTGCCCGCGGACTTCATCGCCGAAGGTCTCGACCAAACTCGCGGTTGGTTCTACACCCTGATGGTGCTTTCCAGCTCCCTCTTCGATCGCCCCGCCTTCAAGAATGTGATCGTCAACGGCATCGTGCTGGCGGGTGATGGGGAGAAGATGTCGAAGAGCAAACGCAACTTCCCCGACCCCAACCTAGTACTCGAAGCCCAGGGCGCTGATGCCCTGCGCATGTACCTGCTCGATTCCCCGGTGATGCAGGCGGGCAACCTGCGCTTTGACGAGGCGGGGGTGAAGGAGAAAGTGCGCTCGGTGTTGCTGCCTCTCTGGAACGCCACCTCGTTCTTGACCCGCTACGCGGACTTGGACGGCTGGGAGCCGGACTTTGTGGATCCCGATCCCAAGGTGAATGAGCTTGACGGCTGGGTTCTGTCCCGTTTGCAGGGCTTGATTGGCACCGTGGACGAGCGCATGCAGAACTACGAGTTGTTCCGCGTGGTGCCGGCCCTCTTGGAGTTCATTGATGACTTGACCAATTGGTACATCCGTCGCAGTCGGCGCCGTTTCTGGCGCGGAGCTGGGGGAGCCGACATGGACAAGCAGAACGCCTACCGCACCCTGCACCGGGTGCTGCTCGATCTATCCCGGGTGCTGGCGCCGTTCCTGCCCTTTATCTCGGAAGAGATCCACGAGAACCTCTCCGCCGGCCGCAGCACAGGCAGCGTCCATCTGAGGAACTTCCCGGAAGTGGATAGCCAGTTCGTCAACGCTGACTTGGAACGGGGCATGGGCCTCGCGCGCACTGCGGTGACCCTCGGGCGATCCCTGCGCGAGCAGCATCGCCTGCGCGTGCGCCAACCCTTGGCCAGTTTGACCCTGGTCTGCGCCGATGGGGGAGCCCTGGAAACGCTCCAGACCATGAAGCCCTTGATTGCCGAGGAGTTGAACGTCAAGGACGTACTTTTCTCCTCTGACGAGAGCGCCCTGGTGACTTTCTCCGCCCGTCCTAACCTCAAGCTGCTGGGTCCGCGTCTGGGTCCCGCCCTGCGTGCGGTGAAGGCCGAAATCGCCGGCCTTGACGATGCCCTGTTGGCTCAGATTGTTGCCGGCGGATCCCATCCGAGCAGCGAGGTAGAGGATCTGGTCTATGACCAGGAAACCCTGCTGGTGGATCGCAACAGCCGCGAGGGTCTTGCGGTGGCCACCGAGGGTGGAGTGACCGTAGCTCTGGACCTGGAAGTCAGCGATGACCTGCGCCGTGAGGGATTGGCCCGCGAGGTCATCAACCGAGTGCAGGGCTTGCGCAAGGAATCGGGGCTCGAGCTGGACGATCGCATCCGGTTGCACCTGGCCGCGGAGGGCGAGTTGGAGCAGGCGATTGCCGAGCACTGGGAGCTCCTGGCCGCCGAAGTTCTGGCCAGCGAGCGGGTCGGGGATCCCATGCCCGATGGGGGAGACCTGACCGAGTTCGAGGTGGAGGGCCACCACCTGCGGGTTGCCCTGGCCAAAGCCTAGGTTTGTGTGATTGTCCAGCTCTGGTCCTGTTTTGGGATTCGGGTTGGGCAGGGACCCTGCCATGGGTCCAAGTCTCCTCCCAAGTGGCCTGGAGGTACTTTTTGATCCCTAACGGTCGCTCATCCGGGTACTGGCCCCTTTCGGTGTTGAAATCCCCGAGGCTGCCCTGGGGAGCTCGAGACAGTGGCTAGGGAAGGGGGAAACCCCGTTTTATGGGACGCCAAGGGGGGCCGGGCGGATTTCAACACCGAAAGGGGCCAGTACCCGGTTTTGGGACCCCAATCCTTTTTGCTCCCCTCTCATGCTTCGGTCCGCTACCCTTGTGCTTACCCCCTGACCCCGCAGGTGATGCATCCATGTTCCCCGGAGCCGAATGATCACATAGAGGGCCTCCGAGTCAGTCGCGACAGAATCGTGGCGCTTGCGGCCCCCCTGGAACTGAGAGGTTCCGGGACCCGGATCACACGGCAGGGTCGGGGGGTATTCCCAATTCGCTCATCGCCGCTTTCGCCGTCGGCCTCATTGCTGACCTTTCCAAGAAGTCGCAGTGTTCTCCCAAGGGACCTTTTCAATCCATAGGGCGCGGTTGCTAGCATCGTCTCAACGGCGCATGGGGGTGGTCCTCAAGCGTCCGAATGAGGATTTGCGATCATGAGGGGAATACTCCTGTTGCTGGCTGGCGCCGCGTTGATTTACCTGGGCTTCAAGGGCTCGGATACGGATGAATCCACCACCCTGAGTGGCGACCCGCCCATTCAAAATTGGCAGGACGAGAGCACCTCATCCACGGAGCATTCCCAGCCCGAGCAGCCCATCACCGGCGGCTCGGACGTGGGGTCGCCGCCTCAGGAAACAGCCCCAACCGACCCCAATCCTCCGTTAGAGCCCGAATCGGCCCCGGAGTCGGAGCCGGCAAGCGTTCCCGCCGTCCCCGAGCCCGAAGCCCAACCGAGGTTTGAGTTGGTGGGTGCAAGCGCCGATCCAGTGGAACTCGCATCCTTACTGTTGGACGCCTGGATCAGCCAGGACCCCACCTCTTTGGGCAAGTATATGAACGGTGAAGAAGGGGGAACTCTGACCCCTGCCCGTCGCACGATGGTCGCGGCCTTTTGGCAATCGATGGCGGGCAAGGGCGATGAAGCCCAAAAAACCCTGGTGGAGCTCGACGGGGCCGAGGGGGTTACATCCAGCGAGTTGGCCCTCTTGGGCATAGCCGTGGAGCCGCCCGCTTCCCGGGTCCTGGCCGCATCCCGCAGTAGGCGAGGGGCTCTCGAGCGCGCCATGCAGATGATCCTGCTGGAGGTGGATTCCTCGAATGCTCTGGCGGAAGGGCGCCTACCCGCTGCTGCGGTGGGTTATTCGCATTTGATCCACGCGGAGATCGAGGCCCCTTGGCCCGCCCATCGCGAGGCTCTCACGGCCTGGTCTGCGGCTCTGCGCAAGAGTCAGGGCGCTCACCGGCTCTCCAAGAGCGGGGACTGGCCCTCGATTGAGGTCGAAGTGAAAGATGGCGAAACCCTGACCCACATCCGCAAGCGCGCGCTGGCGGAGCAAGAGGGCATGATCGTCTGTACCGGCCTGATCGAGCGCGTCAACGAGGTCAAGCGCTACATTCACCCCAAGGATCGCTTGCGGGTGCCTACCTCTCGTCCCAATGTGCTGGTGGATCTGAGCGCGCGGCTCGTGGTCTATCGCCACGGCGAGGAGGCGGTTCTGTGTTTCCCCTGCGGAATCGGCCGCGAGGGCAAGGAGACGCCCCCCGGGGTCTTTTTGATCGGAGACAAGGTAGAGGAGCCCATCTGGTATCGGGAGGATGGTCCCCCGGTGCCCTATGGGGACCCGGAGAACGCCTTGGGCGATCGATGGCTCGAATGGCGTCTGGACGGCCAGAAAACTTCCTTTGGTTTTCACGGCACCAATGATCCCAATGGGGTGGGCAGCCGGGTGAGCCGCGGTTGCATTCGCTTGAAGAACGCCGATGTGCGCGAGCTCTTCGAGCTGCTTCCCGTGGGCGCCGAGATCGTGGTTCAGCCCTGATCGGGGCGCCTCTATTCCTTTTGACATAAGAGGAGTGGAGGCGCTATTGTCTCGCTCAACCCCGCCAGTTCGCAATTGGACGGGGTGCTCGTTCCTGGTTCTCTTGTGCATTCAGGGGTGATTCCCGCCAACTTGCGGCGCCACTGGGCTGGATGAGCCGGCGGATAAGAACTCTTCGAGTTGCTGTCGCTGGTGGGTGCTTCAGCTGTGATTCAGCCCTCAAGGAAGCCCTGCGTCTCTTTGGGCATGGATGTGGCCTGTGGGCTAAAGCCCTGCCAAAGCCCGCCAGATTGCAATCGGAGGCTGTTTCTATCTTGGTGAGCCCGCGCACCTTGGTGGTGTAGCCCCGGCCAGAGGCTCAGCCCCTGTGTCCAACACCCATGCCATGGGGGAGGGGCACTCCCAGAGCGCCAGGGCCCGTTTGTGGACTGCGTCGGGTTTGGGACACCATCGTGACCTGGTAGCCCCTCAGGGCCCCTGGGAAGCCCCACACCGCCCCTGGGCGCAGTTGAGGGGCGAACCGTGGGGTTGTGTGGGGCCCCGACCTAAGGCCTGGGCATAGGGTGATGGCTCAAGGGCCTGTGCCATTGGCTTCCATACGCCCTGGAGGCCAACCAGGGCCGGTCGGGGCTTGTGGCCAGAAGATCAGCCGGGACCCCCGCCCCTAGGGCCCCTATGGGGGACAAATTAGCCCAGAGGAAATGGGTCAAGCCCCAGGAGGAGGCCCCTTGCCCATAAACTACTTCAAATCGCCCAAAACCTAAGTCCTTGCTCTTCAAGGGGTTAGGCGCGAGGGGGCAGAAACTTGTCTGTTTTCCAAAGGCAGGTGTTGACCCTGAGCGCGCGATGCCTATTATTCCCCTCCCAACGCGGGGCAGGACACTGCAACGCGATCAGCTAAGCGCCTCCTGGCGCCGTTGCGAGGTGCGAAGTAGTCCAACAGGATGAAGCGCCTTGGGGGTAAGACGGGTTCGCCCGTCGTTCTTTGAAAATAAGGGTGATCTCTGAAAGCCCTTGGGATGGGGCAGCGACCAGTGGGTCGTTTGGTGTGCCGTTGCGGTGTCTAGCTGCGACGACTACGCCTTACGACTAATATCGGTCACTGCCTGTACTCCAAGAAAAAAAGAAAGAAAGCTAGACAAACTCAATTGAAGGGTTTGATCATGGCTCAGAACGAACGCTAGCGGCGTGGATTAGGCATGCAAGTCGTGCGCGAAAGTCCTTCGGGACGAGTAAAGCGGCGAAAGGGTGAGTAACACGTAACCAACGTACCCCTCAGATCGGGATAACCACTGGAAACGGTGGATAATACCGAATGGTCCTAGGAAGGACATCCTTCCAAAGGTAAACGGCGGCTTAGGCGGCTGTTGAGGGAGCGGGTTGCGTCCTATCAGTTAGTTGGTGAGGTAACGGCTCACCAAGGCGATGACGGGTAGCGGGTCTGAGAGGATGATCCGTCACACTGGGACTGAGACACTGCCCAGACTCCTACGGGAGGCTGCAGTCGAGAATCTTCCGCAATGGGCGAAAGCCTGACGGAGCGACGCCGCGTGTAGGATGAAGGCTCTAGGGTTGTAAACTACTGTCACGCTATAGGAACGCCTTGTTTTTTAAGAGATGCATGGTTGACCAAAGCGAAAGGAAGCACCGGCTAACTCCGTGCCAGCAGCCGCGGTAAGACGGAGGGTGCAAACGTTGTTCGGAATCATTGGGCATAAAGGGCACGTAGGCGGCCCAGTCAGTCAGTTGTGAAAGCCCACGGCTCAACCGTGGAACTGCATCTGATACTGCTGGGCTAGAGACTGGTTGGGGTGAGTGGAACTCCTGGTGGAGCGGTGAAATGCGTAGATATCAGGAGGAACACCAGTGGCGAAAGCGGCTCACTGGACCAGTACTGACGCTGAGGTGCGAAAGCTAGGGTAGCGAACGGGATTAGATACCCCGGTAGTCCTAGCCGTAAACGATGGGCACTAGCTTGGGGCCTCCCTGTGTGGTTCCAGGTGAAGCAAAAGTAATAAGTGCCCCGCCTGGGGAGTATGGTCGCAAGGCTGAAACTCAAAGGAATTGACGGGGGCTCACACAAGCGGTGGAGCATGTGGTTTAATTCGAAGCAACGCGAAGAACCTTACCTAGCCTTGACATCTATGGATTAGTTCTGTGAAAGCAGAATGACGGCCCTTCGGGGTTGGAACATAGACAGGTGTTGCATGGCTGTCGTCAGCTCGTGTCGTGAGATGTCGGGTTAAGTCCC
>CALEMP010000114.1 GCA_937910685.1 uncultured bacterium
GATCTGGGCCGCCCTATCACTCTGAAGTACGTCACATATCCCCGAAAAGACATCATGGAGTTCGGCGATGTTTTCGGCCCGGACCTTGGCCTCCGCACCGAGGGGCCTGTTGAGGTAGGAGCGCACCGATTCAGCAACGATGCCCTCGCCCTTGGTCAAGGCGGCAACCGTAAGCGCCGCCTCATGGCGTTCGCGTGCCTTTGTGATCAACTTGGGTCGGCCTGCCACGTCCCCGAAGGGAAAGCCGGGGGAAGGCACGTCCGAGATCAGGGAGCGCAGCTCGTCCTGGACCCTGGGAATCTTCCTGGCTGCCTTGATGTCTGTCTCAACCGATCGCGCCCGGACCTTGTGCCCCTCACGGGCGCACTGCTGCATGCGGACAAGGACGGACCTGAACCTGAGCCACTTGAGTATGGGCCAGCTGGTGGAAGCGCGCTTCGCCTGGTCCAGGAGATCGGCGAGGTCCTCATCTTCAAGGCTCTCCAGCTCATAGCCCTCCTCGACTTTCTTCCGCGCGTCCTCAAGCCTCTCCAAGGACTCGAACACGGCCTGGACGGCTGCCGCCCATGCGGGTCGGTTGAACGCATCGACCGTCGATTCTTCTAGCAGCAGCCCTCGGCCATCGAGGGTCAAGAGGTCTTGAAGCTGCTTCAGATGGGCGAGATCACACGACCCCTCCAACGTTTCAAGACCCGTGAGCCCCTCAAGCAGGGGCTCCTTGAGAACGCCCTCCATTCGGGATGTCAGTTCACCCCACTGCTGCTCATCAAACCCGTCCAGGGAAAGGAGCCTTGAAATGGACCAGGGATGCCCGAGTCGGGCGCCGGCATCCTTGCCTGCACCTTCTGCCTGCTTGAGCAGGTTCAGGACCGCCGCGCAGTCCTCCTTGCCGCGCTCAAAGAAAGCCGCCGGTACAGGCGCTTCCTTGCCCGCTCCCAGCTTCGTCTTTCTCTCCTGTGCCCAGTAGGGAGACAAGCCGATGGGCATGGGATCGTGCAGCGCCCCGACATAACCGCTGAGCCTCTCTCTGCTCTGTTCGTAGTTGCCCTTATCCCGCTCCCAGCCCTCGGGATCCTGCCCCGGTTTCAGATCCATGGCCTCCTCAAACTGTCTCTTGACTGCAGGGAGTGAGGTGGCTTTGGAGTGGAGCTCTAAGCAGGATGCTCCCAGCCCGACCTTATCCAACCTCCTCTTGACCACATGGAGGGCTGCGGCCTTCTCCGCCACAAAGAGGACCTTCTTACCATTGGCCAGGCAGTGCGCGACCAGGTTTGTGATCGTCTGCGACTTCCCTGTTCCCGGCGGCCCCTGGAGCACAAAGCTTCGGCCCTTACCGGCCTCGATCACGGCGTTGAGCTGTGAGGAGTCGCAGGGCAGCGGACAATAGGCCACCTCGCTTTCCAGGTCCACGGTGCTCTCCTCGGCCCTACCCTTGGGATCGTCGTAGGGAAGGTTCGGCGTCTCCACCAGGTGTCGGACGACCGGATTGTCCATGAGCGCATGCGAGCGATGCTCCAGGTCGTGCCATAGCTGGTACTTGCCGAACGAGAGAACCGCAAGATGGGCGGACTCATCAACACTGAAGGGAAGACCCTTCTCCCTGATTTTCTGTCGAACAGTACTCAGCACCCACTCAACATCCACACCATTCGCGTCCAACTTCGGAGTCTCCAGAATCTTCAAGTCGAGTTCGAACTCATCCCTGAGTTTGTGGACGAGACAGAAGTTGATAACCGCCTCGGCACCCTCATCTGCAACGAGCAATGTCGGTCTCTTGACCGAAGGCTTGGAAAGACGCGCTGGCATCAGAATCAGGGGCGACTCCACATTCTTCACACCCTCCTTCCAGGCGAGCACGCCCAAGACTGCGTACAGGTGATTGGTACCCGTCTCCTCCTCCAGCGTCCTGGCCTTGCGGAAGAGTGCCCGACAGATCTTCAGGGTCCGGACACCATCGTGCGCCACGGGCAAAGCTCCACCCTCCAGAAAATGAGCTACCTGGTCCTTGTCAAAGATCTCGGAGGCAACGCGCCCCCCATGCTCATCATGGATCGAAGCAATGTGGTCCTGAGCCTGCAGAGTGAGACCCACACCCTTTGCTAATTGGTCCTCGAGTATGCCCAGCGTCCCCCGAGGCAGAATAAAACTCAGGGCGCTCTTCTTGGGCCTGAAATTGAGCAGGGGATTGCGAAGCGTCAGATCAAGGAGATCGCGCTGCCATTTTTTGATACGGGGAGGCAGGTCCCGTTCTGGCCTATACCCCCCGTCCCCCTCTTCAACTTCTGCCCGTGGCAATTCGGGTCCCACCGGACCGATTACGATCTGCGTCTCGTGTACCTCAAGAGCCCCTTGCTCATTCCGACGCCTGTCCGGCAAGGGAAGAATCCTTTCCGTAAGGCGCGCCGAGCGGATATCTAGCAGGTAATCGAAACAACTGGGGTTGTGGAGGTGCCCCCTCCCCTTCGTGATTGCATCATCAAAACCAAGTTTGCTCGTGAACCCGACGGCTTCTATGGGCAACACAATGTTCTCGTCCTGCAGATTCAGGACAAGGTTCACTTCATCAGTGACCGGGCTCTTCAAGCTAGTTTCCTGGAGGAACACACCAGCGAAAGCGTGACCTTCAATCACGTAGATCACCGGATGCAAACCTGCCTGCTCAAGGCAAGAGGCATAGACACAAGCCAGGTCGATGCAAGTTCCCTGGCGATCGTCAAGGACCTGATCGGGCGCGCGCACCTTCTGCCCTGTCTTCTCCCAACCCGCCGGAGGGTTGATGTACTTGATGTCGCGATCTCCCAGGGTGTCATAGATTGCATGGGCTATCTGCTTGACCCGCTCAGGCCCGGATTGATACCCCTGCAATGAACTGTCGCCTGTCCGCTTTTCGATCAAGACTTGTGCCCCTTGCAGGACCTCCTTGACCGCAGGGTGATTGGGTTGAACATGTGCAGCAAGAATCTGCTTGGCCGGATGAGCTGCGTTCCACTGGTTGAACGCCAGGAGACCAATCTCGTGAACGTGGGATCCATGGACAACTTCATCGACCCGCGCCTTGATGTACAAATGGCCCGCAACCTCCTCGTCAAGCCGCACCATGGCCTGTGATTTCAAGAGAAGGGGAACACTGTTGAAGACAAACTCCTCCGCGGGCCCGATCCGCTCCAGGCGAAGCGTCACTGTGTCCGCAAACTCCTCGTCCTCAAGGTTTCCTACGTCGAGATGCAAACTGATCTTCACCATTTCCAACACCTGGTCACCGACGTTCTTCACAGCCAACCTGCGAACCACGGGGATCTTGTTGTGATGCATGGCGAAGTTGACCCGCTCCTCAGCATCCACAGATATCCGAATCGGCCCCTGCCCCCAACCTTCTTGCCCTGAATTCGAGGGCCCTGTCGGGGGGGCAGCACTATCCTCCTCCGCCCCGTCGGCCTCTCCTGGAGCCACGTCGGGCCTAATCTTGGAGAACATCTCCTCCAGCAAATCTTCCATTTCGCGAGAATCCATGGGCCGGATTCTATGGTAATCGCTGGCCTTGTGGGGACGACGCTTGAATGCCGCCGAGCAGGATCTGTCAGCCTGCGCTCAAGGATACGATGACCAGCCCAATATATCCCCCCGCGAACAGGTCGCCCAATACCAAGAGATCATCAAACAAATGATAAGCT
>CALEMP010000115.1 GCA_937910685.1 uncultured bacterium
TCCGAGGCCCACTCATTTTAAGACAGGGGCGAGCCCTGAGGGCCCTCTGGGCCGATTGTGAACCCCGCTCGCGCCACATTCGGGTCCATTTACGCCAGAATGGTCCTCCGACCGTAACCAAACAGAACCATCTCGGTTCAATGACCGAAGATAACCAGCGTGCCCTTCTGGCCCGTTATTCAATAGTGACCCAAAACACCATTCTCATGATTAAGTCATCCCACCTCCTTTCTCTCTTGGCGCCCCTCGCGCTGCTCCTGCCCGCCCAAGCCCAAGACTGCGACCAGGACTCATGCGATGGGCAAGAGCGCGCCCAACGCACCTCGACACAATCCGTCCAGGACCCCGCCCCCAAGCCGAAGCGTCGGCAAGGCACCGATCGCGATGCGATCAAGAAACGTCTCCTGAAAAAGTACGACGCCAATGGGGACGGCGAGCTCGACCGAAAAGAGTTGGCCAAAGCCCGCAAGGACGGTGCCCTACCCAACCGCGGCCAAGAGCCCCAAGACAAGAAAGGCAAGAAGCCCCAGGGCGAAAAGGGCAAGAAGCCCCAAGGCGAGAAAGGCAAGAAGCCTAAGGACGGCGAAGGCAGCACCCCTCCCGCAAAGAGTTTCACCCGCGAAGATTACAAAAACGCCAAGAAGAAGATCGACGCAATGGTCGCCGCCGGCAAGGTCAGCCAGGAAGACGCTGACAAGAGACTCAGCCGCATGCGTCAGTCCATGGGCAAGAAGCCCCAGGGCGGCGAAGGCAACACTGCACCCGCCAAGAGTTACACCCGCGAAGATTTCAAAAACGCCAAGAAGAAACTCGACGCAATGGTCGCCGAAGGCAAGGTCAGCCAAGAAGACGCTGACAAGAGACTCAGCCGCATGCGTCAGTCCATGGGCAAGAAGCCCCAGGGTCAAGAGCCCCAGCCGGACGGCAAGCGCCCCGAGCGCGATGCGATCAAAAAACGTCTCCTGAAAAAGTACGACGCCAATGGGGACGGCGAGCTCGACCGAAAAGAGTTGGCCAAAGCCCGCAAGGACGGCGCCCTACCCGGCGTCGGTCAGCGCGGTAAAGAGCCCGAGGGCGGAGAGCCCCAGCCGGACGGCAAGCGCCCCGAACGGGAGGCGATCAGAAAGCGTATCTTGAAAAAGTACGACGCGAACGGGGACGGCGAGCTCAGCCGGGAAGAAATGGCCCAAGCACGGAAGGATGGCGCTCTGCCCGGCCGCGGCCAGGGCGAAAAGCCCCAGGAAGGCGAAACCAAGAAGCCCAAGGAAGGCGAAGGGGAGACCCCCAAGAAGCGCAAGGGCAAGCGCGGCAAGATTGGCTGAACTAAAGAACCTCTTGGTTCCCACTTGGAATCCAAGTGAAGAAGAATGCGCCCCCGGATGATCTCATCCGGGGGCGCATTCTATTCTATGCCCGTCTATGGTCAGGATGCTTCAGCTGGCTCCGTCCGCCACCTGCCCAGCTTCCTCGTCTTTGGGAGTCCGTCCGCGCTCGTCTTCGAGCAACTTGAGGGCCGCGGTTGCGCGACCACGCCCCGCGTACTCTTGCCAATTGGCCGTGCCGTAGTCGATCAGTTTGGCCAGCATCCCGGGCAGCTCCTCCCGGGAAACAATCGAATCGAGTTGACCCTTTGCCATCAGGAACTCTGCTCGCTGGAATCCCGGAGGCAACTCCTGACGAATGGTGCTGGCAATCACCCGAGGCCCGGCAAAACCGATCAGGGCACCGGGCTCCGCCAGGGTTAAATCGCAAACCGTGGCAAAGGACGCGGTCACGCCTCCGGTAGTCGGGTTGGTCATGACGCAGATCGAAAGCCCCCCCGCGTCGGACAGTTCCGCCAAGGCGGAACATGTCTTGGCCATTTGCATCAGGGACAACATCCCCTCGTGCATGCGGGCTCCGCCGGAACTTGTGAACAGGACCAGGGGATACTTCTTCTCCCTTGCGGTCTCGGCAGCGAGGGCAATTTTCTCACCCACCACTTCGCCCATGGAACCACCCATGAACCGGAAGTCGAGCACTGCCAAAACCACTGGCCGTCCCTGGATCTCACCGGTGCCACAGATCAGTGCATCGTTCTGTCCGGTGCGTTGGACCGTGCGCTCAATTTTCTCCCCATAGGGCACAGAGTCCATGAAGTTCAAACGGTCGAGACTCGTCAAGTCCGCAAAGTGCTCCTCCCAACTGCCCTCATCGAGAGTGCTCTGGATGCGCGCAGGCCCCGCCAGGGTGAAGTGAAAACTGCACTTGGGGCAGACCATGCCTTTCTCTTCCAACTCCTTGCGGTAGATCGTGGTCGTGCAGCCTTCGCACTTCATCCACAAGCCACCGGGCATATCCTTCTTCTTGAAGCGTATGCGCGCAATACGGCCAGACTTGCCTTCGTCTTTGGGTGTGTTACTTGCCATGGTTGTCTCGGGTAATCGGGTCGAGCTCAGGAGGGATTGGCGGCCACGGCGGCCTCGGCCAATTGACGGAATTCGGTGATGCGCTGCTTCACATCGGGAGCGCCAAAGATGGCGGAGCCGCTGACCAGCACATCAGCGCCGGCCTCGGCACAAAGGGGCAGGGTCTCACCGTTCAGGCCCCCGTCCATTTCCACGTGCCCCTGAAACCCTAGGGTCCGCAGGCGGCGTGTCTTGTCCAAGACTTCGGGCATGAACGACTGGCCGCCGAAACCGGGGAAGACGCTCATCACGAGCACCATGTCCAACTCGTCCAACAGTTCTTCCCAGGGCTCTAGGGCAGTATCCGGGTTGAGGGCCAGCCCGACCTTGGCGATGCCGTGCTTGCGGCAAGCGGCGATCACTTCCCGGGCACCTGCCACCCCATCCACTGCTTCCGCGTGAAAGGTCCAGACATGGGCGCCAGCTTTCGCGTAGGCCTCGACCCACTGCAGGGGGTTCTCGATCATCACGTGCACGTCGAGGGGCGCACGGGCCACCTTCGCAAGGGCCGCCACCACCGGGGGGCCAATGGTCAGATTCGGCACAAAGTGCCCATCCATCACATCGATATGCAGCCAATCTGCACCCGCGTCTTCAATGCGGAGCACCTCTTCCCCTAGGCGTGAAAAGTCAGAGGAAAGCAAACTGGGGGCAATCAGCATGGGTCGCGGAGACATGGGGGCCAGAGGGGGGAACTCGAGAAGGCTCCAGCCTACCCAACCGCTCCATCGGCACGACCGCAAAATCCGAACTTTGGCGCAGGGATAGATCAGTCCCTGGAAAGGGCTGCAATTCCCGGCAGAATTTTCCCCTCCAGCAACTCCAAGGAGGCCCCGCCCCCGGTGGACACGTGGTCCACCTCAGCGGCCAGGCCCAGCTGCTGGATCGCGGCCACGGAATCTCCGCCGCCCACCACCGTGAAGCCCTGGGCCCCAGCCAGGGCGCGGCCCACGCCCCGGGTCCCCTCGGAAAAGGCCTCGAATTCAAAGACCCCCATGGGACCATTCCAAACCACGGTGCCGGCTTGGGTCACCTGCCCGGCGAAAGCAGCCTGGGTGACGGGCCCGATGTCCAGGCCCATGCGCCCGTCGGGAATTTCGATACCGCAAACCTCGGCCAGCGCATCAGCGCCAAAGTGGTCTGCTACCCGATGATCCACGGGCAAGCAAAGCTCCACTCCCCGTTCTTGCGCCTTTTTGAGGGCCGCTCGACAGGTATCTAGATGTTGCTCTTCGAACAAACTCGCGCCGATCGAATGGCCCTGGGCAGCGAGGAAGGTGTAGGCCATGCCGCCTCCAACCAAGAGCGCATCCACCTTGTCGAGCAAGGCATCCACCACCGCTAACTTGTCCGAGACCTTGGCTCCCCCCAGGATCGCAACCAAGGGGCGCTTGGGGTCTTCGAGCACCCCACGGAAGGCATCGACTTCCGCTTCAAGCAACAGACCGGCCGCGGAGGGCAAGTGTTGTGGGATGCCAGACACGGAGGAATGCGCCCGGTGGCAAGCACCAAAAGCATCGTTCACAAAAGCGTCTCCCAGGGCGGCAAAATCCCTGGCCAATTGGTCGTCCCCTTTGGTTTCGCCCCCATGAAAGCGCACGTTTTCAAGCAACACAACCGAACCCGGAGCTGCGCCCTCGATTCCCGCTTGCGCCACAGGCCCCACGCTCTCATCCAGCTTGACCACTTCGCTGCCCAAGAGCTCGGCTAACCGCACACCAATCACGTCGACCCGCAAAGCCTCCACCACCTGCCCCTTAGGGCGACCAAAGTGGCACAGGCACACCGGTTTGGCGCCCCGCTTCAGCAGACTGCGCAGGGTGGGCAAGGCTGCCCGAATGCGCGTGTCATCGGTGATCGCGCCAGCATCATCGAGGGGCACGTTGAAGTCCACCCGCAGGAGAACCACTAGGCCCTCGACGGGCAAGTCAGCAAGGGTGCGGCAGTTAAGACTCATAGCTTCTGCAGATCAAAATCGGAGACTAGGGGCAATCGAGAAACCTTCCCAATTGCCCCAAAACGGCAAACTTCAGCCCTTTTTGGAGGCAGCCTTCTTGCGCTTGGCGGGCAACTTCATCTTGTGGGAGAAGCGCATCAGCTGCACCACACGGTTGGAGTAACCCCACTCGTTGTCATACCAGGAGACGACCTTGACCATCTTGTCAGCGATCATCATGGTGGCCCCCCCATCGACGATGGAACTGTGGGGATCCCCCACGATGTCCTGGGAAACGATGGGGTCGTCCGTGTAGCCCAGGACGCCCTTCATGCCCTTACTCTTAGCGGCCTTCGCGAAGACCGCGTTAATCTGCTCGACCGTTGCCTTCTTCTTCAGCACGGCGACCAGGTCCACCACGGAACCGTCGGGAACGGGAACGCGCATGGACATACCATCCAGTTTGCCAGCCAACTTGGGCAGAACCTTGCCCACGGCCCGGGCTGCGCCGGTACTGGTGGGGATGATGTTTTGAGCTGCGGCGCGTGAACGGCGCAGGTCCCCGTGGGGCAAGTCGAGGATCCGCTGATCGTTGGTGTAGGCGTGAACCGTGGTCATCAACCCGTGCTGGATGCCGAAGTTATCGTCGAGCACCTTGGCAATGGGCGCCAAGCAGTTGGTGGTGCAAGATGCGTTGGAGATGATCCGGTCGGATGCCTTGAGGGAACCCTCGTTGACCCCCATGACCACCATGGCGTCGATCGCGTCCTTGGGCGGCACGGTCAGCAACACGCGCTTGGCGCCAGCGGTCAAGTGCATGGAACATGCCTCACGGGTGGCAAATACGCCGGTGGCTTCCACCACAAAATCAATCCGGTTGGCCGCGTGGGGCAGCTTGGAAGGATCGCGCTCAGCGGTCACTTCGATCTTGACCCCATCCACGCGCATGCCGCCTTTGACGGAGGTGACCTTTCCGGGGTAACGCCCGTGCACGGAGTCGTACTTCAGGAGGTGGGCCAGGACTTCCGGCTGGGTCAGGTCATTGATCGAAACAACCTCGCAGCCGGGGGTGTTCTGGATGATGCGGAAGACGTTTCGGCCGATTCGGCCGAAGCCATTGATCGCGATGCGCATAGATTCTGTGGGCAAGGGGAGGGTTAGCTTTTACACTCCTTGAAAGCAGGAGCTTGAGGGCTAGGGATGGTTTGAAGGTGCTGTGGATCGCCCAGCCGGAGAACCTTGGGAGGTCACCGATTTTTAGGACGATTCGGCGGGAGAGAATACGAGTCTCAGCCGATTGCATCAATACGCGTCTTTATTCCTGTATCTGCTCAGCCCATGCCCAGCCCCCAATCACCCCCGCCCAGGCCCACGGATCCGTGGTCCCAACGATGGGCCGGTCTTGCCCGAGCCGCAGGCTTGCGTCCCACAGAGCCCGTGGCCATAGCCCTCTCAGGGGGCGCTGACAGTATTTTCCTGTTGCATGCCCTGGCCCGGGCCGCCGAAAAGCCCCGGGTCCTCGCGATCCACGTGGATCACGGACTCAGAGACCAAGATTCCCAGGATGACGCCGCCTTCTGCGCCCGCACCGCCGCCCGTCTGCAGGTGTCCTTTGCCCGCCTCCGGGTCGAACTGGATCCAAACCCGTCCGGCCTCGAAGAACGCGCCCGCCATGCCCGCTACGAGGCCCTGGTGGAAGAAACCCAAAACAACGGCCTCGGCATCTTGCTTACGGGGCACCACGAGGACGACGCCCTCGAAACCCTGCTCCAGCGCTGGACCCGGGGCAGCGACTTGGCTGGCCTCCCCGGCCTCAAGCGCCGCTACACCATGTCCGATACCTCCGGGCGCAAGCTCACGGTGGTTCGACCCCTTCTGCCCCTGCGCCGGGAAGAGGTGCGCCAGATCCTAGTGGATGCCCAAATTGAATGGCGCGAAGATGCCACCAATCAAGATCAGATTTTCACGCGCAACCGCATCCGAGAGGGCCTACTCCCAGCTCTCAATGACGCCAGCGAAGGTCAGGCCATTGATGGTCTGCGAGCCTTTGCCTCTGCGGTGGAATCCCTCGAAGGGGAACTCGCCAGTTGCACAGCACACATCACTTGGAGCAGCCGGGCCGATTTGACTCACTCGTCAGATCCCGCCCTGGGCTCTGCTCCCCAGCGAATCGAGCGCACCCGTATCAGCGCCCTGCCCACTCCCCTCCAACGGCGCACCCTCTGGCGCCTGATCCAAGAAGGTTGTGGCGGCGCGCCCTCCCGCAGCCTATTGGATGGGGTAACCGAAGATCTCAGCGCGGGCCGTTTGGCCAAGCACACGCTCCCCGGGGGCTGGCTCCTCGAACTTTCCCGGCATGAGCTAAGCCTGCTTCGCCCGCCCCTGGACCCTGATGCCGAGCCCAACGCCCTTGAGGCCCCTTGGACCCAGTCGATCCCCCTTGTCATTGACGGCACCACCATGCTGCCCGATGGCCGGCGCTTGACCACCAGTTGGGTCGAGACCCCCGGAGATCAAAACCACCCCAGCCGCGAGGACCAGGTCGAACTCGACTCCGAGTCCCTTCCCGAGAACCTCTTGGTCCGCCTTCCTCAGGCCGGAGACCGTTTTCAGGCCCTAGGTGCACCTGGGAAGCGCAAATTGACCCGATTCCTCTCTGATGCGGGCATTGCTCGTGAGCAACGGGCTCAGATTCCCCTCGTTCTAGCTGGGGAAGAGATCATTTGGGTTGCCGGAGTTCGTCCCGGTGACCGGCACCGCCTCCGGGAGGTTACCCGCAGGCGCCTGCGGCTCACCATCGAACCCGCTGGTGAAGGCACGACCCCAATCTCGGAGCAATCTGAGCGCATCCTGGGCCCTTCGGCAGTGCCCCATGTGGAATCAAAGACCGGCGAATCGGTCTGAAACGAATAGCTCAGGGCAGGTCGAGCCTCCCTGGATCCAAGAAAAAAAGCTGCCCCAACCCCAGCGAATTGGGACTGAAAGGGGTTTCCTCGCCCTTGCTCGTTACTATTCTCCCTGCCACTGAATCATGGGAGCCTTGCAAGACAACCTAAAGCGCCTGAAGGCGCGCCTGAATGACGCCGAGCGAGCCGCTGGGCGGGCTGTGGGGTCTGTGCAGCTATTGCCGGTGACCAAGACGGCCGACCCGGCCTTGACCCTGGAGTTCGCCCGTGCTGGAGAGCTCGAGCTGGCCGAGAACCGGGTGCCCTTCCTCGAACAAAAGGCCGCTGAGCTGGCCGCCGCAGGGGTTCAAGTGCGTTGGCACTTTATCGGGCACTTGCAGCGGAACAAAGCCCGCCGGGTGCTCCAACTAGCCGAGGTGATTCACTCGGTGGACAGCCTGCGCTTGATCGAAACCCTCGCGCGCATCGCTGAGGAAGAAAAACTACGGCCCCGAATATTCCTCGAAGTGCTCATGAGCAGCGAGAAAGAAAAGAGCGGGTTCGACCCCGCTGATCTCAAACCGGCCATCGAAGCAGTTATCGCGGCCCAGTGCTTTGACCTGGAAGGAATTATGGTGATGGGGCCGCGGAATCCCGATGGCACCCAACAGGTATTCCAAAGGGCCAACATCCTGGCCCAAAGACTATCAGAGGCATTCCCGGATGCGTTCAGCAAGGACCATTGCCAGCTTTCCATGGGCATGAGCGGGGACTTGGAATTGGCGGTGGCTGCGGGCTCCCATGTGGTGCGTGTGGGCAGTGCTCTCTTTGAGGGACTTGAATCCTTGGGATCTTCCGCGCTGAAAGACCCAAAGAACGCCTCGGAGGGTGCCGCATGAGCACTCGCTTGATTCTCCAACCCCAGGACGGAGGGCCCTCTACCGAACTCCCCCGGCAGGGGCGACTGCTCATCGGAAGTGATCCCGAGCGGGCGGACTACGTGCTGGAGGGTTCGGGTATCGAGGCACTCCATTGCGCCATTGGTCGACTCAAAGGAGGCGGCTGGGCGATCAAGGACTTGGGCTCCCGCTACGGCACCAGCGTCAACGGCAAGCCAGCCTCCGCAGCGCGCCTTTCCGTGGGCGATGTACTCGTGCTGGGCTCCCGCCGCCTGATCATCCAGGACCCCGCCGGAGGTTCTGCTCCCCAGACAAAAGCCCCCCAATCAAGCCCCGCGGCTCCCCCGCCAAAAGCCCCAGAATCAGCCCAAAAGGGAGCTTCAACCGCTAAGCCCGCGTCTTCACCAAGCCCCCGTTCGGCAGCTAGGCACGACCCTCCCAGCATTCCGGGCTATACGGTCAAGCGCTACCTCGGTCGAGGCGCAAGCGGTACCGTATGGCTGGCCCGGCAAGAAAGTTTGGCAAGGGAAGTCGCGCTCAAAGTGCTTTCCCCCAAGCTCGCCCAGGATGCGGATTTTGTCGCCCGCTTCCAAGCTGAGGCTCGCGCGGCGGCTGCCCTCAATCACCCGAATGTGGTGCATGTCTATGATGTGGGAGCCGCCAATGGCTTTCACTACTTATGCATGGAGTTTATGGATGATGGCTGCCTCGAGACCCAGCTCATCCTAAACGGCCCCCTGCCTTGGCGCGAGGTGCTCACCATTGTCTCCGATGCGGCCCGGGGACTTTCCTATGCCCAAACCCAGGGCCTCGTGCACCGGGACATCAAGCCCGCAAACCTCATGCGCGGCTCCGATGGGCGCACGCGCCTGGCGGACTTGGGCCTCGCCACCTCCATCGAAGCAGTGGAGCTGGATGGAGTCGAGGATGGACAGCGCAAGTTGGTGGGCACGCCCCAGTTCCTCGCCCCCGAAGTTATCCGGGGGGAACCCGCTTCCCCCGCCTCGGATTTGTACTCCCTCGGTGCCACCGCTTATCGACTTCTCAGCGGGCACACACCCTTCGAAGCGGAAAAAGCCGCGGATGTACTGCGCGCCGTATTGCGCGACGAACCCGAAGCCCTCGCCTCCCGCGTCCCTGGCCTTCCTTTCCCGGTGGCTGGGCTCGTGCACCGCATGCTGTCCAAGGATGGCGCAGGCCGCCCAGCTTCAGCCAAGGTGGTGGTAGATGAAATTGAGAACATTCAGGACGGCCGCTCGAGCGCCAACCTAGAAGGAATTGGTGGAAAGGCCCCAACGCAGCGCGGACCGATGATCGCTCTCGTGCTAGTGATCGTCGCCTTCCTTGCCTGGTACTTCATCAACCTCGCGGGGCACCCCAAGGCGGACGAACCCAACGGTCCACAGGTTTCAGAGACACAACCCAAGGGGCCCACCACCAGCGATCCCTCACCGAACGTCCCCCTCACAGAAACCCCGGACCCGGTTACTGGTCCCGTCATCACCAGCAACGGAAACGGGGAAGTCCCGGCTGGCGATGACCCGACGGACCATGACACGGCGGAACAAGCCTTTGAGCGCAAAGCCCAAGTGGCCCTAAAAGCCCTTCAAGCCCAGACCTTGACCGATTCCCAGCGTGTCCAAGCCCTGCGGGATCTGGCCATGGAATGGGCCGGCAGCTCCACCTCCACAGACGCCCTCGCCAGCGCCGAGGCCATCGAAACCAACCAAGGGGCGGACCAAGCCACAGAGCAGAAACTCAGCACCCGGCGCGATGCATTGCTTGAGTTGCTCCGTACTGCGGCCACTTTTGATCCAGCCAAGCCCGGACTCTCCGGCATCTTAGCGCGCCTGGAGCAAGTTCCAGGCCAATTGGACTTTGCCCAGGACTTGGGTTTCCAGCAGGGCAAACAGGCCATCCTCGACGGCTTGTTCGATGCAGCCCTGGTCCGAGCCGCGCAGGTTCTCAGTGATGCGGCCAGCCAACAAGCCTCGGGGGAATTCACAGCCCTGCCCGGACTCCTACGCGCCTTCATCGAGCAAGCAGACCTGCCCCCCGAAAGCCCACAGGAAGACCAGCGCCTATTCCTTCTGCGTCAAAACATCGCCAGCGCTGCAGCAATCCTGCGCAACCTTTCCAACCTGGAGGCCACCTTCCGCACAACACGGGCGGATTCCGAACAGGAGCTCGTAAAGGATGCCATTACGGGCACGGGTGCCGGGGATCCTGGGGTGTTAGCGCTGCTGCAAGCGGGAGACCTGGTCCAAGCGGACGCAGCCCTCCTGTCCCTTCTGGCGATAGTGCAAACCCCCACGCTCACCAGTCCGCTCCAAACCCTCCAGGCCGATATCCAAGCTGGACTGCGTGCCCTCGGTTTCCTGAGCCAGAGTTTCACCTCCCCCGGCTGGCGGCGCAAAACCGTGCTGGATTTGCGCCGGGGTCAAGTTTCATACGACGTGATCTCCTGCGACGGTCAAGGCCCTATGGTTATGGTGGATGGCACCCTCACCCATCTGGGTTGGGCACCATTCATGGTCAGTGCCAAGGGCCTGGATCATCTCTTTGATCGGCGCCTCGAGCGCTCCTACAGCGGGGCAGAAAAGGTGGACATCAGTAGGCTCATGCGCTTGGCAGCCGTGCTCGAGAGTTACAACATGGCCCAGGATTTGATGGACCAGGCCGTGGTCACCGATCAACGGCTCCGGAAATTGAACCAGCCCTTCGAGCAAGCTTTTGCGCCCGGGGGCGAAGAGTTACCCGCCCAAGAGGCCACCCAGCTGCAACTGGAAATGGCAGCGGTCCGAAGCCTTGGACTAGGCCTGCAGGACCTTTCGGCGGACAATCCCATGGGCGCCAGCACCCACCTCGAACGCCTTGCAACCGAGTACCAGGCCAGCGTGTTCCTCCTGCTGCTGCATACCCTCCCCGGGGATTCCTAGATGCTCACCAAAGCGGAGCATTTGGAATCAGGCATCGCCGCCTGCCTTCCGGGAACCCCGTGTGATGTGCTGGTCCTCGACCAGGGCGGGCTGGCAACGGACCAAGGGGATGCATCCCTGGTCACCGAGGCTTGGCCCGAACCTTGGTCCCATGCCCACGCCCGCCAAGACGCTTCCGGCTCCCAACGGGTTTGGTGGGTTTCCTCCCCAGCCCAAACATCCACCGGCTGGCCCAAGGCTTTTCCAGTCTGGCTGGCCCAAGCCGCTGGAGCCCAGGCAATGCTGATTTTGGCCCGCGCCCCCCAAACGGAAAAGGGTCCGCGCCACTTGACCGATGTGCTGGATCTCACCCAGCGTTCTCCCCTGATTGGCCTGGGCCCTTCATCCCGTGGGCCCCTCTTTCCCGATCGCACGGGGGTTTTAAGCCCAGAACTTGCCCAGCGCGTGCAAGCACTGATTCAGAGCACGCCCGCCATCGCCGCTGACGCCACAAGTGACCCAGGCTCAGGCCCCTGGGATCTTGTCCTCCCCGGAATCTCCGCTCCCCTTGCCGCTGCCGCCCACGTGAGCTTGCCCACGGTGGCTTTGGCCCTGAGAGACCCGGCCGAGGCCAACCAGCCCTATCCCTGGAAACAAATCATCCAAGCGCTCCTCCACGTGCCCACGGCCCTATGACCCAGTCCATTGCCATTCTGGTATCCGGTAGCGGCCGGCACCTAGAGAACTTCGCGCGCTTGACCCAAAACGGGTCTCTTGACGCAAAAATAAGCTTGGCCCTTTGCGATCGGGATGGAGCGGGCGCCATCGATCGAGCCAGGGCCGCGAACTTGCCCTTGGTGGTCTTGGACGGCCAAAGAAAACTCGACACCAAGGCATTTGGTGAAGCCGCTTGGGCCGCCATTCGGCAAAGCGGGGCGCAAACCGTTCTTTTGGCGGGATTCCTGCGTCTCCTGCCAATCCCGGAGGATTTCCGAGGCCGCATCCTGAACATCCACCCCTCGCTCTTGCCCGCTTTTGGGGGCAAAGGTTTTTATGGGGACCGGGTCCATCAGGCAGTGCTTGCCCGGGGCTGCGCAGTCACCGGTTGCACGGTGCACCTGGTGGAAGAGGAATTCGACACGGGCCCAATTCTGCTCCAGCGCTGGTGTCCTGTGGAGGCGGGCGATACCCCTGGGGACCTAGCCCAGCGGGTGTTCGGGCTCGAGCTCGAAGCCTACCCGGCGGCCCTCAGGCAGTACCTGGTCGCCAGCGAAGGGTCCTAAGACCCGAACGCTGCTTCTCAGCAGCAGGATGGGGTGGGCAAGGGGTCTCGAACCCCCGACCTCCGGTACCACAAACCGGCGCTCTAACCAACTGAGCTATGCCCACCATACGCCCCGTGGGGCATCCCGCTTCTTCGTAGAAGCGTGGGGATAATCAGCTTCTGAGGGCTTCCAGTCAAGGGAGAGGTGCAAGATTCCGGTGCGAACCTGCGCTCAATTTTAGGCGCGCGGGGAAACGAGGCTCCCCAAAAGGCGCTGGAGCAAGCCCCGGCGCGCGGGTTCCACCCGGGCTAAACGGCTCTGGGCCCGCTCCAATTGGGCCCGGACCTGAAGCACTTCCTGCTGCAGGGAGCCCACCAGGACCAAAGCCCGGGACTTCTGAGACTCGACCTTAGCCAATCGATCTTCAAGGCGATCGGTGAACCGGGCGGTTCCCCGCTCAATCAAGAGCGCCGACTCCAAATCCCCTTGGACATTCCGCAGGCTGGTGCTCAGGGCTGCTCCGCGGCGGCCCAGGGCGACAATTTCCTCCTGATAGGCCCGCTCCCGGCGGCCGGGCCCCACAACCCGCACGGGTTGGACTGGGGGTCGGGGAATCAGGTCAGGGTCTTGCTGCTCAAGTAGGGGTGCGCTCACACCTGTCTCATCGGTCCAAGCCCAGGGGAGCTTGCCCACGGGAAAAGCAAATCATCCCGGAGCAAAGACCCCGTCAGGCTTTGACCCAGACCTCGGGTGGCCTATTCTAGAGCGTGCCCACGGACCAAAAAGACGCAGCTCCCGATGGCGGTGAGCAAACACCGCGCCCCAAGAGCTTCGGCAATATGGGGCCCGATCACTGGTCTCGGTCCCGCGGGGACAAGAACCAGGAGTCCGTGGAGTACTACCGGGACCGCTCCCAAGCTCCGGGGGTGCGCGAGGGTGGCGGCCCGCGCAACCATTATTGCATGGCTTGCGATGGGGTGATCCCCACGGATCAGTCCGGCGACAGCTGCCCCCACTGCGGGGAGAAAATCGAAGGGGAGACCCGACGCTACTTCAACTGGGTCGAGATCGATCAGACCCCCCCGAGCGACCGCAAACTGCAACTGGCCCTGCTGGGGATTTTTATGGCAGTCGTGGGCCTGATTTGGTTCCTCCTCTCATGACCCCCCACCAGCCAAAGAGATTTGATCGGCAAGAGCGCTTTGCCTCCTTGGGAAAGGAAGGCCAAGAGCGCCTCGCCGCCGGAAAGGTTTTGCTGGTGGGTACCGGTGCCCTGGGCGGAGTCTTGGCCCAATCCATGATGCGCGCTGGGGTGGGCGAATTGGTCCTGGCCGACCGGGACATCGTGGAACTCAGCAACCTTCCGCGCCAAGTACTGTTCGATGATGCCCATGCCGCCGCGGGCCAAGCCAAGGTTTTTGCCGCCGAGGAAACCCTCAAGCGCATCGGCGGCCCCACACGCCTCACCTGCCACGCGGTGCACGTGGATGGGCGCAACCTAGCCGAGCTTGCCGAAGGCTGCGATCTCATCCTCGACGGCACGGACAACCTGGGCACGCGCTATCTGATCAACGACTACTGCGTGCAGCAGGGCATCCCTTGGATTTATGGAGGAGTCGTGGGCGGCGCCGGGTTGGTGCTGCCAATCATGCCGGGAAGCGGTCCTTGCTTGCGCTGCGTGTTCCGCACGCCTCCCCCGGCTGGCACCCTGCCCACCTGTGACACGGCGGGGGTGATCATGCCCGCGGTGGGTTTGGTGGCTTCCATGCAAGCGGGCCTTGCCCTGCGCATCTTGAGCGGTGCGCCCCTGCCCGAAGCTGCCTTGATCGAGTTGGACGCCTGGAACGGTGAGTGCCGCCGATTGGTTGCCAAGGCCGATCCCGATTGCCCCTGTTGCGGGGCGCGCATTTTTGAGTTTTGGGATCAGGCCCAAGGGGAAGAGACCTTGACCCTCTGCGGCCGCAACACGGTGCAAGTCATGCGGCCGGGAACGCCGCCGGACTTGGACGCGGTGGCGGCTCAACTGGAACAGGTTGCCAAGCGTGTTGTGCGCGCTGGCCCGCTCTTGCGGGCTGAAGTGGAGGACTTAGTGCTCACGGTTTTTCCCGATGGCCGCACCCTGATCGAGGGCACGGACGACCCCATGCGCGCACAAGGGATTTTTGACCGCTGGATCGGCGGATGAAACCAACCCTCGTGATCCTGGCCGCTGGAGCATCCAGCCGCTTGGGCCAACCCAAGGTATTGGCCCAGATACAGGACTGTGGCAAGACCGTTCTCGATCACCTCTTGGATGCCAGCGAGAACTGGTGCAGCCAAACGCCCCTGGTGGTGGCCGGCGCGGATCATGGCCCTATTCAAAGCGCCTGCAAGACCGCCCAAGTCCTCAACCACCTTGAATGGAGTCAAGGTCGCACCGGGGGCCTGGCCGCCGCCGTACGCGCCCGCCCCAACCAGGACTTCTTGCTTTGGCCGGCGGATTCTCCCTGCTTTGGGACCGAAGATGTGGGGCTCCTGACCCAGGCTTTTGGGGCGGCCCAATTCCCATCTATGGGCTGGCTTGCCCCACGCTGTCCCGATGGCGCTTTTGGGCATCCAGTGATTCTCGGTCGAGAACTCCTAGCCCTAGCCCTGGCCCTCAACCTGAGTCCTGACACTCCCCTGCGCGATCTCCGCAAGCACGCCAACCCCCTTTGGTCCGTGGAACTGTCTCATTCTGGGGCTCGAATCAACCTGGATACCCCAGCGGCACTCAGGGAAGTGCGCGCATGGTTCCAAGAAGGTCGATAGGGATTGAGCCACGGCCCCCTAGCGGTCGAAGAAATAGGCTGGGGAACACGTCCCCGAATAGTATGAGTTTCCAGGGTGATGTACGCGGGATTGGTTTAGCTGAATTGCTTCAGGGCTTAGCCCGTGGACGCAAGCAAGGCGTCGTCACACTCAGCTCCCGGGGCACCCCCCGGGTACTCGTGGGCCTATCCGAGGGCAAGGCATTTTTGCTGCCCGCAGAGGAGGAGCCAGTGGACCACTGGCAAGCCCTGGTCAAGGACGCCTGGATCGACGCTGTAGGCACGCGTATCGAGCACCTGCACATCGCCGAAGTCGCCCGGGCCAATCGGCTCGAGCAACTCTATTGCCTCTTGGATGGAGACGGCGCGCATTTCCGCTTTGAGCCGAGGGAACTCCCCTTTGACGGGGAAGGACGAGTGCTGGCCACTGGCAACCAGCCCCCCATCAGCCCGATCCCCATCGAGGGACTCCTGCTGGAGTACGCGCGCATCGATGATGAACGCGAAAGGGTCCAAGCCCAACACCAGCTTGCCTTTGATGATTTGCCCGCGGTGTACGATTCCAAGGCCTGCGAAAGTTTGTCCCAGGTTCTTTTACAGGAAATCGATGGGCGCTCCACGGTGACTGAAATCGCAAACCGTCTGGGCTGGACCCTACGCCAAACCGTGCTCTCCATTGGGCCTGGCCTGGCGTCCGGCGGCCTTTATGCCCTGAGCGGCGATCAATGCCTACTGTTGGCCATGGAAGAACTGCGACGCAAGGCTTGGCGCCGTGCGGCCGTGCGATTGACCGCCTGGACTAGCCGGGGCACACCGGGTGCATTGGATCCGGACGCGGTTGAAATCCTAGTGGGAGAATGGGGCAGCGGGCGCCTGGTATCCACCGTGCGCCTGATGGGAGCCCAAGCTGTCTGGATCCTGCTGCGTCGTATCGACCACGGACTTATGCAACCGGCCCAGTCCGTGCTCCATTGGATCGAGGCCGCGCGCATCTTCCCCGATGATCCGCGTATCCAGCTCCATCGCTTAGCCCTGGAGGCTGTCGATGGAGGCAACCAGGAACGGCCCCCCATCGCAGACTTACACAGGCTTGCGCGAACCCAAATCGAAAAGGGTTTCTTGCTGCGCGCCCAACCGGCCCTGCGCTTGGCCCAAGACCGTGCGCCGGACACCGCAGCCGAACGCCTTGAGCTGGGTCAGCTTTTGCTCGCATCGGGCCTTCCCGAAGAGGCCGCCCCATGGATGATCTCGGCTTGCGAGGACTTCGTGGCCCGGGGCCTAAGCGACCGAGCCGTGTTAGCCCTGCGGGAGTTGACCGCTGCCCTACCAAGTCAACGGGAAGCACGCCTCTTGCTCAGCCGCGCGCGGCGCTCCACGAACTCCGCCCGGCGTATGCGCAAGCGCATCTTGTTCACCATGGCAGGGATCGCTGGATTCGCGGGGATCGCCCTCGTGCAAGTCAACACCCAACGTCAGCGCACCAGCCAATTGGCCGAAGTGCACGCCCTTTTGTCCACACCGGACCAGGCCAGTTGGGCCCTGACCCAAAAGTTCCCCGGGGACGAGGGTGCAGATGTACTAGCCTTGCGCCGGATCATCGATGACAAGCAACGGGCATTAGAACTCAACCAACGGGATGAGTGGCTCGCCGAATACGATGCCGTGGGGTACGAAGCCCACCGGGGGGATTCTCTGCGCGCCTTGGACTTGGCCCGCGCCCTAAGCCAACCGCCCACCCTGCGCTTCGTGCAAGGGATCTGGCCCCTCAAGTCGGATCTGATGGCTTCCATTCCAGAAACCCTCGGTGAGCAAGCCACTGGGCTTGGTGCCGTGCGCCTAGACGACGCAGATCAAATCGCCAGCGAACTCAACCTGGCCAGCCTGGCCCAAGCCCTACGTGCGGCTCTGACGAGCCCTCCAGTGCCAGAGGAGAAATCCTTGGGGCAAGGTCTTGATGCCCTGGAAGCCCAACTGGTAGGTCGCCATGACCGGCGCGCGACCCTGACCACGGAAAGGGCCCAAAAGAACCTGCGCGCCGATCAAAACCAGTTATTGGAAAGAGCTCGGGGTTTGGACGAGGCCCGTGAGCTGGACCGTTCCCTCCAAGTCTATGGACAGTTGTTCCTATCGGATGAGGAAGGAGCCGTGCGTGCTGCCCTGGCCGAGGAGCACAAAGATCTCTTACGACGGGCCGACGCCTTCAAGCGCGCCAGGGAATCAGCCCGCATGGGCCAACTCCAAGAGGCAGCTGAAGTGCTCAACGAGCACATGCAGGAGCCCGGTGCCTGGTACTTGCCCGTGGCCATTACCAGCGACCCCAGTGGCGCAACGATTCACTTGCCCTCAGGTACCACCGAACACACGCCCTTGGTACACGAGATGCGCATCGACGATGTTTTTGCCGGACGCTTGCATGTGGACGGCTATCTGGATCAGGAGTTCGAAATCCTGGGTCCCAGCAATCAGCACATGGTGCTCTCGCGCATTCCTGTGCGATCCTGGCGTAGCTCCGGTCGGGTGGATGCGGTTCCGGTGCCCGTGAGCAGCGACCACATTCTGGTGGACCGAAACGGGAATCTAGCCCGGGTGGGCTTGAGCGGCAAACTCATTTGGTCACGAAAGGTCGCGAGCCTCTCCGGGGTCTCCCGAGCCCCCGTGTTCCTGCCCCAATTGGAAAATCAGCTCCTGGTTGTGACCGAAGAAGGCCAAGCCTATCTCTTGGCCGCGGACTCGGGCGAGCTCACGGGCCCCTGGGATCTCAATAGTCCCCCCAGTGTGGGCCCCACCCAGGGCACTGACTTTGTCCAACTACGCCTGGCCGATGGCCGCGTGGCCTTTTGGACCGATAGCCTGAAGCCGACGATCTGGCCCAACACCAACGGGCCCCATCCCCTGGCCAAGGATCAGGAACACCTGTACGGTTCCAACAGCGGTTTGCAGGTGCAGCGGCGCGGGAACGGCCCCCTTGTGAGCATGACCTCGCGCTTTGGAGGCTGGATCTTGACCCAACAGGAAGGCACCTATTCGGTGGCTCCTGCCGATGCCCCTGACCAGGGTTTTTCCGCAGCTTCGAAGGGGCGCTGGAACTGGGCTGCCTTTGAGTCCCGGGAAGATGGCGAACTCCTCTGGATCTCTGATGGTGCGGGCCTGCGGGCCTTTGCCCTGATCCCCCGACCCTAAGCATTTGGCTTGGGGCCCGGCGCGGTTATGGTTGCGCCCATGCGAATCAGGAATCCGTTCCCAAGAACCCGCGACTGGTCCCGGACATGCGCCCTCTTGGCCATGGCTGGGGTATTCCATTCCTGCGCCGGGACGCCCGATGCTGGATCGTCAGCGGGCAGCCCGCCGGACCCAATGTCCGCGTCCGATTGGGAGCGCATGGACTCGTCGGAGTTCGCAACTTTCGTGCGTGGACTTCAAGACCCCGAGTGGGACCCCGCGACCCAGCAGGCCTTGTTGGAAGCAAGCAAGGGATTCGGAGAGACCGCCCTACGCTCCACGCTCTTGTTGGCGCGAACAACTTCCCCCACCATCAGCGAGCACTTCCTACAGCACCTCGAAGAACGCACGGCTCCCCCAAGCCGCGGCGAAGGAGGCAATCAAATCACCCAGGCTGCAGCACTGCTCCTGCGCCCAACGCCTCTCAGTCCAGACCAAAGAGAGCGACTGCTGGCCCTTGCCATTGGCCCTGCGCCGCACCCCAACCTTGCGGTACGGGTGGAATGCGCCGGAACGCTCCTGGCCCTCGACGAAGCTCGAACGGTCCCATTCCTCATCCGCGTCCTGCGTGCGCGCACCCCGGCGGAGCGAGACGATCCCCCGGACTGGCCCCGCATAGATACCCTTGCCTGGGTCAAGCATCGCTCCTCCCGCGCCCTTGCGGAACACTTCGAGGTGCCCGACGTTTTTAGGCCGGATGGTTCATGGCAACACCAAATGGACGAAGCCACAGCCTATGAAAAGCTCGCCCAAGGGGCTGCTTCCCTGGGCAAGGATTGACCTCCTTTGGCATTGACGTCCCGTGGCGCCCCTAGGGCCTGATGCGACCCATCATACGCGGGAAGGGTGCAGCCTCGCGCACGTGCTCGAGGCCACAAATCCAACCCACGGTGCGCTCAAGACCCAGCCCGAATCCCCCGTGGGGAACCGAGCCATAGCGACGTAGGTCCAGGTACCACTCGAACTCGGCCTGGGGCAAACCGTGGCGCTCGATCTCGGCCACAAGGGTGCCCAGGTCCTCTTCCCGTTGGCTGCCGCCAATGATCTCCCCCACGCCCTCCGGCGCAATCATGTCCACGCAAAGTACCTTGGTGGGGTCTTCGGGATCTTCTTTCATATAGAAAGACTTCACCGCTTTGGGATAGCGAGTGATCATCACCGGTTGGTTGTAGCGTTCCGAAAGGATCGTTTCGTCGGGTGCGCCAAAATCTTCGCCCGCCACAAAATTCGAGTCCGGGTGTTCGAGCAAAATCTTGGAGGCTTCCTCGTAGGTGATACGAGGGAATTTCCCCTCCACACATTCGAGCTTGGAAAGATCCCTTTCAAGCACCGCCAGTTCCGGCTGGCGACGCTCCAGCACATCCTTGACGATACGGCAGATCAAGTCTTCAGCCAATGCGCACACGTCGTCCAGATCCGCAAAGGCCATCTCCGGTTCCAGCATCCAGAACTCGGTCAAGTGGCGGCGGGTCTTGGACTTTTCTGCGCGGAAGGTGGGTCCAAAGCAATAGATCTTGCCAAGGGCCATGGCGGAGGCTTCCGCATAGAGTTGACCGGACTGGGTCAGGTAGGCCTTTTGGTCTTCAAAGTAATCCAGCTCAAAGAGGTTGCTGGTTCCCTCGCAGGCGCTGGGGGTGAACATGGGCGAGTCCACACAGGCAAAACCGCGCTCATCAAAGAAACGTCGGATCGATGTGATCACAGCATCACGCACGCGCATCACGGCCCACTGACGCTTAGAGCGCAACCAAAGGTGGCGCCTCGACAAGAGGAAATCTGCCCCGTGCTCCTTGGGGGTGATCGGATAGTCGTGGGCGCTCTGGATCATTTCGCCTCCACTGACCACCAGCTCGAATCCCCCGGGGGCACGAGGGTCTGCGCGCACTTCACCGATCAAGCGAAGACTGGACTCTTGCCCCGCATCCGCAAGACCGTCGAACAACTCGTCGGGCACCGCACCGCGCTTGACAACGCATTGGACAAAGCCCGTGCCATCGCGCATGTGCACGAACTGAAGTTTTCCCTTGCCGGTTTTACTGTGCATCCAACCTGCTAGCTCCACGGTTTCCGAGGCGTGCTGGGCGAGGTTCTCAATGGAGGTAACGGAGGTCATGATCGTGGGAAGGTTTGGGCTGGGAACAGATGGCCTTGGGGAGAAGGCGCAGAATAGCAGGTTGCGCGGCAGGGACACCCTGGATCTTCAGGGTTTCAACAGGCACGCCAAAGAGATTCTTCCCTCAGGGGAAAATCGAGAAGGGAGGACGCAACTGGACCTCGATGATCAAACCAGCTTGGACCTTCACGCGGCCCTTATAGGCCGAGCCCCCACGTCGCGCTTCCACGCGCACTTCACCATCGCCGGCGAGCAAGGCTTCAAACTCTTCTGCGGGTGTCAGGATCTCAATGCGTTCATAGCCCTGGGACAGGAGGCGATTCATGATCCGCTCCCCGAGGCGTCCGGGTGCCGGGGTCGAGACACCGGATTCAGGAGCCACCGCTTGCTCGCGGGCCTCAAGGGCCTGGGCCAAGCGCTGGTCCGCTCGCTTCTGCCCATCGCGGATATCCACCAGGAGGTGCTCAAGGCGCCGCAACTCAAGCTGATCCTGGGACTCCCCGATGGACTTCAAAGAAGCATCGATCGAACCTAGGCGGTCAAGGGCCTCAAGGCGTTTCCCCAGGGCGCCCAGGCGCACCAAGAGCACACCAAGGCCCAGCAGGATGCCCGCCACCAACAAGATGGCCAAAAGTTCCAAGCCCATGGAAGCCCCATCGGAAGAGGCTTCTTCCACGGCCAGAAGGGAGTAGCACATGATCCACATGGGCCTCAGCCTACTCTCTCCCCGCGCCCCCGGTCGGAATATGTCCGTGTCTACCCCCTCAAACTACGCCCAAGGGGAAGGGAACCCGATTCATCCATGCAATCGGTAACCCCGGGCCGCTATCCTGCCCAAATATGAACCGCTTTTTGCCCTTCGCGGTCTTCGGGGCCCTGATCGCCGCTCTCTTCCTGGTGCCATCTCCCTCCGGTGACCGCCTGACCGCTTTTGAGGTCGGCGGCCTGCTGGACGAAGCGGCCCAGCCAATCGACGACGCAGCCCCCAACCAGACCCTCGCGGAACGGGTGCTCGCCAGCGCCCCCTCTGATTCTGGCCCCCTGAAAGTTTCCATCGGCGAGGTGCGTTACTCCTCAAACACGATGGAGTCCGAGGACCTCAAGGAGGGAGAGCTCAGCAATCAGGCCCGGGCTTCCTTGGTGCGCGCCCTGCGCACCGCTGCTCAGGGGGCCACCGGCACAGACGACCAACCACGCGAGTTAATCCTTACGGGCGCCACTGAAGCCGCTGCCGATGGACTGAATTGGACGGTGACGACAGAAGCGAGCCAGGTCACGGTCACCGTGGCCGAGCCCTCCGGCAAGCAGTACAACTCCGAACGTACCTACCGAGCCCCGGGTCGCAGCTCCCTGCTTCCTCCCCTGGTAGCCATCGCCCTGGCGATCCTCCTGCGCAAACCGGTGATCGCCCTCTTCATCGGCGTCCTAGTAGGCGCCTTCCTGGTCAAGTCCGCTGCTGGCCTGGATTTCATGTCCGCCGCAAGCCAAGCCCTGCCCGACGTGTTCCTTCATTACTTCTGGAACGAAGTAGTGGATAAGGCGCGCTATGAGCTCATTCTGTTCGTGATCTTCATGCTGGCAATGGTGGGCGTTATCACCCGCGCCGGCGGTATCCATGGTTTGATGCAGTCCATTGCGCGCATGGCCTCCAGCGCCCGCCGTACCCAGGTAGCCACTTGGTTCATGGGCCTGGCCATCTTTTTCGACGACTACGCCAACACGATCCTGGTGGGCTCCGCCATGCGTCCGCTTACCGACCGCTTCAAAGTGGCCCGGGAGAAACTTGCTTGGATCGTGGACTCCACCGCCGCCCCAGTCGCAGGCATCAGCATCTTTTCCACCTGGATCGCCTTCGAGGTCAGCACCTTCAGCGCCCAACTGCCCGATGCAGGACTAAGCACCAGCGATGGCTATGGGATCTTTCTTCAAACCCTGCCCTTTCGCTTCTATTGCTGGCTGACCATCTACTTCGTGGGTTTGGTGGTTCTGAGCGGCCGGGACTTTGGACCCATGCTGCGTGCTGAACGCCGGGCTCGTGGGGGCGCCGTGCTGCGGCCCGGGGCCACGCCCCTTGTGAGCAGCGCCGGCACCGAGCTGAAACCCGCCCCCCACGTGCGCCCCGCTGCCTTAGTCGCCATCATTCCTCTGATGGCTTTTCTGGTCGTTACCATCGGCTGGATTCTGAACACCGGCGGCGCATTTTCCATGGGCAGCACCTTCTTCTCCATCGAAGGAGTCACCCAAGTGCTGTACGACGGCAGCGGATCCGAACCCTTGATGTGGGGTTCCTTGACTGGCTTGATGATTGCCCTGGCCATGGGCATGTCCCGCGGCCTAAGCCTGCCTTCAGCCTTGGATGCGGCCTGGAAAAGCCTGCGCGCCATGGGCGTGGCTCTGGCGATTCTTTACCTGGCCTGGATGGTCGGCGCGGTGTGCAAAGATATGGGGACCGCCGCTTGGCTTTCCCTGACCCTCTCCGATGGAGTGCCCTATGTGGTTTTGCCCACGGCCCTGTTTCTCCTGTCGGCTATGGTCGCCTTCAGCACAGGGTCCTCTTGGAGCACCATGTCGATTCTCTTGCCCCTCGTGGTGGGCCTCGCCTACCAGCTGGGCTCCCTGGGTGCGCCCCTCGGTGTAGATCCGGTTTTGCTAGGCCAGGGCTTGGTGGTGCTTTCCATCGGCGCGGTCTTGGAGGGCGCCATTTTCGGGGACCACTGTTCCCCGATCAGCGACACCACCGTGATGAGTTCAATTGCAACCGCCAGCGATCACGTGGACCACGTACGAACCCAAGCGCCCTACGCGGTGCTGGTCATGGGAGTCAGCATGCTCATGGGTTATCTGCCCTGCGCGCTCCTGCTGCACCGAGGTTGGATTTGGTTGCCCTGGGCTAGCTTGGGCTTGTCCATGTTGGTCTTGACCGGGATCGTGTTCCTGTTCGGCCGTCGGGCGGATGCATCCCCCGCCTGAACCACCATGTCAACCCTACCTAGCAACTCGCGCCTCGTGCGCGGCATGATCATCAGTTGCGTGGTTTCCCTTCTGGTCTACGCGGGCATCATCGCATGGGCGGACACGGACGGCGTGCTGGAAGCCCTGCAGCACCTCGAGGCAATCCATTTGCTCGGTGCCGCCGGGTTGGTGCTCTTGGGTTACGGCCTGCGCTTTGTGCGCTGGGAGCTCTACCGCAAGCGGGTAGGCGTTGAACTAGACACCGGGCCCAGCCTTTTGATTTTCCTCTCTGGATTGGCCCTGACGGTCTCCCCTGGAAAGTTGGGCGAGGCCTTCAAGTGCGTGTTGCTCAAGGATGAAACCGGGGCCTCAATTTCCTCCACCGCCCCCATCGTGCTGGCGGAACGCTTGACCGATCTGTTGAGTCTCCTGATTCTGATCGCCCTCGCCAATTTCTCGCAACACGCGGAGCACGCCTGGATTCTATGGGTCACCCTGACCGGCTGCTTGGGCTTGGTGGGCCTGATTGCCTGCCCTCCCGTGACCCGCCTTGCCGTGCTCCTGCTAGGGCGCATGGGCCGCTTGGGGCGTCTCGCCCCCAAGCTTGATCATGCCCTCAACAACGCGCGCCAACTGTTAGCCCCGCGCCTCTTGATCCCGGCGGTGCTGCTTGGCGTAGGCGCTTGGAGCTTTGAGTGTTTAGCAGCCTGGGGCATTGCCTTGGCCATTGGGCCGCCGGACCTGTCCTACTCCCAGGTCGTAGCCGCCTTCAGCCTGTCCCTGGTAGCGGGTGCCGTTGCGATCTTTACCCCGGGCGGACTGGGAGTCACCGAGGGGCTCTACACATCCCAATTGGAACGGCTGTTCCAGTCCCTGGGAAGTACCGCCAAAGCGGCCCGAGCGGGGGCCGCTTCGGCAACCCTCGTCACACGCCTGATGACCCTCTGGTTCGCAGTCTTGGTGGGGCTCTGCGCCCTTGGCTTGCACCGCCGCCGGCGCAGGATCCTCGCGACAAAGGGCTAACCTTTGTCTAGACGCCGTAGTGGCTTTTCAAGGCCGCGGCATAATCAAGGGCCTGCTCGGCGTAGTGTTCGGATAGCTCTGGGTGAACTGGCTCAGAAGTGCCCGGTGCACCCAGGAAGGGTGCGCTGAGTTCCGGAAGGGTCACAACCCCAGCACCCTCCACACGCCCATGGGTCCATGCGGCCTGCAAGCCTGCGCCCAGAGCAGCAGCCTCGGGCTCTTCCAAGACGCGCACTTCGGCCTTGAGCACGGCGCCTAGAATCTGGCGCCAAAGGGGATTCTGCGCCGCCCCACCCACCAGGTGCAGTCGAGAGGTGTCGACCCCCAAGGAATTCAAGCGCCCCACGCCCCAGCCCAAATTCAAACTGGTGCCCTCCAGCGCTGCGCGATAAAGCATGGCGCCGTCTAGGTGCTGATCCCGCATCCCCAACAGAGTCCCCGTCGCCCCGGGTAGATCCGGCACGCGCTCACCCGCTAGAAAGGGCATCCACAGGAGCCCTTCGCAACCGGCCTTGATCTGGGTAGCGGCTCGGGTCAAATCCCCATGGTCGCGACCGGTCAGACGCACCACCCCTTCGGTGACTCCGGTCAAGTTCATGACGCACAAAAGAGGCAACCAGCCGCCGCTGGAATCGCAAAAGGGCGCGATCAAACCCTCCGGGTCAATCACCGGCTGATCCGAGTAGGTAAACACGGTGCCCGAGGTACCCATGCTCACCACGCACGCACCCGGGGTACTGGCCCCCGCACCGATGGCGCTCATCATGTTGTCCCCACCGCCGCTGGACACCAAGGTCCCAGGGGCAAGGCCGAATCGCTTGGCCCCCGCTTCGCTGACGACTCCTGCGGGCTCACCCGCCCCGATCAGCCCGGGTACTTTGCCCGACAGAGTCGGGTCCACCGCGTCCATTGCCCGCTGGTCAAAGGTGCGTGTCCTTGGATCAAACCAACCCGTGCCCGACGCGTCCCCCGCTTCCATGCAAGCCTCACCGGTCAGGCGCAGGTTCATAAAGTCATGGGGCAAGAGCACGGTCTTGGTCTTGGCCCAGGCATCCGGCTCATGGCGCGCGACCCAACGCACCTTGGATGCTGTGTAGCCCGTGGGAATGGAATGCCCGAGAATTTCGGACAATTCCGCCGCCTCCTGAGCGGTTTCCGTGTCGCACCAAAGCTTGGCCGCACGCACCGGTTGCCCGTCCCGGTCCAGCAACACACAGCCGTGCTGTTGGCCGGAAACCCCTATGGCGCTGATGGTCTGTCCCGCCTCAGATGCCGCGGCAATCAGAGGGCGCAAGACATCCACCGCCGCCTGCTCCCAGGTGGCCGGGTCCTGTTCCGCAGCGCCGGGGGCCAAGCCCTCGATCAAACCATAGGCACTGGCCGAGCGAGCCAACACGAGGCCTCGTTCCGGATCAATCAACAATCCCTTGGTGGACTGAGTGCCCACATCCAGTCCTACCACCAGCACGATTTCAGCCCCGCACGCCCATCATGTGTTCCACCAGCAACTGATCCAGTCGCTCGTAGCCGAGCCCTTTCTTGGCGATGGTATCCACGTCAATGGAGGCGGCCGAAATCGCTTCAGCGGCTTCGGTGCTGTAGCCACCGTTCAGCAGGGCATCGAGGGCATCGTCGGTGCGCTCCGCAATGATCTCTTGCACATCAGGATCCGCCTCAAAGGCTATGGCTCGGGCCTTGAGAATCTTGTAGGTGCGCATGCAGCCCACGGCAAACTCCCAAACCCCTTCATCGTCTTCCGTGCGATAAGCATGGGCGTCAAAGTGCAAGGGCCCCGTGTAGGGATCATTCCCGGGGATCCCTTCCAAGAGGCGGACGGTCAAGAAAGCCTGCTTGAGGTCTTCGGATCCAAAGCGAAGATCCTGGTCATAGCGTCCGATACGCTGACCGTTCAAGTCGATGTGATAGAGCTTGCCCGCTTCCATGGCTTGGGCGATGTTGTGCACAAAGGAAAGCCCGGCCATGGTTTCATGGGCGACCTCGGGGTTGACTCCGACGCGCTCGGGCTCATCGAGGGTCGAAATGAAGTGCAGCATGTGACCGGTGGTGGCCAAGTAGATGTCTCCCCGGGGCTCGTTGGGCTTGGCCTCAAGGGCGAAGCGCAGGTCGTAGCCTTGATCGCGCACATAGCCGCAGAGGAAGTTGATCGCGTCCCGGAAGCGCTTCATGGCATCGATGGGACTCCGACAAGCATCGCTTTCGGTGCCCTCACGTCCGCCCCAAAACACATAGGTCTTGGCCCCCAATTCGACCCCCAGATCCATGGCACGCATGGTCTTTTGCAGGGCAAAGGTGCGCACCCGGGGATCGTTCGAGGTGAATGCGCCGTCCTTGAAAATAGGTTGACTGAACAGGTTGGTGGTGGCCATGGGGACCACCATGCCGTTGTCCGTAAGGGCGCCCTTGAACTCCTTCACGATCCGATCGCGCTCGGCGGCACTGGCGCCGAATGGAATCAGGTCCTCGTCATGGAGGTTGACCCCATAGGCACCGCACTCGGCCAACTTGGCCACAATGCGATTGGGGCTCTGGGTGGCTCGCACGGAGGGGCCAAAGGGATCGCGGCCGGGGTTGCCCACGGTCCAGAGGCCAAAAGTAAATCGGTCAGCGGGGGTCGGTGTGAATGTATCCATGGTGTGCATATCAATGAGTCGCGGGCCATCATGCCCTCTTATGATGGCAAAAGGTGAAACGATGAGCGATACAGAAGCCAATTGGTCCGGTCCCAGCCCCCTGAAGAAGCGCGCAAGGCTCGAACGGAAGACATTCGGGGCCTGGCGTGTGGCCAGTTGGATGGCCCTTGGGCTATTGAGTCAGGCGTGCCTCTTGAACTCTGCGCCTGCGCCCCCAAGCCACCCCTACGTGCTGGCCTTGGGCACCGCCCAGGACGGAGGCCTGCCCCAAATTGCCTGTCACCGCCCCTGTTGCGAAAGGGTGCGCAAGGACCCGACCCAGGCGCGCATGGTCACCAGCTTGCTTTTGGTGGACCCCCATTCCAATCAGCGCTGGCTCTTGGATGCGGGTCCGGATTTGCCCAATCAGGTGCAACTGGCAGATCAGATTGCGCCCCGGCCTAGCAGCCCCGGCCGGCCGCCCCTCTTTGATGGGATCCTCCTCACCCATGCCCACATGGGACACATCTTGGGGCTCCTGCACTTGGGTCGCGAAAGCTACGGCGCGGAATCCCAACCGGTGATTTGCACCCCGTCGGTGGCGAGTTTCCTCCGGGACGAAGCCCCCTGGAGTTTGCTGGTGACCGCCGGACACATCGAGATCCAAGAACTTCGACCCGATACCATGTTGAAGCTCAACGACCGCCTGCGGGTCGAGCTCATCCAAGTTCCCCACCGGGGCGAATTCAGCGACACGGTGGCCATCCGAATCGAGGGCCCCCGGGGCGCAGTCCTGTACTTGCCGGACATCGACAAGTGGACCCGCTGGGATCGGGACCTCGCGGCGGAACTCGCCAGGGTACAGCTGGCTTTCCTCGACGCTACCTTCTTTGGTCCCGATGAACTCCCCGGCCGGTCCATGAGCGAGGTCCCACACCCCTTTGTGGTGGAGACCATGCAGCAGCTCGAACACCTGTCAGCCCAGGAGAAATCCAAGGTGCGCTTGATCCATCTCAATCACACAAACCCCCTGCACGATCCGGACTCCGGGGCACGGGGCGAGGTGCAACGCGCGGGCTTTGGGCTCGCGATCCAGGGCCAGCCCCTCGGCCTCGACGGCACCTCCTGGGACTGACCCTTGGACCAATGCCTCAGCGCCGCTCAGGGAACAGCGCCTTCAACTGGGTCTCCGCGCCTTCTCCCTGAAGGATCGTAATCCCCAAGGGCGCCACGCCCTTGGAAGTGGACAGCTTCCGCATGCCCAGAAATGTCCCCTTGGGGTCAAAGTCCAGCACAAAGGAAACCTCGCGCTCCCCACGATTCCAGGCGATGCGACTCACACCGGGGCGTTCAGAATCATCCTTGAGCCGAGCCAAGTGACTGCCCTCACCCGAAATGCGGCCATTGCCAAGGAGCACTGCCAAGTCGCGCTTGGGAGTGCCTTCCCCCGCAAAGAGCTTCCCGTGGCAATGCAACGCCAACTCGTGGCTGAGGCTCCCGGGCACATTGCGCAGCACAGTCTGGCCCTCGGCACGCCCCTTGAGCTTGCCATTCTCCAGCACCAAGTCCGCGCTCAGTTTTCCGTCCAAGAACAGCCGGTGACGCATAAGGGTTAGACCTTCGTCCGCACGCACACGCACCAGGGTGCGCCGGGTGGGCAAGACCTTTTTACGGTCTACCATCACCAATTCGATTTCAAGCCAAGGCCCCTTTGCGTCTTCACCAAAAGTTTGGCGCAATCCCGCATCCAAGTCCGTGCCCGCAGCATCCCCCATGGGTTGCACTCGGAACGCGTAGTCAGGCTGGCCCGCCACCATGGCGCGCAACCTGGAAAGGGGCGTGGCACCCGGGGCTGGCTCGGCCAACAACTTTGCGACCACCGCATCCACATGGGAGTTCGCGAGGTCCGCATAACGAAGCACACCATTGCGATCGATCACATAGTAATCGGGGTATGAATTCACACCGTAAGCACCCACCGTGCTGCCGCTGGAATCCACACAGATCGGGTAGTCGATGCCCTTCGCTTTGGCAAAGTCGTGGGCTTGGCTGCCTCCCTTTTTACTGTGAACGCCGATCAAAACCAGACCGTCATCCTTGTACTGGGCGTAGAGATCCTTGAGGTGCGGCACGGCACTTCTGCAGGGGCCTCACCAGGTGCCCCAAAAGTCGATCAGGACCACCTTGCCCTTGAGTTCCTCCAGATTCAGGGGGGCAGTGTTGAACCAACCGGTGACCGCCAGAGCCGGGGCTTGCAAACCCTCAAGATGGCTCAGGTCTTGCTCCCGGGGGAAATCCTGGGAGGCGGCAGGGACGACCAACAAAAGGGACGCGAGAGAGATCGATGAAAGGAACTTCATGGTGTTGGGAAAAGGGGGACACGGTGAACACCCAGCCTAGGCCATCAATCCTTGCTGCCAAGCTTAAATCCGAGCCGGGAACGACTGTCTCACCCAGGACCCCTGGCCCGATCCTCACAGGGGGCTTCTGCGGCTGAGAATCAAAGCCAACAGCCCTAGGCAGGTGGCCAAACCGGCCAAGAGAATACGCGGTAAGCGTTGATCTTGATCCAAGCGGGCCGCGGCTCCACCCTCGAAGGTTCCACTCACTCCACCGGCACCCACCGCCCCTCGTTCTCCCAAGGCAACCACGTCTCCCGTGGGAACCAAAGCGCGATCGAGCAGGTCACCAAAGGAGCGTGCCAGGCCTCCAAGATCACCGGCGGGTTGGCCGAGTTCGAGCAGTTGCACATCCACGAAGCCTGGGGACCAAGCCACCGCAGGCAGGCCACTGGGTTGAGCCCATGCCCAGGGGCGTCCCTCGGCAGGGTGAATCAAATGGCCCCGTAAGCTCCAGCCATCCTGTTCGATCTGCTGCACTTCGGGCGCTCCCGCCACCGGCCCCATGGCACAAGTGATCAACAGGGCTGGCTGTTCATCGGTCAATCGATGCCCTCTGGACTCGACCCAAATCCGCGCTAGGGCCGCGATTTGGGAAGCGGCTGGACCTCGCACTTCCACACCTTGTGGTCCTTGGCCTGAGGGTCTAAGCCGGGAGGCGATTCCGTCAAAGAAAAGTTCATGCTGACCATCGAGGGCAACGACCCCGGGAACCGTGTCTCCCCCACTGGCCACAACACAGGCGTGCACCGGCGCGTGGCCCCACATGCGGTCCGTGAGCCAAATCGTTCGGGGTTGATCAAAGCGAGCCCAGTCTGGTTCCGGCCGGGGCACGCTGCTCACCCAATCCCGAGGGGGGCGTTCTCCCCGGTGTTCGATTGTCGACGCGTCCCCCGCCACAAAAATGCGCGCCGCGCTCCGATCCAGGGCAGAGTCCAAGAGCTCCAAGGCGACACCTAGGCGCGAGCCCTCTGAGCCACGGACCAAACCCATGGAGGGGCTGCGATCCACGATCACACGCCAAGGGGCATCGGTGGTTTCCCCTTGCCAAGCGGGGCCAGCCATCCCCAAGACTGCGGCGCCCATGGCACACACGAGAGCCCAACGGGCCGGGGGAATCCCTCGCCGCCGCTCTTCACCGGCCACTTTCTCCCGGGGCCAAAATTCAAGGGTCCCAAGCAAGCGCCCGATGGGCGCGCCCCTTTGCAGGGACCGCCACAGCACAACCCCAAGGCAGATCAACAACCAAAGAGCCCAGGGTCGTTCCCAGACCAACATCTAGCGTCCCTCCAGGGCGAGGGCCACCCGTTCTTCAAAGGGCACATCGCTGGCCCCTACGGACCAGCCCATGCCCCGACTGCGGGTGCTGCGCTGCCAACCCTCCAGCCAAGCCTCAAGACGGCGTTCATAAACCAAGGCGGCTTCGCCCGGAGCAAGGCCGGGGCGCTCTTCCGGTCCTTCGGGATCGAACCAATGCACCGCTTCACCCAGCAGTTGATTTCCCGGTTCTAACTCTTCGGGGGCCAAGACTTGCAGCAAGACCATGCGCCTCCCAGGCCGTCGATGGGGCTCGAGATCTTTTGGGCGCAAACCCACAAAATCCCCGATGATCACCACCAGCCCCACTTCACGGGGCGGCCCCCACCCGGACAGAATGGCTTCCGGGCTGGCACCCTCCTCGCCCCCCGCGCGCAGATCCGTAAGTCGTTGAATCAAGATGCCCAGGGATTGGCCGCGCCGAAGGGAAAGGGCCGGGCCGAGGCCACTCTTCAACTGCACGCGCACCCCCGCGCGCATACCGACGGCCATGATGGCTCCCGCCAGCTGCGCTCCAGCATCCAGTTTGCCGGGAGAGCCAATCCCCATGGACCCCGAAGTATCGAGCACCACAGACCAAACCTGCGCTGCTTCCCGGCGCGTGCGGCGCACAAAGGCTTGATCACTGCGCGCCAATAGATCCCAGTCCAAGCGCCGCAGGTCCTCCCCCTGCCGATAGGGCCGATGCCCAATGAATTCTTCACCAGCTCCCAAAAGGTGAGCTTGTCCCAATCCTTCCCGGCGTTCTCCCTTGGCTGCCATCTGCAGCACCAAGCGCTCCAAGCGCCGGACATAGTCCGGGGGCAAGTCCACCCCGGGAGAAGGCAGCTCCGGTTTTTCGGGACGGGCTCCCATCAGGGATTTCGGCGCAGGGCCATGAGGGTCCAATCATCATCCCGGCGGCCCCCACTGAATTCCAGAGCTGCTTCACTCAGGCGTTTGCAAAGGGCCCGTGGACCTTCACCCTTTTGCCCAGCCTCCTGCAGCACCTCGGAAATCCGTTCTTCCCCAAAGAGCGCGTGTTGCGCATCCCCATGGGCCGCTTCGCTGAGGCCATCGCTGAACAACAGCACCATATCGCCGGGTTCGAGGCCTGGTTGCACTTCCGTTGCATGCTCGAATCCCGGAGCAACCCCAAGGGCTGGGCCACTGGATTTCAGCGCCTCAACAGAACCGGTGCTGGCGCGGTAGACCAGAGTGCAACCGTGACCCGCGTCCACGGTTTCAAAGCTGCCGTCCTTACCCACAACAACCAAACAAAGAGTCAGGAAGGTGCCCCCGTCCATGCGCTCCGCCAAGTCCTCGTCCACCAATTGCACAATGCGCGAGGGGTTGTCCAAAATCTTGCAGTAGGAGCGCAAGGCTGCTTGGGCCGAAGCCACCACAAGCGCCGGCCCCACACCGTGCCCCGTGGCGTCCCCCAACATCAACGCGCTCCGCCCATCGGACAGCTGCGCTACATCATAAAAATCACCGGTGGCATGTTCCGCGGGCAAGAACCAACCGAAAGCTTCAAAGCCAGGAGCCACCTTGAGATCCTTGGGGATCATGCTCTTTTGAATTTCAGTGGCCAGGGCCATGCTCTCTTCCAGGCGCGCCTTTTCCAGGGCGTCACTGGTGCGCTGGGCGTTTTCCACTGCAATGGCCACATGTTGTGCCAGTGCATGGAAGAGGGCCAAGTCCCCGTCGGTGAATTCGCGACTGGCCGCTTTGGTATCCACATAGAGAGCACCCAACCGGTCCGCCGTGTCGCCTGTGCTGCGCACCCCAAAAGGCACGCACATCACCGCACGCAATTTAAGGTCCATCACACTCTGTCCCAGGTCCATGTCTCCCTGTCCCGAAATCATGGTGTGCATCGGGACGCCCGAATCCACGACCTTGGCGACGATGCTCGTGGACCAGCGCGCATCCTCGTCGAGGGGTCGTCCCTGGGAGTCCCGGGCGTTGCGCACGGAGGGTTTTTCCCCCGACTGCTTGGCGAGGAACAGAAACCCGCGCTCGGCCGAGGTGGTAGAAATTGCCGTATCCACCACATAGTCGAGAAGCTCATCCAAATCCCGGGAAGCGGAAACCCGAGCGATGGCGTCCAGTAGGACCTCCACGGTCTTACCGTCCGTGCGCGCGTCCCCCGAAAACAGCAACACGCTGCTGATCGCATCTGCCGATCGAGCGCTAGGAAGAGGAACCGGTTCCAGGGAAGGATCCGGAGTGGGACTGGACGGTCTGCGCTTCCAAAAGGCCATGTTGGGGCCAATTCTAGCCCTCATGCTCCGCTAGAACCTCATCTGATCGGTAATAAAAGGGTCATGGGATCTCAGCCTCCATCTAGCCAGGGTCCGGTTGCTATGATCTCAGTCCTATGAAAACTACCGTTGAGCCCCACGACCAACACGCCACCCTTCATTTGCGCGGCGAATTCGACACCTTTTCCTGCCCCGCATTCCAGGAAGAGATCGCCACACTCCAGCGCTCCGGCCAAACCAACATCGTGGTCAACCTGCGCCTTGTGCGCTTCATCAACTCCACCGCCCTGGGCGCGATCCTCAAGGCCTCGCGCAGTCTGCAAGAGGCCGGTGGCAAGCTCCTCATCAGCCACCCCAGCTCTTTCTGCAGGGACATCCTGGAGAAGATTGGGCTCGATCGGGTGATTGGCGTTCACAACTCGGACGAGGAAGCCGGCGCTGCGTTCGCTTCTGGAACCAAACCTCCCGTCGCTGACGACAACGAGCACGACTTCGAGGCGGACCCAAGCTCCGTCCTCTTCCGCCCCACCGATCAATCACGGGTCGAGCATTTCCTAGGCACCCCCAAGGCCGAGAACACGGTGCACGGACACGCATTCGGCCAGCAATGGACCGGTGTGGGACGGATGATCAGCCTCGACCTCGCGGGCCTCGCCTACAAGTGGTCTGGCGGAAAAACCGGACTCGCTGCCTTCGACATGGGTCAACTGCTCGCCGTGGGCACCACCCTGACGGTCAAATTCAAGCTGCCCCTGCTCAAGAAAGGATTCAGCGAAGCTGCCGCCGAGATCACTGAACTCACCGAGCGTTCCGATTCGGTGGAAGTGCGCGTCACCTTCAGCGACCTGGACAAGGACACTACCGAAGCGGTCCGCCAGTACATGGCGGACATGTCCTATCTCAAGGACGAACTCAAACGCGCCACCAACTAGCCCTGGCACAAGCCCTGCAGCTCCATTACTGCTAGGCGATACGCAAGGCTCCACTGGGGCTGGAATTGCCGGATTCTCCGAGCAGAAGTTGTTCCACGCGAGTGGCCACCGATTCCCAGGCGAGCTCTTCGGCAGTTAGGCTTTGAGCCATGGCGGACCAACGGGCCCGACGGCCGGGATCGGATGCAGCCACGCGCAGAATATGGGCCAGGGCGGCTTCGCTTCCGTCCTCCGCCAACATCCCCACGCCCCGTTCCACGAGGCTGGCTTGCAAGGAACCTGGCACTCCCAAGAGTGGCGTACCCGAAGCCAAGCCACCCAGTGTTGTGCGCCTCGGACCACGGCCGCTGCCGTCCGGGTCCACCATCAGGGTGGCTGCACTCACGAGAGCGGGAAGTTCTTCCGGGCGCGGTCGCTCCACCAGGATCATGCGCGCGGCAATGCCCTTGATGTTGCCCAATGCACGGAGGTTGCTCATCTCGGGTCCTTCGCCGGCCAACACGAGGGTCCAGTCCTCACTGGCTCCAAGGGTGGAAGCATAGGCCTGCACCAGTTTCTCCAGCCCGCGCCCGGTCTGGAATCCACCGGCGGCGAGGACCACTAGGCCCTCCACTCCGTGTCGCTTCAAGAGGTGCGATTGCATTCCCCGGCGGAAATTGCCCTGGTCCACGCCTCCAGAAATCAAGCTGATCTTGTCCCGTTCGATGCCGAAGTCCTGGGCCTGTCGTAGGGCCAAATCATCAATGGCCACCACGTGTTCCACGGTCTTGCGCAAGCGCCGGCCCCATAGGTTCTCGCCCACAAACCGCATCACCCGTTCCACAGGGTGGCCCATTACTGGGAATCCCTGTTCGAACATGAAGAGCGGTACGTTCAAGCGGCGCGCCATGGCAGCCGAGTGCGAACCCGCCGGAGACAGCCCGTCATAGGCCATGATCACATCCGGCATGAAGCCTCCGATGCCCGGCATCAAGCTGCGACCGCTGCGCGGGATTGCGCCGGGGGGCGCACCGAACCCGCGCACCGCATGCCCACGACTGATGAGCTCCCTGGCCAGGGCACGGGCATGATCTCCCCCGCGGCGATGGAGGGTGAATGGATTAAGGGCTAGGGCAATGCGAAGGGAACGCATAATTGAAGGGCAGGGTTGGGACGCGGACTGGGAGGGATGGTCGGTTCATGGGGACCCGAAGCCTCTTGTATCGACCATTGGAGAATGGGATCCCCAGAGTGAAGCCTGATTCAGATTGAAACCGCACGGAAAATCTTTCCCATCCGTGAACCTGCTCACTCATTTCCATACGAAATCCTTTCCAACACCTCGATACAAAAGCCCCATGGGACGAAAGAGTGGTTACCCCCCCGAAGCCTCTTCCCGAGGAGCTACCTATGAACCAATTCCTTAATCGCCAACCCCGGCGCGCCCTTTTCATTGCTCGCTGGAACGTTGTGCTCCAAAAACCCACTTTCGGCCACGCTCGTACCATGGCCGACGTGTCGTTCCTTCCCGGCGCGACTGATGCCCTCTTTCATGCTGGTCAACAAGGCTGGCAGATCTACCTCTTCGGCAACGAAGACCAGGTCCCCGACGGTCGCCAATCCCTCGAGGATTGGCTCGCCATCGATGCGGGAATTCTCGAGCATCTGCGCAGCCATGGGGTGCAAATCACCCGCAGCTATGCGGCCACCGAGCGCCCGGGCGGAGTCCCCCCCTATGACAAGGAGTCGGTCTACGCCCTGCCTAATACGGGGGTCATGCACCACGCCCGTCAAGAGGACGGCATCGACCTGGATGAATCCTGGGTCGTAGCCAACGACGTGCTCTCCCTTGTGGCTGGCTGGCGCGCCGGCTGCCACACCGCAGGAGTCGCCACCCCGCGCATCATGCAAGCGGGCAACCTATCGGTGGAACCGGAACTGATTGGCCTGGACCTCGGGCACACCCTGGCATCCATGGGCGCACGGCCGCCCATACGCCGCAGCGCCTGAAAGCG